>NZ_JAOCDI010000001.1:0-311917 GCF_029840855.1 Pseudomonas sp. GD03862
GGACCGTGCATCGATGGCCGGAGTGATTAAGGCAACACGCTTTAAATCCCCATCCGATTTTCCAAAATACCTCGCGCTCTATTGGGCAGAGGGCATCTCTGCCTTCGACTGCCCGGAATATGCGCAGGCGTTCAAGTACCAGTCTGTCTGGTCCAGGAAAATGCTTCCGCTCATGCAGAACCCCACCCGTCGCATCGGTGAAGCTTTTGGGCAATTTGACCAGCCTGGAGGGGAGTGGGTGGCAGTCGTCGCAGCAGCCGAAGCAACTGAACCTCGCTCGCTGAACACGCTTCATTCAGCACTTGCCGAGATCCCAGGGTACATCCAGAGCTACGCTATAAGTCCGGTGCCAGCGCTGAGCTTGCCGTTGCCCCAGGAAGCCGGCAACCCGCGGCCGATGGCTCCCATACTCATCGTGGAATGCGCCAGCGAAAGTGCGGCGCGACAGGCTGCCGAATCCAGCCTGATCCATTTGCCCACCGGTAGCACCCATTTTGGCGTGTATCAGAGCCTGAGCAAGGACTCGGTCGGGGAGGTGCGTTGATGAACACTTCGATCGCATCCGTGGATCAGTCAGGCCCCATCAGCAGCGAAAATTCTGGCAAGCGTGCCGACATCAGGCGACTCGCCGCTGCCAGCTCGATCGGGACTACGCTCGAATGGTATGACTTCACGGTCTACAACCTGATGGCGGCGCTGGTCTTCAATGTCATCTTCTTCCCTTCGTTCGACCCGTTGGCGGGTACCGTCATTGCGTTCTCCACCTACGCGGTAGGCTATGTCTCGCGCCCTCTGGGCGGGATCGTCTTCGGCAGCCTGGGCGACAAGCTCGGCCGGCGCTGGGTTTTGGTGGCGACACTGATTTTGATGGGGACGGTGACCGGGTTGATGGGGTTGTTACCTACCTATGAAACCTGGGGTATTTGGAGCCCAATCCTTCTGGTCCTGCTGCGTTTCCTGCAAGGGGCAGCTATTGGTGGGGAGTGGGCCGGATCAGTACTGTTGTCCATGGAGCATGGCGAAGATCGCCATCGTGGTCGGAATGCTTCCTTCACACAGGTAGGTCCGGCCTGCGGGACCCTGTTGGGTGCCGGGTTCATTGCCTTGATCACTTTCGTCATGACGCCCGAGACGTTCCAGGAATGGGGCTGGCGTATTCCATTCCTGTCCAGTGTCCTGTTGGTGATGCTCGGGTTCTGGCTGCGTCGGGGTGTAGATGAAACACCGGTTTTCAAGTCGATCGAGGCGAAGGAAGCCAAAGTCGACGCACCGGTGCGGGAAGTGTTCGTTGGGCACTGGCGGCGGTTGCTGGTCGCAGGCGGCGCACGTATCGGCTCGGACATCGTCTACGCGTTGCTGGTGGTATTCACGCTCGCTTATGTGACCAACGTCCTGCACTTACCTCGTTCTACCGCGCTGACTGCCACGATTATCGGTTCCGTGTTCCATGCCGTCAGTGTTCCGCTGTTCGGTATGCTTTCCGACCGATTGGGGCGCCGGCCGGTCTACGCATTGGGAGCAGTGCTATCGCTTGGCTGGGGGTTTGTGTTCTTCGTGCTGCTGGATACCGCATCCCCCGTGCTCATCTGCCTGGCAGTCATTGTCGGCATGATCTTCCAAGCAATGATGTTCGGCCCCCAAGCTGCTTTCGTTACAGAGCAATTCCCCACTCGCGTCAGGTATGCCGGATCGTCGTTGGCCTATACCTTGGCCGGCATTGTCGGAAGCGGACTGGCCCCACTGGTTATCACGGGAATATTCAAGGTATACGAGTCTTCGTTCGCAGTCAGCCTATATATCGCCGGCGGGCTGATCATCACCTTGATAGCGCTTGCATTCGCACGTGAAACCGCGAAGAAACCGTTGGAAGAATAATCCGAAATAGACAGGCAACTTCCTGATGCCCAATTGGGGTTGCCTGTCAAAACTTCGCTGTGGGATCAAGCCATGCGAGATATAGACATTATTGAAACGCCTGCCGCCGAATTATTGTTTAGCCCGTCAGGGTGTGGTGCAGTGCTTGTTGATAGTTCCCAGCCGGTGTTTTCGCCAAGTGTGCAAAGAAAGTTTTTTTCACTGGCGCGCGCACTGGAAACTGATCAACAGATCAGTGAATTGGTGCTCGGGGTGAACAATCTGTTGGTCATGTTTGACCCGTTCGTTAGTTCACCTTCGACGATTGAACAATTGATTCAGAGCCTTTGGCTGTATCCCGATGCGCTTCCTTCCACCCCCAGGGTTATGGAAATCCCGGTGAGCTACGGCGGTGAAGCCGCTCAGGACCTGGCCATGCTCGCCGAGCACGCGGGGTTCAGCATTGATCAGTGGATCGAATGTCATAGTAACGCAACCTATGAGGTGGCGTGCGTCGGCTCCATGCCCGGCTTCGCCTACCTGTCAGGGCTACCCGCTGAATTGGCCAAACCCAGAAGAGCGTCCCCGCGGGCACAGCTCGCCAAAGGTACTGTGATTATTGGTGGTGCGCAGGCCGGAGTAATGCCGTGCACCGCACCATCAGGCTGGCACGCGATAGGGCGTACTGACGTCGATCTGTTCGACATTCAAAGACAGCAGCCATGCCTGCTGTTGCCCGGCGACCAAGTTCGGTTCCTGGTTCGGGAGGTCGCGTCATGATCGAAGTACTGAGTGGTGGTGCATTGAACCTGGTCCAGGATCTCGGGCGCTCGGGGTGCATGGCGATGGGGGTGAGCCGCAGTGGCGCCATGGATGCGCCCGCACTGATGATTGCCAACTGGCTGGTTGGCAACCAGGAGAACGCTGCAGGGCTTGAAGTGACCATCTTTCCGTTCCGTTTCAAGGCGGAACGCGAGCTACTCGTCAGTTGCACCGGTGCACACTGCGCACTTAGCGTGGATGGGCATCCCGTACCCAGTTGGACTTGTCTGGAAATCAGGCCCGGCCAACAGGTAGTGGTTGAGCGACCACGCTTGGGGGTCAGGGCTTACCTTGCGTTTTCAGGTGGTGTTGACGCACCGGTGCAATTGGGTTCCCGCGCGACAGATCTGAAGGCGGGGTTCGGCGGTCATGAAGGGCGGGGCCTCAATCGTGGTGACCGTCTTCGACTATTGCCCCAAAGCCTTTCGTTACCAGGACGTGCCATCCTGCCCCTTGAGCGTGTGCAGTATGCAGAGGCTATGCGCGGCCAGCAGCTGACAGTGCGGGCGATCGCGGCAGCTCAGGCTGACGACTTTTCCTCCGCTTCGTTGGACGCGTTCTATTCCACTCCCTACGAAGTCACCCCGCAGGCCAACCGCGTCGGTTACCGCCTGCAGGGCCAACCCCTGCAGACCCTTCGACCCATCGAATTGCTCTCACATGGCATTGCGCCGGGCACTGTCCAGGTGCCGCCAGCGGGGCAACCCATCGTGCAACTGGCGGAAGCCAATACCTGCGGCGGCTATCCGAAGATCGCCACGGTACTCGATTGCGACCTCTGGCGCCTCGCCCAAGCGGGCGTCGGTTGCAGCATTCATTTCGAGCTCGTCACTGTGGCCGAAGGCATTGAAGCCCTTGCCCAGCACCGTGCGGCGCTCGCGAACATTCAGCGACACCTGGACGTCAGTCCACCAGCCTGATTCGAGGAACAGACAATGAACAACAAGACCTTACGCATCGATATCAACTCGGACATGGGCGAAGGCTTTGGTCCTTGGAAAATGGGTGACGATGACGCGATCCTCGACATCGTTACCTCTGCTAACGTCGCCTGCGGACTGCATGCCGGCGACCCTGAGATCATGGCTACCACCTTCGCCCAAGCCCAAGCCAAGGGCGTAGCAGTGGGGGCCCACCCCGGTTTTCCAGATCTTTGGGGTTTCGGTCGCCGGGTGATTCCGCACACGACCGGCGAAATTGAGCGCTTCGTTGCCTACCAGGTCGGTGCGGCTGTGGCGTTGTCCAGTTACGCCGGTCACCCCATCACGTACGTCAAAGCCCATGGTGCGCTCGGGAATCTCACCCAAACGGACCCTGAGGTTGCCAAGGCTATCGCCAAGGCCGTCAAAGCCGTCGACCCCACGCTCGTCTGCGTCACATTCGCGGGTGGACTGATGATTCCGATTGCCAATGATATGGGCCTCGAAACTCGTGCAGAGGTCTTCGCGGACCGTGCTTATACCGAGGCCGGCCATCTGGTTCATCGTAAAGAGCCTGGTGCAGTGCTCCACGACGTGGATTTCGCCGCCCAGCGCATGCTGCGCATGGTTCAGGCAGGCGGTATCGAAACGGTGAGCGGACGCATGCTTCCAGTTCATATCGACACCATCTGTGTGCACAGCGACACGCCAGGTGCAATCAGCATGGCACGGGTACTACGCAAGACCTTGGAGTTGGCCGGCGTCCAGGTTTGTGCTTTCGCTGAGGGATCCCGCTGATGGACAAACCCCTTGTCGAACGGCTCGTCAGCCTGCTCGAAAACAGCGCATTGAGTGAAATCGAATATTCGGCAGACGGCACCCGTATTCGGTTGGTCAAAGAGTCGGGGTGGACGGTGCCCCTGCAGCCTCGCCCACCTGAAGCGCAGTCATCAATGGCAACGCCGACACGCCAATCGAGTTGGACCATTGATGCCGGATTGACTGGCATTTTCTACCGCGCCCCTTCGCCGGATGAGTCCGCTTTCGTCGATGTTGGCACTGTCATTGAGGAAGGCCAGCAGGTAGGAATCATTGAGGCGATGAAGATGCTAAACGTGCTCGAAAGCGAGCGCAGCGGGCGTGTGGTGCGCATCTTGGTAGAGGACGGTGCTTCGGTAGAGGCAGGGACGCCGCTGTTCGAGCTGCAATCGATGGAGGATGGCCATGTTTGACTCAGTCTTGATCGCCAACCGAGGCGAGATCGCCTTGAGAATCCTGCGTGCTTGCCGGGCATTGCAGATTCGGACTATTGCCGTGCATTCCTCGGCAGACGCCGATCTGCGCCATGTGCAATTGGCCGATCAGGCACTGTGCATTGGCCCCGCCGCCTCGGCTCAAAGTTACTTGGATATCGGTCGCCTGCTGGAGGCCGCCGAGCTAACCGGTGCGGGCGCCATCCACCCCGGCTACGGCTTTTTGTCTGAGCGTGCCGATTTTGCCGAGGCTGTAGAACGCTCCGGTCGAGTGTACATCGGCCCCACCGCTGCAGCCATTCGCCTGATGGGCGATAAGGTCAGTGCCAAAAAGGCCATGCTGGAATCCGGCGTGCCTTGCGTGCCCGGCTCGAACGGCGCTCTGCCTGGCGACCCACAGGCGGTGGCTGACATAGCCCGACATGTGGGGTATCCGCTGATTGTGAAGGCAGCAGGTGGTGGAGGCGGGCGGGGAATGCGCATCGTCCGCGAGCCAAGCCAGTTGGCTCAGGCGGTGATCACCACGCGGGAAGAAGCCAATCGTGCGTTTGGTAACCCGGCCCTTTACATCGAACGTTTTCTCGAAAATCCGCGGCACATCGAAATCCAGATCCTGGCAGACGGATTCGGCAATGCGGTATGGCTCGGTGAGCGTGACTGTTCCATGCAACGGCGGCATCAGAAGGTGATCGAAGAATCTCCTGCCCCCGGTGTTTCAAGAGAGGCGATCGCAGAGATCGGGCAACGCTGCGTCGACGCCTGCGTGCACATCGGCTATCGCGGCGCGGGCACTTTCGAGTTTCTCTACGAAGACGGGGCTTTCTACTTCATCGAGATGAATACCCGAATCCAGGTCGAGCATCCGGTGACTGAGTTGGTGACCGGTATCGATCTGGTGGTGGAGCAGTTGCGAATCGCCCGGGGGGAGCCTCTGTCGTTCGGCCAGAAAGATGTCGCCGTGACCGGGCACGCGATTGAGTGTCGCATCAACGCCGAGGATCCATGGCGGTTCACGCCGGCACCGGGCACAGTTGACCATTGGCTTGCGCCTGGCGGCCCGGGAGTTCGTGTCGAGTCCCACTTGTATTCCGGGTACCAAGTACCGGCCCACTACGACTCGCTGGTGGCCAAGATACTTACGTATGGCAGCAACCGCGAGGAGGCCGTCAACAGGATGCGCCAGGCACTAGAAGAAACCGTGCTGGAGGGGATTTCATGCACCATTCCACTGCACAGACGGTTGATGGATGAACCTGGGTTCACAGCTGGCGGCTACAACATCCATCACCTGGAACATCTTTTCGAACAAGGCTTTGGTCAGTCTGCGGAGAGCCCTCATGAGCGTTGAAGAACTCGCGGTACTGATTGAGCAGTTGCAGGGGCGAGGTATTGCGAGATGTGAGTACGAAACTGAGCAGGGGTCAGTGGTTCTGGTCTTCGCGTTACAATCCCGTACATCTGTCGTGGAACCGGTTCAACTGCCTGTCCCGGGTCGCCAGGATACTTTAGTCGAGGCTCCGAAGGCCGGCCGGTTCTTGTCTTCCCATCCTTTGCAGGGCGTCGCTCTGGCGGCCGTTGGCGAACCTGTCGAGGCGGGTGCAATCATCGGCTTCATTCAGGTTGGGGAGTCCCTTCAACCCGTCAAAGTGAAAGCTGCCGGCGTCATGGTCGGCTACTGCCCGGTCGACGGCGAGCTTGTAGGCTACGGGGCGCCAATCGCAAGGCTGATCCCTTCCTAAGGGAATGCCAGCACGCGCACGACCTTATCGTGCGCACTCCCTCCTGCGGTATTCATCTATTCAAGAAGAAGAGGTCGCTGCATGCGTGCACATTGGCCCGTGGTACCTGCTGTCCTGTGTTTGACCTTTGCAACGGACCTGAGAGCCGGTGGCTTTCTCGAAGACAGCCGGGCAAACGTCGACTTCAGAAACCTGTATTTCGATCGAGACTTTCGCCAGCCTGGAGGTAACAGTGCAAACGGTCAAAGCCAAGCACGGGAGTGGGGTGAAGCCGCCGTTCTGACACTCCAATCCGGATTTACTCAAGGTACGTTTGGGCTGGGGATCGATGGCGTCGCCATGACCGGCCTCAAACTCGATTCCAGCCCAGATCGTGCAGGCACCGGTATGTTCCCAACTGAGCGTGACGGACGTTCGGATGATGAATTCAGCCGACTGGGCGCGAGCTTCAAATTGAAGTACTCCAAGACGCTTGTTCGCTCGGGCGTCATGGCCTTTCGTAAGCCCGTGCTTCAAAGCGCCGACTCTCGGCTGCTACCTGGGCTGTTCAAAGCCACCACGCTGGAATCCAGTGAGCTGGCGGGCCTCACCCTTCAGGCTGCACGCGTGACCAAAACGATGGGTTTGGATTCATCTAACTGGGAGCGGCTGACCAGCCGCTATGGCGGGCGCAGCGAGGATTTCACCCTGTACGGAGCGGATTACGCGCTGAATGACAAAAGCCAAGTCCGGGCTTATTACGGAAAGCTGGACGGCATTTACCAACACACGCTGGCCAATTACCAAGGGCGCGTCGATTTCACGGCGGATCGACACCTCTCTTTCGATTTGCGCTGGGCGAAGGCGGAAGAGGTAGAGGACTTTCGCGACATCGACAACAGGGCAGTGGGCGCCTTGGTAGGGTTCCGCCAGAAGCACCACACATTGAGTCTGGGCTTCCAGAAGATGAGCGGGCACGATGCTTATCCGTACGTAAACGGAACCGATCCCTACCTTGTTAACTTCGTTCAGATCCTGCAGTTCTCCAATGCTGGAGAGCGTTCATGGCAGTTGCGCTACGATCTGGATCTGGCCGCATGGGGTGTTCCTGGGTTGAGCTTCATGAGCCGATATGTCCGGGGAGACCAAGTTCAGCTTTCGAGCGGCGGCGAAGGACGAGAATGGGAGCGCAATAGTGAGCTCACCTATGTCATCCAGGGCGGCTCATGGAAAAACGCCTCAATCAAATGGCGCAACGCCACTGTCCGCTCAACCTTTGGTAATGATATCGACGAAAACCGCCTCGTGATCAGCTACCCACTGAGCCTGTTCTGATGGATCATCGATTCATAGATCGAACGCCCCGCTTGGTAGCGGGGCTATCCGCCGGATCGAGTTCGTGGGGAATCAATGAATACGCGTTTCATCGAGGCGTTCTTACAGATTGCAAGGCTGAAAAGCTTCAGAGCCGCGGCCGAGCATCTGCACCTGACCCAAGCTGCCATATCCAACCGGATCGCTTCGCTTGAAGAAGAGATCGGTGCTCGGTTGTTTGAGCGGGAAACACGAGAGCTCAAGTTGACTGCGGTCGGCTCGCGGCTGGTCGACTATGGCGAGCGCATGCTGGATTTGGAACAAGAGATCCGCCATCTGGGTCGGCCCAGTCACGAAGTTTTGGGGTTAGTGCGCATTGGTGCGGTAGACAGCGTGGTGCATACTTGGCTGATTGCCTTCCTGAAGTGCCTGCAGTCGACTTACCCGGGTATCGAGGTTCAGCTGACCTCGGAAACCAGCGCCGGTGTTCATAAGGCATTACGTGATGGGGTGATCGATATCGCCCTGCAGACGCATCCTATCGAAGGTGACGGTATCACCAGCATTCCCTGCCTCTCGATTGCCACAGGGTGGATAGTCAGCAACCAGGCGATGATCAGTGCCCAGCAACCCATTCTGGATTTGCTGGGGCAGCCGACCATCACCATGAGCCAGAACTCACAACCCCATCTGGTCCTTAAAGAGCTTTACCGCAGGTTCAGCCTCCCGGTCGGCAAGACGCACCATGTCAGTTCGATATCCGCACTGGTGCAACTGGTTCAGGCTGGTTTTGGCAACGCGTTTGTTCCTCTTGCGCCGGTGCGCTATGCCATCGAGTCGGGTCAAGTGAGGCTGGTGGACTGCGGGCTGGCAATCCCCAACCAGCCGTTGGTTGTAAGCTATACCCAAGCGCACTCGTCCGAGGCTATTCGGTTGGTAGCAGAGCTTGCGTGCCGTGAATGCGATCAATACGTACGAGCCTTGGTGCCTCCGTACGCTGCTACCTGACGTTGACGAATTCATGCAGCGCTATTCAAACAGGGTGATAGACCGCAAACTCTCCGAACGCGCGGCGTGCATCACCGAAGAAGCCCCTGAGGCAGTGGTACGCATCGGTGAACCTGGATTGGGGAGAGCAGGATGTCGATATCTTGCCACTCGACCCGGCTAAGTGGGCACTGCGCGCGGCAAACCAAGGCAAAGCCGATCAACTGTGGTCCATTTCCAGGCAAAGGAAACCCCGACACATGATGCCGAGGTCTTTTTTCAATTGTTCCCAATTACCCTCGCCAGAGGCTTCGGCCGCAGAGCCAAGCCCCAGGAATCGTGCCAGTGCGGCATAGGTGATCGAAAAGCACGCCTCTACCGCATGGGGCGGATTCGGATGGCGGATATCAGCGCAGCACTCCAGCAATAGGCTCTGAAAACCATGGGCAGCTTTCAGGTAGCTGGCTTTGCCGCAATTGGCGACGTGCTTGTCCGATGCGCGGCCCATCAGCGGACGCAACAGGTTGGCATGGGTCTTGAGGTGTTCGGCGAGCATCTCCACCACTGCAGGCACACGCTTGTCGAGTGGCAGCTCGCGCGCGCGTAAGGCGCTTAAGAGGGTGGCCCACTCCGCATCGATTTCGGCAAGTACATTGGTCATTACCGCCAGGAACAGATCATCCTTGCCTTGAAAACGCGCGTAGATTGACCCCACCGAGACCCCTGAGAGCTTACTGATCGCGCCGATGGTGAGCTGCTCAAACGTGCCATCGCGTAGTAACTCACGTGAAGCGGCCATCAGGCGCTCAAGGGAGGCTCGACTGCGGTCTTGTTTGGGTTGCTTGGCGCCAGGCGCAATGGACATGGATCTGCCTCTGGTTGGAAATGAAACGCTGATTTTAACTGCTGCAAGAAAGATTGTGTCGCGAAGGTCATACATTAGCGGGCATCTGGACGTGTTGACGAGCTTTGGACGAGCTGCTATTTTCTGCAAATAGAACGTGCATTCTATTTAGGTGGATTGCTCACGCATAACAAGAAAAGGTAATTATTCCATGGCTCCCATTACCATCCTCCATCCTTGTCTCTCGCGGCTGTCAAATGACGGCTTGTTTTCAGTGCTGCAGACGTTGGCGCACGTGTTCTGAGATCTTCCCTGGCACCGTACTTCAGGTCTAATTTCGACAATTATCTAGAATCAGAATTCCGATTCAATAATAAGAAGGGTTTTTCTATGCGTTTTTCAGTGTTCCTTGTAGGCCGCTCCACCGCCGCAGAAGACGACAAGGCGGTCATGGACGCGTTGATCGATCACGCCTGTCAGGCTGAAACCCTGGGTTTCGACGCGATTTTCATGCCCGATCACCACTTCACGGGCTACGCACCGATGTCCAGTGACCCGTTCATGTTCGCCGCGTATCTGGCCAGTCGGCTCAAACGCGTGCACTTTGGCATGTCTGTTACCACTGTGCCGTTGCATCACCCGGTGCGTTTTGCCGAACGTGTCAACCTGCTCGATCAGTTGACCGAGGGCCGCCTGCTGGTAGGTATCGGCAGCGGTACTACACCTGAAGAGATGATCGGTTTTGGCGTGAACTACAAGGAAGCATCGGCTCTCTTGCAGGAAAACCTCGACTTGGTGCAACGGCTTTGGGACAAGCGCGTCGAAGATGAGCCGATTACCTTCGAGACCAGCCATTACAAAGGGGCAGTGGTACAGCGCATCGTACCTACGGCGTTCCAGCGGCCGTTCAATCGCATCATGCCAGTGGCACTGCGTGAAACCAGCATGCAGCGCGCCGCTGATATGGGCTGGCCGGCGTTTATCCCTGCATTCACTCCTCCGGTACCCGCCAGCGCCGAGCCCTTCGAGCACCTTAGTCGGTACTTCACGCGCTACCGCGACGCCCTGGAGGCCGCCGGGCATACCCAGCAGGTGGTTGACCATTGCTTGTCCTGGACCACTCACACCTACCAATGCGTGCACATCGCAGAAACCGATGAACAGGCCGAGCAAGAGCTTCAGATAATCCTCAAGGCATACAAGCGCGCGATCGACCGCGAGTATGAATTCAACAAGCGAGCCGAGCAGATCAGCGGCGTTGAGTTGCATCCACACCCCGATTGCTTCAGCCGTGAATGGATCAAGACATGGTGCCTGCACGGTAGCCCGGAAACCGTTGCTGCAGAGCTGGAAAAGCACCGTCAGCTGGGTATCGGCAACGTGCTGATGGGCTTCACCAATGGCCCCCTCACGCAAGAGCGAGTGCGCTATGGCCGTCAGTCTATGGAGCTGTTTGCCAAACACGTCATGCCTCGTTTTCAGTGACCGCCGGAGCCCTTTCCCATGACAGAAGCCAATACTCTTAAACCTTTGAAACAAGGGCCACTCATCGTCGGTATCGGCGGCACTACCCGTTCCGGCTCAAGCACCGAGCGCGCGCTTGCCTTTGCCTTGCAGCATGCCAGGCAATGCGGTGCCCGCACCCTCATGTTCGGCGGCGCCGAGCTTGCACAGCTGCCGGCATTCAACCCCGAGGATAATACCCGCAGCGCTGGACAGTTGGCGCTGATCGAAGCCGTGCGCCAGGCGGACGGCATTATCCTCGCCACACCTGGCTACCATGGTGGTGTCTCGGGGCTGGTAAAAAATGCGCTGGACCTTCTCGAAGATCTGCGTGACGACACCCGTGTGTACTTCGACGGGCGTGCGGTAGGCTGCATCGTCACCGCCGCCGGCTGGCAGGGTTGCAATACAACGTTGGGAGCCTTGCGTTCGATCGTCCATGCGATGCGCGGCTGGCCTACGCCATTGGGCGTGACGTTGAACACCGCCGGCGTAAAGCTGTTCGACACCAGTGGCAGCTGCACTGATGAGCGGGTCACCCAAGCGTTGCAACTGGTGGCCGAACAGGCGTTGGCAGCCCCTGTACGGGTTGTGGCTGCGGAGCTTGAAAATGCCTGGTGAAGATCTCGCCGAAAAGCTGATGTTCACCGCCGGTGCCGACATGTGGTCGACCTGCACGGATCAGCAATGGGGGCTGAGCGCGTTGCGCATGGCCGATGGCCCGATGGGCGTCACAGGTGGCCGGGTAGACGAGCGCGATGTCGCCCTATTGACCCCGTGTGGCTTGGCATTAGCGGCTTCGTGGGACGCCGAGCTGGTACAACGTGTTGGTCAGGTGATTGCCGAAGAGGCCGTGCGCATGGGCGTTCAGGCGGTGCTGGCACCCAACCTGAATTTAATGCGCAGCCCGCTGGCCGGTAGAGCATTTGAACTGTTCGGCGAAGACCCGCTGTTGATTGCACAACTGGGTTGGGCCTGGGCGCAGGGCGTGCAGCAAGAAGGCGTTGCCGCAGTAATCAAGCACGTGGTGTGCAATGACTCCGAAACCGACCGGCGCAGCATGAATGCGGTGGTCGATGAACAGGCGTTGCGCGATGTCTACTTCAAGCCCTTTGAATATGCTGCGCGCCACGGTGCATGGGCAATGCTCACGGGTTACAACCGGGTCAATGGTCGGGCGTGTGCCGAGCATGAACAGGTGCTGCGCAAGTGGCTGAAGGGCGACCTGGGTTGGGACGGCTTGGTCATGTCGGACTGGTTCGGTACGCAGGATGGCATCGTCAGCTTGAATAACGGTCTGGACCTCGAGATGCCTGGACCAGGCCGACACATGGGGGCTGCGCTGCTGGGTAACCCTAGCCTTCATGCCGTGGACGAAGCGCGTCTGGACGATGCAATCGAACGTCTGCGCAGACTGACCGCACGGGCACAACCGACACAGGCACCTGACCGCTCGGCAGCGGCTACTGACAGGCGCCTGCAAGTACTCGAAGAGGCGGCTGCAGCGGGCATGGTATTGCTGCGTAATGAGGGCGATCTGCTGCCCTTGGAGTCTGACTCAAAAGGGCTGCTCGCGGTGATTGGGCCTAATGCGATCCGGCCGTGCTATCAGGGCGGGACCTTTGCCAAGGTCGCCTTGGCCGACGATGTGGTTTCGCCGCTCGAGGCCCTCAATCAGGCGTTGGCGGACACTGGCAAACGAGTCATTTATGCCCAGGGTGCTGCAGCTGAGCACCGTATACCGCCGATCACTGAACTTGATTTGTCGTGTGGGGAAGGCCAGCCAGGCTTGTTGGTTGAGTTTTTCGCCCCCGGCGCTGCTCAACCGTGCCACCGCGAAATCCGCCATGCGAGTTCGCTGGTCTGGTTCAAGGACATGCCGGGTATAGGGCCGCTGTTGACCCTGAAAGACCAGGCGCAAGTGACGGTAAACACTCGTTTCGTTGCCCCGCGCAGCGGTGAATATCGCTTTTACTGGGGCGGGACCGGGCGTGTGCAGTTGACGCTCGATGGTGCGTTGCTGGGCACCTTCGATGGTGCTACTGCCGAAGGCGACATAATGGGCAAATTGATGCAGGCGTCCCATACGACGGCGGCATTCAACCTTGAACAGGGGCAAACAGTCCGTTTGAGTTTGACCATGGACATCGCCCGCAGCCTTGCCCACGGTCTGTGGCTGGGCTGCCAGGTGCCAGAGCCTTGCGACCTTGTTTCGCAGGCGATTGCGTTGGCGGAAGAGGCCGACCACGTTCTGCTGGTGGTCGGCGAAACGGCAGACGCCGGGCTTGAGAGCGTCGACCGCTCCAGTACCCATTTGCCTGCCGCGCAGGAAGAATTGATCCGTCGGGTCTGCGCTGTGAACAACCGTACCACGGTGGTACTCAATGTCGCCCATCCGGTCGATATGGAGTGCCTGCAAGATGCCGCGGCGATCATCGTTGCCTGGTATCCAGGGCAGCAGTTTGGGCCCGCGCTGGCCAGCGTGGTATTTGGCGAGCGTGAACCGGGAGGGCGCCTGCCGGTGACCTTCGCCCGAGATGAAGCCGACTATCCGGTGTGGTCGCTGACCCCTGCTGCCAATGGCGACCTTGCTTATCACGAAGGCTGGTGGGTGGGCTATCGCAGCTTTATCGCACGTGATACTCATCCGGCATTCAGCTTTGGCTATGGGCTTGGCTATGCCCGTTTCGCGTACAGCCCTGGCGCTGTGCACGGCAAACGGGTGGATCAACTGGTGATCTCGCTGACGGTGCGCAATATCAGCGCGCGGGCGGGCAAGGAGGTGGTCCAGTTGTATCTGCTGGAGCCATCAGCCGCCGATGAACCTGCACGCCTGTCGCTTAAAGCCTTCGCTGCGGTGTTCGTGCAAGCCGGGGCCGAGCAGGAGGTTCGCCTCACGCTGCAGGCAGATGCGTTCTCCCGCTGGGACAGCCGTGCCAACCGCAGCGTATTGATCGCAGGGCGTTATCAACTGCAGATCGGACACGCCGTCGATGACGCGTTGATTCAGTACAGCCTGGCGGTGGGGCACAAGGGGGATGTTGAAGTACTTCACGATTGATCATTGATTCAAGCCTTTGTGTGATCCACAACAAAAACAAAAGGCACCTCAAGTGTGCCAGGAGTCGATCATGTCCAATGCGGTCTCTAGCAGCAAGGGTTCATCAGCCGAGCGTAAAGCTGGCGCGGCCCAAGCGCTGATACTGGTCTTTACCACGCAACTGCCGATCATGGGATTGCTGTCGCTGATCCCCATCGTTCCATTGTTGTTCGAACAGTTTGGTAGCCATCATGAAGCGCGCTTCTTGATTCCGCTGCTAATCACCGCGCCCAGCGCCTGCATCGCATTGCTCTCGCCGCTGGCGGGGTGGTTGGCCGACCGCCTGGGCAGGCGCCGTCTGTTGCTCGCTGCGGTGTTTGGCTATGGCATCTGCGGGTTCGCTCCGTACTTTTTGCATGACCTCACCTCGATTATCATCAGCCGCTTTGGCCTGGGGATCACCGAGGCAGTCATCATGACCGTGGCAAACACCCTGATGGGCGACTTCTATCCGCCCGAGCCGCGGCGTAAGTGGCTGGCTGTGCAAAGTGCGGTGGGCTCCCTATCAGGCACGACGTTGATGTTCCTCGGCGGAGTACTCGGAGGCTATGGCTGGCAAGGGCCTTTCCTGCTTTACCTGCTGGCGTTCCCGATCTTTGCAATGTTGCTGTTTTTTACCTGGGAGCCGGTTGCCCATCGCGAGCCTTCAGGTTTTGCCGGCGCAGCTTGCTTTCCGGTGCGGAAAATGGGCGTCATTGCCTTGGTCACGCTGTTTTGTGCGGTGCTGTATTACGTTGAAGTGTTGCAGGTCAGTCAGGTGTTCCACTTGCTCGGTTTGACCAGCACAGCAGATATCGGCCTGGCTGGCGCGATTGCCGGGTTGGGTGTGCCGCTGGGCGCGCTGCTGTTCGCCAAGCTGTCGAAACAGGACATCCACGTTCATGTATTCACGGTGTTTACTCTGTTCGCCATAGGCCTGGTTGGGCTTGGCCAAGCCAGTACCATACCTTGGGCCGTTGGCGCAGCGTTTGTTGCGCAGGTGGGTTGCGGCATGCTGATCCCCGCGCTGATCAACTGGTGCCTGGGCAGCCTGAATGCACAACACCGCGGCCGTGGGGTGGGTATCTGGACGGGCGCATTCTTTATCGGTCAGTTCGTCAGCCCGTTTGCAGTCACTCTGCTGGCCTCTGCGTTCGGCGGTCTGGCGACAGCAATTGTCGCCATGGGTGGAGTTGCGTCGGTTGCGCTGCTGGTTGTCTGGTTTATCCCACGAAACCTGCGCCACACCTCTACGCAAACCGGCTGATCTACAACCACTGTCCTCCACTGCCTGGCTACAGGCGGTGCGGGCTTCTGCGCGCCTGAAACCTTGATCTATCAAAAACAATAAAGGATGGAGCTATGCAGTTCTCGAAGATGCTGTTTGCCTTGCTGTGCGTTGCAACCTCTCCTGTGGCGCTAGCCGTGACCCCGATGGCGGCCGAAAGCAGAACCGGCCCGGGTAACCTGCCACAAAGTGCCTTGCCTGCTGCAGCGGATGGCTGTCAGGACTTCGCCAAATTCATGCCACGCACCGAAGCGGTGCTTCATCAGACACAACCCTGCGAGACGATCGCTCCCGAATTGTTCGGATTGCGTTCGACGCTGGCCGAAAACGGTATGGGGCTGGCTCTGAATGTGCAGCCGAACTTCCGTTATGACGTACTCGGCCACAATGAAAAGCCACAGTTGTATAACGGACAGAACCCAACCTACCGGCAATCGACAACCTTCAAGTTGACGTACGACCTGACCCGCATGGGGTGGGGTGGCGATGCCCAGTTTGTACTGGGCGGCACCTGGGAGTCCGGGAGTTACAAGTCAGGCAACCCCAACTTCGCGACGATGTCCAGCTTCGCTGTCAATCAGCGCTTCTACGATGGCCGACTGGAGCTTCAATACGGCTACTACAACTTGATCCGTGAATACTACGGGATGGTCTTGGGTGGGAACTCTTCTGCGGCAGCGCTTGGCCCGACCAGTGTGATTCCGGTGCAACTTGGCTTGTCACTGTTTACCCCAAGCCCGGCGATTACAGTTGGCATCAAGGACTCGAGCAAACGTTGGTACAACCGCGCGTCTGTGGCACGGAGTGCTAGCCCCAACCGCTTTCAGTACGACCTGGACGAGAACCCAAGCGGTTTTGAAATCAAGGTCAAGGGTTCTCGCGCACTGCTGGTGGACGAGGTGGGTTACAAAATCGATGCGGGGGCTAATCGGCCAGCGTTCTGGGCGAGGGCAGGGGCGATTTACAACACCAGTCACTACAGCGACATGCGTAACGGCGGCATGACCGATAACAATTATGGCGGCTATGCGGCCGTTACGCATCAACTGACGCAGCCGAACAAGGCTGGCCCCCGAGGCCTGTATCTGGACGCCAAGATCAACTATGCCCCAGAGGACCGCAACCTCTACACCAAGGACTTCCAGCTCACGGCCTTCTACATCGGTCCCTTCGAGACACGCCAGCGTGACATGGCGTCGATTGGTTTTACCCGGAGCTACTTCAGCACGTACGCGCACGATGCGGTAGAGGCGGGGGGAGGCGATGCCGAGCGCACGTCGACTGCCTTGTCCGTGTCCTATGCGGCACGTATGACCCGTGGGGTGTATTGGGTAAACGGTCTTACTTACCAGGAAGGCCCCACGTTCTCGCCAGCGCGCGATGACGCGCTGATCTTCCAAACGGGTCTGAACCTGAGTTTCTGAGGAGTCTGAATGAAGTTCACCCACATCCTGCTGTTGGCCGGGCTGAGCATGCTTGGACCACTGGGCATCGACATGTACCTGCCTGCGATGCCGACCATCACCGAGCAAATGCGTGCTGCGTCTTGGCTCGTGCAGCTTTCGCTCAGCGCCTACCTGGTCGGGCTGGCAGCAATGATGTTGGTCTACGGAGCACTTTCCGACCGCGTCGGCCGGCGACCTGTCCTGCTGTGGTCTACGGCCGCTTTCAGCCTCTGCTCACTGGCGGTAGCCTGTTCGCAGAATGCGGAGCAGCTGCTGCTGTTCCGCGTCTTGCAGGGCCTATCTGCCGGGGCCGGAGGTGTTGTCGGCCGCGCACTGATTCAGGATACGCTGCAAGGGCCGGCAGCCATGCGCGCCATGTCGCAGGTAATCATGGCGTTCGTGCTGGCGCCCGCCATTGCCCCCCTATTAGGCGGTTATCTGCTCGACGCGCTGGGATGGCGCGCGGTGTTCCTGGCTCAGGCCGGGTTCGCTGCCGCGTTGTTCGCCTGGGCACTAGTGCAGCTCGGCGAAACGCTGCAGCCAGCGCATCGCGTAAGGCTAGGTATGCGCGCCATGGGCCGCACTTACCTGGCGGTCGCCAGGGACGCGCAGTATCAGGCAATGGTCCTGGCCGGCAGCCTGACGTTCATGATCTTCTCACTCTACATCGGCGCCGCCGCCTGGTTTGTTCTGCAGGTACTGGCGTTGCAGGTGACCGAGTTCGGCTGGGTGTTCATTCCCCTGGTGGCGGGTGCCATGCTCGGCGCCGCTGTCAGTGCGCGGCAGGCCTCGCGCTGGTCACGCAGCAAGCAAATGCTGGTGGGCTACGGGCTGATGCTCACAGCCAGTGCTTGCAACTGCGCCTACTTCATTTGTACCGATTCGCCACAGGTGCCTTTCGCTGTACTGGCACTGGCGTTGGCGAGCTTGGCTTTTGCGCTGCTCAACCCATGCATCTGCCTGATGGCTGTGGAACGCCACGCCGGTTATAGAGGCATGGCCAATTCTCTGTTGTCTTTCGAGCAAACGCTTTTCTTTGCCGCGGTCACGGCATTTTTGTGCCCCGCCCTGGAGCCCAGTGCAACCGCCTTGGCGGCGGCACTGTTTGTCGCGGTGCTTTTGAGTGGTGTGATCATGCTGCGTTCCGTGACATCTGAACGGACTGTCGAACACGTGGCAGGCACCCCCTCATGACCGTTCAGTCTTTCTGCAAAATTACAGGGAGCTTCTTGAAATGAAATTGGCAACGCTTCGAGATGGCAGTCGCGATGGCTGTCTGCATTTGATTTCCCGAGACCTCACACAAATGGTATGCGCCGCAGATATCGCACCCACGCTGCAAGCAGCAATCGAGCGTTGGGGCACTGTAAGCTTTGCCCTGGAGAAGCGCTATGAAGCTTTGAATGCTGGCCAGCTGGGGCATGCACTGGCCTTCGACCCACACCAGGCGATGGCACCATTGCCGCGGGCCTGGCAGTGGCTAGACGGCTCGTGTTTTCTGAACCATGCCGACCTCATGCAGCGCGCATATCAACTTGAACCGCTGGATGGCATCGAGTCCATACCATTGATGTATCAAGGGGCTGGGGATGACTTTCTGGGGGCGACGGATGATCTGGCACTGCCAAGCGACGCGCATGGCATCGACTTTGAAGGCGAGTTTGGCGTGCTGGTAGATGAAGTGCCGATGGGCTGTTCGGCCGATCAGGCGCTCGCCCATATCCGCCTGTTGGTCCAGCTCAACGACGTGAGTTTGCGCGCGCTAGGGCCGCGCGAAATGAAAACCGGCTTTGGCTTTGTGCAAGCCAAGTCGTCCTCCAGCTTTGCTCCGGTGGCGGTTACCCCTGACGAGCTGGGTGACGCCTGGCACGAGGGCAGGGTGCACTTGCCATTGAGCGTGGAGTGGAACGGCGAATGGTTCGGCCACCCCCACGGTGGCGCTATGAATTTCGGCTTTCATGAACTGATCGCTCATGCTGCGCTGACTCGGCGCTTGAGCGCAGGCACCGTGCTCGGCTCCGGTACGGTATCCAATGCCGATCGCAATGTCGGCTCGGCATGTATTGCCGAGCGCCGCGCCATGGAGATGTTGGAGCAGGGTGCGGCACGGACGCCGTTCATGCGCTTCGGCGACCGGGTGCGCATGGAGGCAAGAGACCTGCAAGGGCAGGCCTTGTTTGGCGCGATTGATCAGCGTGTGGTGCGCGCCGGTATTTGACTGAGCGCTGCCAACCCTCAACTCATTCTTCAAGGACTCAGCGCATGACGCTTCCAGGCAAACGACGCCTCGTCGACCTCTCCGTGACGTTGGATAACAACCCGTACACCGACCCGCCGCCGTTACTACCGCACATCGACTATATGGACCATCAGCAGGGATGGCCGGAAATGGCGGCGATGTTCCCCGGCCTAACCCTGGAGCAGTTGCCCGGCAAAGAGTCCTGGGCGGCAGAGCGGCTGACCCTTACCACGCACAGCGGCACTCACATGGATGCGCCATGGCATTATGCGTCGACCACCGACGGCGGCAAGCCAGCTTTCGGTATCGATGAACTGCCCTTGGACTGGTGCTTGCAAGCTGGTGTGAAACTGGATTTTCGTCACTTGCCGGATGGGCATGTGGTAACTGCAGCGCAAGTTGAGGCCGAGCTGCTGCGTATCGAGCATGACTTGCAGCCGTTGGACATCGTGTTGGTCAACACCCGCGCAGGTGAATTGTTTGGACAACCTGGTTATCTGGACGCCGGGGTCGGTATGGGGCGTGAGGCCACGCTCTATCTGCTCGATCGAGGCGTCAAGGTGGTGGGCACCGACGCCTGGAGCTGGGACGCGCCGTTCAAATACACCCGTGAACGGTTCGCTGAAAGCGGTGACGCCTCGTTGATCTGGGAAGGGCACAAGGTAGGTCGGGATATCGGTTACGGCCAGATGGAAAAACTCGCAAATCTTGCGGCGTTGCCAGCCAAAGGCTTTCTCGTTTCGTGCTTTCCCTACAAGATCAAGCATGCTTCGGCAGGTTTCGTAAGGGCGGTAGCGATTTTCGAACAGTGATGAGCGGGCCCTGCAAAAAGGCGCCAGCTTTGATTCTGGGACATAAAAAAGGGCTAAGTCTGGGATACAGACTTAGCCCTTTGTCGTTATGTGCGATCAATGCTTGGGTGGCGGCCCCCCTGGCGCCCATTTTTCCTGGTGACTGAACAGGAAGTACTGCGAGTTGTCGGCACCCGGCAGCGCCTCGCGCGCAGCCCAGTCGTCATCATGCAGGTCCATATCCGCGTCGTACTCTACGTGGCAGCCCAGCGGGCTATTGAAATACCAGAACCAGTTCGACCCCAACTGATGACGTCCCGGGCCCCAGAACGACTCATAGCCTTTCTTGACGAAACGGCTACCGGCTAGTAGCACTTCAGTCGGGCCGCCCAAGTGGAAGGTGAAATGTTCGATACCCTTCAGGAAGGGTGGGGTCTGGATCAGGAACAAGGTGTGGTGATCGAGTGTGCCAGCAGGCCGCAGGAACGGCCCCACCCCAGTGAATCGGTCAGTGCAGACGAAACCGAGTCGAGCATAGAACGCCTCCGCCTTGGCGTAGTCGGGCACGAAGTACACGACATGCGACAGGCTACGCGGGAGAGCTTCGATCGCGTCGCTGGCTCCCAGGTCGTTGACTGGACGGCCACTCTGCGCCCCCGGCGCATTACTGATCTCGCCGGGGAGCTGGAGTGCTTGACGACGAGTGATCTGAAAGCCCAGCGCGAAGCCCATGTCGTCCACGGCTCGCAGTACCCCATCTTCACCGCGGACAACGACACGGTCCTTGCTCAATTCGGCTTCGATGGCTTGCAAGGCTTGTTCGTCGGCGACCCCATAGACGGTTTCGCGAAGCATAGTGGCGGTTTCCATGGGCGCTGGCAAACGCCCGTCACTGCGGTGACGGACAAGCACACCGGTGCCGTCCAGCGCCTCCAGGTAACCACCATGCTGATCTACATCGACGGGCTTGAGGCCGTAGTCGGTCAGGTACTTGACACACTGCTGGACGTCGTCCACGCCAAACACCAGGTAATCGGGTCCAATGATGTTCATGATTGTCTCTCTTCTGTCAGGCCGTGCGGCCGCCAAGGGTCTGGGCAACCCAGTCAGCAATGAAGTGTCCCGCGTTTATGGAGTTGTCGAAGCTCGAATGCTGTACGCCGCCTTCGCGCGCGGTGAAAATCTTCAACTCGCGCTTGGGGCTGTTCACCAACTGCTCGAAGGTGCGGTACGCCCACTTGACTGGGATCTGCGAGTCCTGCTCGCCATGGGTCACCAAGAACGGCACCTTGATCCGCTCGACTACACCGTCGAGATGAACGTTTTCAGCGATGCTCATGAATTCATCGATGTCTTTACCGCCCCAGACCCAGCGCACGTGATCCCAGTAATGTGGCACGGGGAAGTCGCCTTCTCGCTCCAGGCGACGTTGCTGCACGTCTCGCCAATCGTGGTTGGCGCCCCAGACCACGCCGCAGGCAAAACGGGGCTCGAAGGCGACAATCCTCGGGCAGTAGTAACCGCCTAGAGAAACGCCTTCGCAGCCAATGCGCTGGGTATCTACATCGTCACGCGTCTCGAGCCAGTCGAACACGCGGCTGCCCCAATGTTCAGCGTCGTAGCGCGCTTTGAGGCCATGCAAGCGGAGCGCCTCGCCGGTCCCGGGTTGGTCGAGTATGAGCGAGGCCACACCACGCTTGGCCAGCCAGGCTGGTAGCCCAACTCGATATTTCATCTCTTTTACGGAGTCCAGGCCATTGAGCTGTACCAGCAAGGGGGCACGCCCGGTTACACCTTCGGCGCGTACCAGTAACCCAGATAGCACCCCATCTGCATAAGGAATCTCGACACGTTCGCAGTTCTCTCTCGACAGATCGACGCCGCGGGCGAAGGTGTCCAGAAACCGTTGGTAGAGGGCAAGCCTACCGGGGGTGTTGTGCGCTTGCAGGCGCTCGCATGTCAGGTAATAGATGGCCGCTCTATTGTACTTTTCACCGGCAGACAACCTTCGGCCCAAGGCAAGGTCCTCGCTTGCGAGGTCGCACAGCTTGTCTGCCATTTTCGACCACGTTTCGCGAAACGCCTGGGTACCTGCTGCGTCCGGCTGCTTTGCGGCGTCCTGCAGGGGTTCGCACATTTCGACGATTTCGCCGATACGGGCACCCATTTCCAAGGCAAGATCCACGGACAAGTTCCACGCGTAGTTGGTGGGGAAGTATCGGAACATGATTATTATTTTCCTCTTGGAGCTAAACGACTAACAACACACGTTCAACAGGTGCTGGTAGCTGATGCCCAGGAAGCGCGGGCTTCCCACGCTCACCCCGCAGGTGCAGGTTTGAGTGATGCGCTGCCACTGAGCTAATCCTGGAATGCCAATACTAGAATCACAATTCTGATTTAGCCAGCTTTTTAGGTTTTAATCGCTGTTAACACCGTGCTTTGCTGGACAGCGGGCAACCGTACCGAGGGCTGCTGCCGATGCGCTCTGCTTCCAATTTGGGCTTGCTAAGCGTCCCATGCCTGGCTGTGTAAGATCACATCGAGGTGCGGAGGGGGGGGCAACCTGCAGCGCAAGCAGGAGGTAGATCGTCAACAGGTGATCGTTGACGCCAGCGCCGCAGGCATTTGTTAGCCGCGTGTGTGGTCGCATGGTGGTACCGCAAGGGAGTGCTGACCTGTTCTTCGACGCTGCCAACCGTGAATAGGGCAACTGTGAGGTTCGATGCTAGGGCCGCCCAAAGCCCTAGCACACCAAGGCTTAGTGACGTATCAGCTTGATCTTAGCGATACCGAAGCGATCCGGAGGGACCAGTCGCAAGCGTTGATCACCGTTTAATACGCGGCCTGCGACCCACTTGCCCGCTTGGAAGCTACCTTCCTCGACGCGAGAAATCTCTACAGACTCCTGACTGCCTTGCTTGGGTTTGAACTCCAAATAAAGATCACGGCCCACGATCAGAAATTCGTCGCTACCTGTTTCAATGATCAAGCCGCTGGGACGCAGGTCGCTACTGTCGGGAGCAACGCTCGAGTCAGCTTGCTG
This sequence comes from Pseudomonas sp. GD03862, assembly GCF_029840855.1. Lineage (NCBI taxonomy): Bacteria > Pseudomonadati > Pseudomonadota > Gammaproteobacteria > Pseudomonadales > Pseudomonadaceae > Pseudomonas > Pseudomonas sp. GD03862. The sequence continues at coordinate 23,104 of NZ_JAOCDI010000001.1, forward strand.
TTTCTTGGCTCTGCGATCCACTGGCGGAGGGACCCCCATGTCACGCAATTTAGTCAATAGGCTTTCATGTTGGCCTTTAACCGTAATGGTGTAATTATCGAACGTGAATTGTTCCTGGCTGGTGGGCTCGAGCGCGAAACCGCGAATTTTATTGTCCGCCTGTGCACGCGCAATCACTTCTGTCATAGGGCCTAACAGGCCGTAAACCTCTGCGATCTCGTTGCCCAGAAACCCGTCCTCAATGCCGAAAGGTGAAAAGCCGACGCCGCGGTAGAGGCCGATCGTTTTGAATAAATTGCCCACGATAAATCGAGCCTCGGGGACGAACAGCATATTGTCGGAAGTTGTGTATTGGCTGGCCCATGCATCGAAGTCATCTACGTAGATGTCGGGTGACAGCCAGTCAAGCTGGGGTGCCCCAGCGGTCCAAATATCCATTACCTGCGGCACCGGCCCCCCGGAAGGGTACGTGCCTGCGCTGTCCTGTGGAGCTTGTGGGCCCAGCCAGGCGTTGGCATACATCGGCAGTGGAAGTTGTTTCTTGCCCGCAGCGGCGACTGTATCGACAGACCGTGCCTGGTGCCACGCCATGAAAATTTCATCTCCCCTCATGTCGTCACCAAATACTTCAGGCCACGTGCCGGTAGTCCGGTAACCCTGCTTGGCCCATGCCTCCTTGATAAACGGCGATAGGGCTTGCTTGTTGTGTTCAAGGTGAGCCATCAATTCGCTTGGCACCTCACGCTTCCAGGCCTCTTCTGCTTCCGGTGAACGCTCACGGCTATCGCCGAGCAGCCCCGTTTCGTTTTGCACCTGAACGGCGATGACTGTGTGTTGTTTGTCATGTGTCGCAAGAAACTTCAGCACTTGAGCGAACGCGTTGGCGTCGGCGTCGAGCGTCGATTGGCTGAAAATGCTGAGTACCGGCAATTCACCTTGTTTTTGCTGCAGGCCGGGCGAGCCGATAACGGTGCGAGGGAACCTCTTGGGATCAGCCCGCACCCAGTCAGGGGCATAGGTCGAGCGCGCATTTTTCTTGCTACCGAACCACAATAGTACTATCCGCATGCCTCTGGCCTGAGCCTGAGCTAAGTGATCCTTGATTAAAGCGAAGTCAAAACGCCCCTCCTCAGGCTCAGTCAACTCCCAGTAGATGGGGATGATTGCAGTGTTGACGTTGAGGGCCTCCATTTTGTCCCAGGTGGCTTTCATATACTGAGTGTTTGAAGCCGAGGAGTTATGCACCTCACCGGCAAGTGCGATGTAGGGGCGATCATCGACCATGAGCTGCAATAGTCCATTGTTACGACGTACTTCAGGGGTCGGCGAATCTTTCGCATAGGCGCTTCCCAAGCTCAGTGTGGCGGCCAGTATCAGCCAACTCATGCCCTGCCAAAGCGGAAATCTCGTGCCTTTGTACATCAAAACGTCCTCATTATTTTTGTTAGGTGCAGCGCGTTGCTATCCGGCGCGCCCGTGCTAATAGAACAATAGTTCGCGTAATAAACCCTTTACAGAGGGTTAATCGGATCAGCATTGGCATTAAATAGAACGAAGATTCTATAAATTGCACGCTAGCATTGGAAGCGGAGGGCGTCAATCGTAAGGCACTGGCGAACGCATGGGATACGAAGGGGGGCAGCAGCACCAGGATTGTCGACGATGAAGTGAATCGTCATAACCCTGGTGCGCGTGGGACTGGTAACGCGAGCACCGTGCTCCTCCATCGCAGAGCGAACGAGCGCAGATGTCGACACACTCGACATCCAGAACCAACAAGCGCTTGCCCCGGTACCGGCTGCGCAGCAGCCGGGGGCTTTCAGCATGAGAGAAAGTATTACGACACCCGGCAGAGACGTTGCCTACATCAGCGCCGTCTGGCGTGTCACTCGTTGACTGGCACGGTGTAGTTGAGGATAAGGCGGCCACCGTCAGGGTAAACAGTCTGGCCTACCATGTACGATGCGTCGTCACTGGCCAGGAATGACACGACGCTGGCGACTTCAGAGGCTTCGCCAAGACGACCGATTGGCGTGCGGGAGAGAACGGCGTGACGCTGGGTAGGGTTCGACATGATCGCGTTGCGAACCATGTCCGTGCTGATGGTTCCTGGCCCTACCGCGTTGACTCGAATACCGTGGCTGATAAGGCCCACAGCCATGACTGCAGTCAGCTGCTTGATTCCGCCTTTGGAGACGGCATACGCCACGGCGGTAGGGTTGGCCAACTCGGCATTGATAGACGACATGTTGACAATGGCGCCTTTGATGCCGCGTTCGATCATCACACGGGCAGCGGCTTGACCGATAAGGAATTGTGCCTTGAGGTTGACCCGCAGTGTTCGGTCGAACTGGTCCTCCGGAAAATCGACGAACTCTGCGGTGTGGATGACACCGGCATTGTTCACCAAAATATCCAGCGAGCCGAAGTGCTGCAGTGCATGCTCGACCAGTTGCTTGGCTTTGCCTGCGTTCAGATCATCGAGGTCGGCAGTGAACGCAGCGGCATTTTCGCCCAGCCGCTCTACTTGCTCGTGCAGTTTGCCCTCTTGCACATCCACCAGTAGCACCTTCGCGCCCTCTGCAATAAAGCGTTGTGCACACGCCAGCCCCAACCCTTGAGCTGCACCGGTGACGATGACCACTTTGCCTGCATGCTTCATCTGTTTACTCCTATAGGACTACTTGGCACAGCCCCCCTGCACTCGAACGAGGAGTACGACTGTGCGGTAGCCATATGGTGCCGCTGGAGAAGGAATCTGACTTGTATGAACGCACCACCTCTTCTGCGGCTTTCTGCACAAGCCAGGTTGGTTGTGCGATGACACGCGATAGAGAGTGCATCGCCCTCGTTGTGCTAAATACCGCCAGCTTGCCAAGCCGTGAATACAAGTCAGCCGGTAGAGGAGGCCGCACAATGAGGGAGCGTTCACTGCGAAAACAGTGAGTCATTCATTGAAACCATAAAGGCGCAAGGAGGGCAGAATGCCCGAAACTTCAGAAACCGTAGTGATCGTCGGCGGCGCAGTGATTGGCAGCTTTGCCGCATTCTTCCTGCGGGAACAGGGATTCACAGGCCAGATCAAGGTAGTCGAACGTGATAGTACGTATCAGTTTTGCTCAACGGCACTATCCGCCGCATCTATTCGAAGTCAATTTCATCAGCCTTATAACATCGCCATGAGCCTGTTCGGCGCGAACCTGTTCCGCAACATCAAGCAGTGGTTCGGACAGGATGCTGACATAGGCTTTGTGGAGCAGGGTTATCTGATCTTGGGTGACAAAGGCCATGAGCAACGTCATCGCAATGCCGCGCGGGTGCAAATCGAGTTGGGCGCCGAGATCGATATTCTCGACCCGGAGCAAGTGAACCGGCGATTCCCATGGATGAATGTAGAGGATATCGGCATTGGAACATACGGCACCCGCAACGAAGGCTGGTTCGATGCTTGGGCTTTGATGCAACTGGTCAGGCGTGCTGCTCGTCAAAGGGGCGTTGAATACATCCATGACGAAGTGGTGGGCCTGGACGTTCAGGGGGGGCGTATAACGGGTCTGCGCCTAGCCAATAGCGGCGAGCGATTGAGTTGTGACTGGTGCGTTAACGCCGCTGGCGCCTGGGGTGGGATGCTTGCGCGAATGGCGGGGCTGCAATTGCCGGTGGAGCCACGAAAGCGGACCGCATTTCACATCAAGGCTCCTCTTGAAAAGGCCGGCTTTCCCATGCTCTTCGATTCAACGGGTGCGTGGATCAGGCCTGAAGGCGAGGGCTTTATCTGCGGCATTGCTCCCGAGGAGCATCTGGACCAGTGCGAAGACGGAGATTTCGAGCCGGATCACTACCTGTTGGAAGACAGGGTCTGGCCACTGCTGGCTCATCGCATTCCCGCCCTCGAGCAGTTGCGGGTACAACGGGCATGGGCCGGTTACTACGAAATGAATCTCTTCGACCACAACGCATTCATTGGCGCTCATCCCGAGATCAGTAATTTCGTGTTGGCGACTGGATTTTCTGGCCATGGCGTCATGCACTCACCTGCAACCGGGCGTGCGGTTGCGGAGCACATTGCCCACGGCGAATACCGCAGCATCGACGTGAGTGCGCTGTCGTTTGACCGAGTCGTGCGCAACCAACCGATTCGAGAAGGCGTGGTCTACTAAGCACTCCGGCTGCGGCGGCTATGCAAAAAACCGCAAACACGGTGCCGGCTGCGTACAAGCTATTGCACCGGCGGAGTCGCAAAATAACTTACGACGCGAGAGCCTGCCGTCGTTTACCAAACAAATAATGGCTCAAGCTGCATGGTCATCCCAGGCCCTGCATTCACTGCTGTTTCGATAGCATGCCGGGCCTTCAGCCACCGTGGTTGTAACGGCACGTCTTGATCGGTTCCTTGCACTGGAGCGAACGAAATGCACGTGTTTAAACCTTCTTTGCTGTGCGCTTTCTCTTTTTCCACACTGGCACTTGGCAACGTTGCCCATGCCGACCTGGTCATCGGCGTCGCCGGCCCCATGAGTGGACCCTATGCGAATTACGGCGAGCAACTCTGGCGAGGCGCAACCGCAGCTGCAGAACAGATTAACGCTGCAGGTGGCGTTAACGGTGAAAAAATCCGCCTGGTCAAAGGCGATGATGCCTGTGAACCCAAACAAGCGGTATCAGTAGCGAACAAACTGGTGGATGCGGACAAGGTGACAGCAGTCGTAGGGCACTTTTGCTCTTCCTCTTCCATTCCTGCTTCCGACATCTACGCCGATGCCGGTGTGCTTGCGATGAGCCCTGGATCGACAAGTCCACAATTGACGGAGCGAGGGCTGGATACCGTGTTCCGCAACTGTGGACGAGATGACCAACAAGGGGCTGTGGCTGCCAATTACATCGCCGACGTTCTCAAGGCCAGGCGTATCGTCATCCTGCATGACAAAGACACTTACGGACAGGGTATCGCTGACGCAACTCGTCTTCAGCTGCGCAAAAAAGGTATTGAGGCGGTGCTATACGAAGGGTTGACCCGCGGCGAGAAAGATTTCAGTTCGGTGGTTACCAAGATGCGCGCGCTGGAGGCCGACGCGGTGTACTTTGGCGGCCTGCATCCAGAGGCGGGTCCGTTGGTGCGACAAATGCGGGAGCAGGGGCTCAATGCCGCATTCATCTCGGACGATGGCATCATGACTGACGACATGGTGACCGCTGCGGGTGGTAAACAGTTCGTGGAGGGTGTCCTGTTTACCTTTGGCGCAGACCCCAGGCTAAACCCGGCCGGTAAGGCAGTGGTAGATAGTTTCCGGGCCCGGGGTTACGAGCCGGAAGGTTTTACGCTATACGCCTACACCGCGCTTCAGGCCATTGCCGCCGCCTACCAAGCCAATGGCAATCTCGATGTTGCCCAGGCTGCGAAATGGTTGAAGAGCAATCCGGTTCCTACCTCGCTCGGCGCTCGCTCGTGGGACGCTAAGGGTGACCTCACTCACTCGGATTACGTGATGTATCAGTGGTCCGCAGACGGCACGTACAAACAACTCTAATCCTTGCGCAGCATGCCCTTCGCGCTCTGCGTGAGGGGTAGCTACGCCCGCCGGAACCTGGTGAGGACAAGTAATCGTGGATCCCTTATTCGTGCAACAACTTATCAATGGCCTGACCCTAGGTGCAGTGTACGGTTTGATCGCCGTGGGTTATTCGATGGTCTACGGCGTGATCGGCATGATCAATTTCGCCCACGGCGAGGTCTACATGATCTCTGCCTATCTAGCGGCGATCGGTCTCGCTGTTCTGAGCTTTTTTGGAATCCAGTCATTTCCATTTCTGGTCTTCGGCACCTTGATCTTTGCCGTGGTCGTGACTTGTGTGTATGGGTTGGTCATAGAGCGGATCGCTTACAGACCTCTGCGAAAATCAACGCGCCTGGCGCCCCTCATCAGCGCGATCGGTATGTCGCTCATTCTGCAAAATTACGTGCAGGTCTCCCAAGGCAGTCGCCAGCAGGGTATACCCACATTGTTGGAAGGCACCCTGCGAATAGAACTGGGCAGCGGGTTCATCCAGGTCACTCATATCAAGTTGTTCATCTTGTTCGCGGCGCTCGCGGGCATGTCGCTGTTGGCCTACATCATCGGCAACACCAAACTGGGTCGCATGTGCCGTGCAGCAGGATGCCAAGATGGCTTCGATCCTCGGTATCAATAATGATCGGATCATCAGCTACGTGTTCATGATCGGTGCCGCCATGGCGGCACTTGCCGGCGTTCTGATTACCTTGAACTACGGGTCGTTCGACTTCTATGCGGGCTTCATCATCGGCATCAAGGCCTTCACCGCTGCAGTTCTAGGCGGCATTGGCTCACTGCCAGGTGCCATGTTGGGCGGCTTAGTACTGGGCCTCGCCGAGACGCAATTCGCCGGGTTGATCAACAGTGATTACAAGGATGCTTTCAGTTTTGGTCTCCTTGTTCTGATCTTGATCTTCCGCCCCCAGGGCCTCCTTGGCCGCCCCATCGTAGTGAAGGTGTGACTATGAAAACGCTGATATTGAATGACCTGGCGGTGAAAGGTCAGCCGCGGCCAAAACTGCAACCTGCTCGTGCACTTCTGGATGCCCTCGTGGCTGGGTTGCTTGCTCTTGTGGTGTTCGGCCCTATCGTGGGAGTGGTGCTGGACGGCTACAGCTTCAATCTGGAGCCAGGTCGCGTCGCAATCCTCACCATCATTGTGATGTTGGGCAGGCTGACTTTCAGTTTGCTGGATCAGGCGGGTGTTCTGCAGCCGCTTGCAACGCGATTCGGCAGCAGCAACCAGGCCGTGCAGGTGGCGGCGCCGGGCGCCAAATCAAGCGTTCGCTGGCTATCGCCGATGGTTTTGATGTGCGCGCTGGCACTGCCATTCGTAGCAGATAAGTACGTACTCACAGTGGTGATCCTGGGGCTAATCTACGTATTGCTTGGTTTGGGACTGAATATCGTTGTCGGCCTGGCTGGGCTCCTTGACCTAGGGTACGTCGGGTTTTATGCCATTGGCGCATACGGCTTGGCTCTCGGATACCAGTACCTTGGGCTTGGTTTCTGGAGCGTGCTGCCGTTATCGGCAATTCTGGCCGCTGCTGCGGGGGCTGTTCTAGGGTTTCCGGTGCTTCGCATGCATGGTGACTACTTAGCCATCGTCACTCTGGGTTTTGGAGAAATCATTCGCCTGATACTCAACAACTGGCTACCCGTGACAGGCGGCCCGAACGGTATGCCCGTGCCCGCGCCGACCGTGTTTGGCTATGAGTTCGGTCGTATCGCGAAGGAGGGTGGTACCCCGATCCATGAGGCATTGGGGATTGCGTATTCACCCAATCTCAAATTCATTGTCATCTACGGCGCCTTGCTGCTTACCGTGTTGCTGGTACTGCACTTGAAACACCGGTTGACACGTATGCCGATCGGCCGAGCTTGGGAGGCATTGCGCGAAGATGAGATCGCCTGCCGAGCAATGGGCCTTAATCACGTCCTGGTAAAGCTTTCCGCATTCGCGATTGGCGCGAGCACCGCCGGGATTGCCGGGGTGTTTTTTGCAACGTACCAAGGCTTCGTCAATCCAGCGTCGTTCACGTTCTTCGAATCGGCACTTATTCTGGCAATCGTCGTCCTGGGAGGAATGGGTTCAACGCTAGGCGTGGTTATAGCGGCGTTTGTGCTGACCGTCGCACCGGAGCTGCTGCGCAGTTTCGCTGAGTACCGCGTGTAAGCGACAGGCGGGGCTATTCAGCTCTTTGCACATGGTCGATGCACGAACGTAATCGGTGTGTTGGGAGAACCGTTCAAGGCATCAGACTTCATCCATCCGCTGCGATTCATCAACCGGTTGCACTACAAGATGTTTGGTGGCACGCACCTGGTGAACCGGGCCGGGCTAGCCAGGACATTCCAGAATATCCGGCTGTTCAAAGAGATGTCTGTTGTAGAAAACTTGTTGGTTGCGCAACACATGGGCATCAATCGCAGTTTATTGGCGGGAGTGCTGAATAACATGGGCATGGTGATGGATATTTCCGACCATATCGTGGTGCTGGATCATGGCGAAGTGATTGCGGCAGGTCCGCCACAAGCAATACGTGACAACCCAGTGGTGATAGCGGCGTATTTGGGCGCAGAAGAGGAGGCGCTGGCATGAGCACACCGTTGCTGGCGTTCAAGGACGTCGATGTTTTCTACGGGCCAATCCAGGCACTGCGTAAAGTCAGCCTGCAAATCCATGCAGGGGAGACCGTCAGCCTGATTGGTGCCAATGGTGCCGGCAAATCTACCTTGCTGATGTCGATCTTTGGTCAGCCACGGGCGCGTGGTGGGTCAATCGTCTACCAAGGGCGCGAGATAAGCCAGAGCAGTGCGCACTATGTGGCCTCCAATGGTATCGCTCAGTCCCCAGAGGGGCGTCGAGTTTTTCCTGATATGACGGTGGAGGAAAACCTTTTGATGGGGACGATTCCTATCGGTACCGCGCATGCACAGGAAGACCTCCAGCGGATGTTCGAAATGTTTCCTCGGCTGAAGGAGCGACGCAATCAGCGTGCAATGACCATGTCCGGTGGAGAGCAGCAAATGTTGGCCATTGCGCGTGCGCTGATGAGCCGCCCAACCCTGTTGTTGCTTGACGAACCATCACTGGGGCTTGCACCGATAGTGGTGAAGCAAATCTTCCAGATACTCCGTGAATTAGCGCGAAACGGCATGACGCTGTTTCTGGTGGAGCAGAATGCCAACCATGCCTTACGGCTGTCAGACCGTGGTTACGTCATGGTCAATGGTGAAATTCGCCTCAGCGGTACTGGCGAAGAGTTGTTGGGCAACCAGCAAGTTCGTGAAGCCTACCTGGGCGGGCACTAAGCGCTGGCGCATGACGCGGCGCGCTACGGGCGCCGCACGCTGGCCCGGTATTCTTGTGGCGTGCAATGCAACGCGGCACGAAATTGCCTACTGAATGCACTGTGATCGGAGTAACCACATTCGCTAGCGATATCGGTGATGTTTGTCATTGAGTTTTCAAGAAGCTCACACGCTCGATCAATCCTGGCTTTCATCAGCATCTGCTTTGGCGTGAGCTGGAAGACCTCGCGGGTCAAACGCTGCAGGGTGTCCATGGACAGATTGACCTGCTGGGCGATATCGCTGATCAGGACAGGTTGGCCGAGGTTTTCCTGGATCTGGCGAGAGAACTCCAGCAGCCGCTTGTAGCCGTAGTGTTTTTCGTCTGGCCGCGCGAGGATGCGTGATATGCCAACCAGCCCTATCGGGTTGCGGCGCTCATCGAAAATTCCAAACTTGGAGCTCAGGCACCATTGTTTACTGCCATCGGCAGAGCGGAATAAACGCATGGCGTCGATGATGTCCCGACGCGAATGAATGACCTGCATATCCTGCGAGCCGATGCTGGTGTTGCTCACCGGAAACACCTCATCGGCGGTCAAACCGATGATTTTGTCCTTGCCTCTTAGGCCACTGTGGTACACCAGCGTTTCGTTGACCGCCACGTAGCGACCATCGACATCCTTCAAAAAAAACATCACATCAGGCAGCCGGTCGAACAGCCTACCCAGCAACGTCAGATCATGATCAAGCCAATGCAACAGTTCTTTCGGGGTTACCACGGCTACTACGCTCCTTGAGGTGAACGGTGTTGCTCAGCCAAACCACTAGGCTGGTTGCAGGCCAGCTGCCTGGAGCAACCACCGCTGTACCGCGACGGTGCTAGGCGGCAGCATGGAATCGTCGCGATGCAAGAGATAGAAACCCCGGTTCACTGACAGGGTGTGAGAGAAAAGTTGCACGAGTAGCCCAGCCTCCAGCTCGTCCTCCACCAACCAAGGGCTGGTAAGCACTAACCCCTGGCCACGTCGGGCTGCATCAATGGAAAGCAGCGACTGATCGAACTGCATACTCGAATGTGGCACCGGTCCCGTATAACCTGCACCCCCAAGCCAACGTGACCAGTGATTGTGTGATGCCGTGTGCAACAGCCTCGCCCGGCCTATATCCTGAATCGCCACCAACTGAAGCTGTTCGCAATACCGTGGGCTGCAATAGACTCGCAAATCATCGGCTAACAGCAGCTGGGCGTTCAGCCCTGGCACTTTTCCGTCGCAATGACGGATCGCAAGGTCTACTTCATCGGTATCGAAATTTAACAGGCCCTCGGTTGCTCCTACATTCAGCCTCACCTGAGGTAAGGCCTTCAGTAGGGCAGGCATTCGTCGAGCAAACCATTTACTAGCAAGTGCCGGCGGCAGACTGAGGCGTACTTCCTGTCCAATCCCATCACGCAGTTGCACGCAGGATTCGTTCAACTGGTCAAGCGCTGGTCTGACGTTGTTCCAGAGAGCATGCGCCTCCCGGGTGGGGCGCAATTGTCTGACCGAACGGATGAACAGGGGGCTTTCCAACCATTCTTCAAGTCGACGTATCTGCTGACCAACGGCACCCGGCGTTACGCACAGTGTCTGGGCAGCGGTGACCAAACTGCCGTACCGCATTACGGCGTCAAAATACGCTACGGCCTTCAGCGGTAGATCAGTTCTCATGGCGCAGAAACTCTATCTTATTAACTGAGAAACGATCGGTTGTCATTGCTCGGCGTCCCACCAAGAATGGATTGGGAGGCTTTGGAGCGAATGGTCATCCAACCATACTAGCGCCTGATTTTGCCAGTCATCCATGTCCGCCGCTCTCGGGACGTGATACTTGGGAAGCATCGCTGACATTCTCGCAGGCGCAGGCAGGCCGAGCTTGATATCAAACCGTGCCATTTCTGCGGTGTTCTGCACAACCACCATGCGGCGCTTATCCTCATCTGGAGAGATGTGAATGAATGTATTGATCGTTTTTGCCCATCCAGAATCGCAGTCGTTCAGCTCCGCGCTGAAGAACACTGCGATTCAAACCCTGTCTGCTGCTGGCCATCATGTGCAGATCAGCGACCTCTACGCCATGAATTGGCAAGCGGCGCTTGGCCCTGATGACTTCGCCGGGACGCGGGCGGATCCCGACTACCTGGATCTTTCGGTAGAGCAGGAGTACGCCTTTGCACACCGCAGCTACGCCCAGGCTGTGCTGCAAGAACAGGACAAAGTCGCTCGTGCCGATCTCATCCTGTTCCAGTTCCCCGTATGGTGGTTCTCGATGCCTGCGATTCTCAAGGGCTGGGTCGATCGCGTGTTTGCGCGTGGTTTTGCCTACTCCACGGGCAAAAAGTACGAAAGCGGCCACTTCAAGGGCAAACGGGCAATGCTGTGCCTCACGACTGGCACAGCGTCCACTCTGTATGAGCCAAATGGCATTGACGGCGATCTGCATCACATTCTTTGGCCGATTCATAATGGAATCCTGGCCTATACCGGCTTTACCGTATTGCCACCCTTCGCTGCGTGGATGCCGGCTCGCGTTTCGGCAGCGCAACGCGGGGCCTATCTGAAAGGTTATGCCGAGCACCTCGGCACATTGGATAGTCTGGAACCACTGTACTTCCACCCGTGGCAGGACTATGACGAGACCCAACGCCTCAAACCGGGGGTAGTGGCACGATCTGGCGTACAGTGGAACCCTAGCGCCGAGCAATGCCGTGAGGACGCAGCTCAGCAGTACACCCCTTCGCATGTGAAGGAGGCTTGATCATGCCGACCGTACGAATTGAGTTGAGCCCAGGTCGTAGCCGAGAACAAAAGATCCGCTATGTCGAAGAGGTCACGCGCGTAACGGCAGAGATCCTCGGATGCAAACCGGAGTCTGTTGACATCCTATTCCTGGAAATTCCCCCCCACGAGTGGGCTCGCGGGGGCACCTTTCTCGCACAGGCACCGGAGTAACGCGCAAGTGTTCAACCGCGGCTAGGCACCAAGCACTGGCGCCTTTCAATCACACCATTGAAAAGAGGACCGCTCAGTGAAGGGCTACTGGATCATTTTTGCGTCTGACGTGATCGACACTGAAGCTCAACAGGAGTACGGGCGTTTGTGGAAGCCGATCAGTGACCAGTATGGCGCCAAACTCAAAGTACTGGAGGAAAGCGCTCTGGTCGAATCAGAAAGTACGTATCGCGTACTGGCAGTTGAGTTTCCGAATTACCAGCAGGCCAAAGCTTGCTATCACGATCCCGCCTATGTCGAGGCTAAACAGTTTGCGCAGCGGGCTTCACGTCGTGAAATGATCATCATCGAAGCCAACTTGAAGTAGGCTCCTTCGCCGACAGTCGAGTGTCTCGCCGCTCTAGCGAGGAGGCACTCGCGAGGCCAGCATGAGCTTATCCACGTGTTCGACCGCAGCGGGCCTGATGTGAATCCGAGTGAGGAGATGGCTGTCTATCGGGTAGCGTGATGATCGACCCCAGCGAGAGTACAACGGCCGCTGGGTTACTTTTTGTTTGCTTTAGTTCATGTTGAGGGTTGCCGTCAGTCTCCGCGAACAGGGTGGATGTCGCCGCGATCGACCAGTTTCATGGTGACTGGGCGTGTCTGCCGATACGCTTCGAGAGACTATGGCCGACGGGCTTTCCAGACCTGCCCATCGATCAGACGCTGGGTCACTTCTGCGAAAATGGCCTGCACCACCCGGTTGGCTGGGCTCATCGGTCGATCGGCGGGGAAGGCCAGTACCAGGCGTCGTTCTGGAGTGGGGTCGCACAGCGGGCTGGCGCTGAAGTGGTTGTCCAGTACCCGCGCATAGATGGGCGTCAACGGCAGAATGCTCGAGCCGAAGCCGTTATGTACCAGGTCGAGAATCGCCCCGAGGGAATCAGCTTCGATGGTCGGTTTGAGCTGTATCGAGGTTTGCTTGGCGTAGTGATTGACCACTTTGCGCAGCCCATGGGGGGCACTGGGCAGTATCAGCGCCTCACCGGCCAGATCGGCAAAGCGCACCGGCCGGTTCAGCGCCAGGCCACTTTTCTGGTTGCTCACAAGGTACAGCGCTTCGGTGACCAGCGGAATAGTGGCTACCGGCGCATCCGCGGGCAGTTCGGGATCATAGATCAAGGCCATGTCGATCTCGCCACGGCGCAGCCAGTCGAGCATGTGTCCGCTGAACGCCGACGAAAAACGCACCGTCAAGCGCGGGTGGGCGCTCTGTATCCCCTTGAGCAGGGGGGCGGTGATGATTTTAGCCACGGTCGGCGGCACGCCTATCACCAGCGTGCCGGAGAGCGACGTCTTGCGCTGGTCGATAGAGTGGCGGATTGCGTCGAACTCGTTGACGATTTTCAATGCATGGCCGAGTACATCTCGGCCCGCGTCGGTAATCACCATGCCCCGCCCATGGCGCTCGAACAGGGTTTCCTCAAGGGTTTCCTCGAGCAGCCGGATATGCCGGCTGAGGGCTGGTTGCGCCAGCTTCAGGCGGTCTGCCGCCCTGCGCAGGCGGCCCAGTTCTGCGACCAGAATCAGCGTTTTGAGCTGTACGATGTCCATGCTCAGCGACTGGCCTCAATCAGTTGACGGGTGTACGGCACACGCGGGGCGTGCCAGATCTCGCTGGCACACGCCTGTTCGACGATGCGCCCTTTGTGCATCACCGCCACCTCATCGGCCATGTACCTGACCACTGCCAGGTCGTGGGAAATGAACAGGTAGGCAAGGTTCATCTCGTGCTTGAGGACGTTCAGCAGGTTGAGGATCTGTGCGCGCACCGACACATCCAGCGCCGACACGGGCTCGTCGCAGACCACCAACTGGGGGCGGGTGACCAGTGCTCTGGCGATCGCGATTCGCTGGCGTTGCCCTCCAGAGAACTCGTGAGCGAAGCGCTGAGCACTGCGTGCCGGCAGGCCCACGGCGTCGATGATGGCACTGACCCGACGTTGGCGCTCCGCACGGTCCCGCACTCCGTCCACCTTGAGGGTAGTGTCGAGCATGTCGGCGATGTGCTGGCGCGGGTTGAGTGAAGCGTAGGGGTCCTGGAAGACCATGCGCAACCCACGGTAAGCCTCCTGGGTACGGTTGCTGCGCCCTCGGCTAAGGTCTTCGCCGTCGAATCCGATGTAACCGCTGCTGGGCTTGACCAGCCCCATGAGTGCCCGGCAGAGCGTCGATTTTCCGCTGCCCGACTCACCGACCAGGCCAAGGGTCATGCCCGGGGCGATGGCGAGGTTGATCTGGCTGATGATATCGGGGCTGCTCTGACGATAGCGTACGGCCAGGTCGCGCACGGCCAGCAAAGGTGGCTTGGCAGGACGCGTGGAGAGGGATGGCGCCGGGGTAATGTGGGTCTGGAAGTAGTACTCGCCGGTCTGCGGATCTTGGCTCACGTCGATTTCCGGCAGGCGCACGCGCCGATAATGAACGTCACTGTCGACGCGCATCGACGCGTTGATCAAGCCTTGGGTATAAGGATGCGCTGCCTGGCTGTAGAGTTTCGCCGCGGGCAACCGCTCGATGGCCTGGCCATGATGCATCACCACTAGATCGTCGGCCCAGCGAGCGATTACCGGCAGGTCGTGGCTGATCAGCAGCAGCCCCATACCCAGTTCCTGGCACAGGCTGCGCAGCAGTTGGAGTATCTGCTGTTGCACCGTTGCGTCCAACGCGGTGGTCGGCTCGTCGGCGATCAGCAGGCTGGGTTCGCAGGCAATCGCCATGGCGATCATGATCCGCTGGCGCTGGCCGCCGGACAGTTCATGCGGGTACGCCTGGTACACCCTGCTCGGGTTGCGCAATTGGACCCGCTCGAGCAAGGCAAGGACTCGCGCGCGCGCGACATCCGGGTCCAGGTCGAGGTGGCGTTCCAGGCATTCGAGTACCTGCTGACCGACCCGATAGACAGGGTTGAGCGAGGTCATCGGCTCTTGGAAGATCATGCCGATTTTTAGTCCACGCACCGCGTCCCATTGCCGCGGTTGCAGGGTCAGCAGCGCTTGCCCCTGCAGCAACACCTGGCCGCTGCACGTAGCGTTCGTCGGCAACAGCCCCATCAGCGCCATCGCCGTGCTGGACTTGCCGCACCCCGATTCGCCTGCCAGGGCCAGGGTACGGCCACGCTCCAACTGCAGGTCCAGCCCGTCGACCACTGAGCGTCCGTCAAAACGCACGCTGAGGTTACGTACGCAGAGCAGGGGCGGTGAACGATCTTTGCTCATATCAGGCACTCTCACGCGGGTTAAGTGCCCTGTTCAGGCCGTCACCCATCAGATTCAGGGAAAGGATCGTCAACAGGATCATGCCGCCGGGCAGGGCTGAGATGTACCAGGCTGACTGCAGCATCTCTCGGCCATTGCCGATCATGCTCCCCCACGACAAGGTATTGGGGTCGCCCAAACCGAGGAATGACAGCCCCGACTCAGCGAGAATGGCCGAAGCCGCCATGATCGAGCTGACCACGATGATCGGCGCCAGGGCGTTTGGCAGGATCTCCCTGAGGAGGATGCGAGTGTGGCTGTAACCTTGAGTTCTTGCTGCCTGCACGAAGTCTTGCTGACGCAGCCCGCGGCATTCGGCCCGGATTAGCCGAGCGGAGGTGGGGAACGCGCCCAGGCCGATGGCGAAAACGATCACGCCGATGCTCGGGTGCGGAGGGCGTGGCCACGCGTGAGCGCCTGTTGGTCAGCGAAGGCGTCCTGCAAAGCTACCTGCTCGATGCCTACGCTGCCCGACGGCTTGGTCTGGCACTCACCGGAAACGCTGGCGGCGCCCGCAACGTACGCATCACCAGCCGCAGAGCTCAGGCGTCTGATGGCCTCGCCGAGTTGGTGAGGGCAATGGACCGCGGTTTGCTGGTAACCGATATTCTTGGCGGTGGAGTGAACCCGGTGACGGGTGACTACTCGCAGGGCGTCGCGGGCTTTTGGGTCGAGCAAGGCGTGATCCGCTACCCGGTCGAAGACATCACCATCGCCGGCAACCTGCACGACATCTTCCATGGCATCCAGGCTATCGGCCGCGACGAGTTGCCCGGCGCTGGCATGCGTTGCGGCTCCGTCCTTGTCGAGCACATGCGCATTGCCGGCCTGTAACCGGTCATCAGGAGCACCACATGATCCAACATACAATCGAGCACGCTCAAACGCGCCTGCTCACGCCCAACGGCCTCGATCAGTCGCAGCTTTTCGGCGACCTGCAGCGGGCGCTTGATGTACAGGCAGATTATGCCGATTTGTATTTCCAGCATGCCTATACTGAGTCTTGGATCCTCGAAGATAGCGTGGTCAAGCGCGCCAGCTTCGGCGTCACGCAAGGCGTGGGGGCCCGCGCCATCGCCGGTGAGCGATCGGCACTGGCGTTTTCGGATGATTTGTCGATCGCGTCTGTACTGCGCGCCTCGCAGATCACCCGCGACGTCATCAAAAACAGTGGGCCACAGCGTATAGCAGTGCCTTTGCCGCGCCGTTCGGCAGAGCGCGCTACGGCCCTCTACGCCACCGACAACCCGATCCAGTTGGCCAGCGCAGTGGAGAAAGTGGCACTGCCAAAGGAGTGACGATCCTCGACAACGGCGCGCTGCCCGGTTTGCGCGGCTCATTGAGCATCGATGACGAGGGCAACCCCGGGCAGTCGACCACGTTGATCGAGGACGGCATCCTTACCGGCTTTATGCATGACGACCTGAGTGCCCGCCTGCTGGGCGTGGCGCCGACAGGCAACGGCCGGCGCCAGAGTTACGCGCACGAGCCGCTACCGCGGATGACCAATACCTACATGGTCAACGGGGAGCATGAACCTGAGGAGATCATTCGTTCGGTCAAGCGTGGCATCTATGCGGCAAACTTCAGCGGCGGACAGGTGGATATCACCAGTGGGCGTTTCACTTTTGCCGCGACCCAGGCGTATCTGATCGAGGACGGTAGGATCACCGCGCCGGTGAAGGGCGCAACACTGATTGGTAATGGGCCTGAATCGCTCAAGCATGTGAGCATGATCGGTAACGATCTGGCATTGGATGAAGGCACGGCGACCTGTGGCAAGGATGGCCAGAGTGTGCCAGTCGGAGTAGGGCAGCCCACCTTGCGGATCGACAATATGACAGTGGGTGGCAGCGCCTAGTTGAGCACGAGGGCAGCGGGATCTGCCCTCGTTCATCGAGAACGATATTTTTCAATCCACCATTTAAATTTTATTAACTGGGGAAGGGGAGCTTGTCAGGTTAGCTTTGTGACCTCCGTAACTCATGGATACAAGCCTAATGGGACAAGGTCTCGAGATGAACAAGCTGCTACAGGAGATGCGCTCGATGCATTCCGCGCACGCTCTGTCGAAGGACTCGCAATTGGCGGTAGAGCCAGTGAATCAGAACAGCTTCACTGATCTGTTCAAGCAGGCCTTAGAAAAAGTGCATGCTAACCAGCAGGCATCCGGGCAACTGGCCAAAGCATTCGAGCTTGGGACAGCAGGCGTCGATCTCACACAGGTGATGATCGCCTCGCAGAAGGCCAGCGTTTCCACCCAAGCGCTCGTTCAGGTGCGTAACAAGGTAGTCCAGGCTTACCAGGACATTATGCAAATGCCCGTATGAGGCTACCGTTGCTCCTCACATTGAATTACTGCCCGCAAACCCGGCATTGCATCTTCCAGGCGCAATTGAAACCCATGCAGCCGCACAATGGCTGCAACGATGGCAAGTCCAAGACCTGCGCCCATAACCTGCTGATCGCGGCTGCAACGACCAAAGCGCAATAGCACATGTTCGCGATCCCCGGCGGGAATACCGGGCCCGTCGTCTTGAACGATGAGGTTAGAACCATTCGTGGATTGCTCTAGCGCAACTCGAATTGTGCCCCCCTCAGGTGTGAACTTTAGAGCATTGTCCAGAAGGTTGATCAGTGCTTCCATCAGCAGCTCATCGTCAGCCAGTAGCGGTGGCCCAGCTTGCACATCGATTAATAACGTCACTCCGCATTCTTCCGCAACAGGTTTGAAGTCAGCCACGAGCGAACTGATCAGCGAGCCTGGGTCCAGCATTTTCATACCCGCTCGGCGGCTATGTGTATCGATTTCGGCAATGCGCTGGATAGCACGAAAGCGCGTCAACAGTTGCTCCGTAGCGTCAAACGCTTCGTGAAGGCGCGACAGCTGACGCTCGGGAGGGGCGTAGTTAAAATCCTCGATTGTTCGCCTTAATTGCGCTCTCAACTGATTCAAGGGCGTTCTCAGGTCGTGCGCTAGATTGTTGCCGACACTGCGCACCTCACCCATCAAGTGTTCAACTTCGTCCATCATCTGATTGACCAGAGCGGATAGAGCATCCAGCTCATCACCTCGGCGCGACAAAGGCAATCGAAGGGCCAAATTCCCTTGTGCTATACGCTGGCTCGTATGTTGAACCGCTTTCACTCGGCGCAATGGTTGTAAGCCAAGAATTGCTCCCATCCCGATACCACCGGCGATACTCAATGCCCCTGACCAGAGGAGAAGCGCAAGCAGCATGTCGCTGATGCCACTCAGAGTCTTGGCGTCGTAGCCGACGACGAGGATATCGCCATTTGCGACCGCCTGGGCAGAGGCCTTAGCACCAAACTCAAATCCCGGCTCGTTCAGCGCACGTGGAATCCCGTCGAACGGCAGGTCTGGAGGCAAGTGCTTGATATTGCCGGCAATGTAGTGCCCATCTGTTGAAAACAGCCCATAATGGGCAATGCCTCGGATATCGCCACGTTGCAGTTGCTCTAGTTCGCGCGGAAGCTCTTCTGGTGGTACGTGCAGCAGTGAGCGCGCCTGGCCGACAACAAACGTTTCGCCAATCTGGCTGAAGTAGTCGGTTGAGCGCCAATATATCAGTGCTAGCAGGACCATCATGGCCACCGCTAAAACCCCTGCGTAGCTCACCGTCAGACGAAACGCGGTCGTCCGCCAAAGGCTAGGCTTCATGATTGCCTGCATCGAGCAGAAAGCCTGAGCCTCGTATCGTTCTGATCGACGGCGCACATTGCAGATCAACCAATTTGCGCCGCAAGCGGGTGAGGTGAACGTCGATCAACTTGGTGCCTGGGTCGAAGTTGTAGCCCCAGACGGTCTCGAAGATCAGACCGCGCGTCACCACCTGACCCGCATTGCGCATCAGAAACTCAAGGAGCTTGAACTCCGTACTCTGAAGGTCGAAATGGCGATCCGCACAGGACAGCCTTCGTTCAAGTAAATCGAGATGGAGATCCTTGAGTTGCAGGTGGGTCCTGCGCTCATCGTGCGCGTGTCGGCGCAGTAGTGATTCAACTCTAACGGCCATTTCTTCAGAGGCGAATGGCTTTACCAGATAATCGTCGCCTCCTGCACGTAGGCCCTGGACGCGGTCATCCAAAGTCGCCATAGCGCTGATCATCAGTACTGGCGTGTTACGGCCAGCCTGACGAAGGCCAGCAACGATGGCCATGCCGTCCAAGGTGGGGAGCATTCGGTCGAGGGTGATAACGTCGTAATGCCCACTAAGAGCGAGGTCGAGGCCTTCCTGCCCATCGCTAGTGTGCTCCACCTGGAACCCTGCACGCCTCAACTCGGTGATGATTTCCTCAGCAGTGATCGCATCATCTTCGATGCATAGGGCGCTCTTCACAGTGATCTCTCGGGTTTTGGGCTGTTGTCAGGCCGGTTCCGGCGCAGCAGTAGTCCTTACAATCGTAAAGCAGCATCCTTTGCGCGAATAGTTAACTTATTTTAGCTAACGCGCAGTACTCGCTTCGCTACACGATTGCAGCCCTCATACCTGCGCGCCCCTAGGAGTGCGCTCATTGGAGCACCGAGGAGCCCCTTCACCGTGAACGTTGTAATCCACTCCAGCATCTTGCAGAACCCGCATGCTTGCGTGAGCGTTTGCCTGCCTCCTGAACACAGGTTAACGGCAGCAGGCAGAGGAAAAGACTGATGTCTAGATTCTTCATCGACCGCCCAGTGTTCGCCTGGGTCATCGCCCTAGTGGTCATGCTGGCGGGCGCACTGTCCATCCTCAAGCTCCCGGTTAACCAGTACCCCAGTATTGCGGCACCAGCGATTGGGATCCAGGTCAACTACCCCGGAGCATCGGCTCGAACGGTACAGGATACTGTTGTCCAGGTCATTGAACAGCAGCTCAACGGCATTGATGGGCTGCGTTACATGTCGTCGGACAGCACCTCCGATGGCCGGATGAGCCTTACGGTGACCTTCGAACAGGGGACCGATCCGGACATCGCCCAAGTCCAGGTCCAGAACAAATTGCAGTTGGCGACCCCGTTGCTGCCACAGGAAGTCCAGCAGCAAGGCATTCGAGTCACCAAAGCCGTCAAGAATTTCCTGCTCGTCATCGGGGTCGTCTCCGAAGACGGCAGCATGACCAACCAGGACCTGAGCAACTATGTCGTTGCCAATATCCAAGACCCGATTTCACGTACCACAGGTGTCGGTGACTTCCAGGTGTTCGGTGCCCAGTACGCTATGCGCATCTGGCTGGACCCAGCACGCCTGAACAGCTACCAGTTGACCCCTGTTGACATCAAGGCGGCGATTCAGGAGCAGAATGTACAGACTTCGGCCGGCCAGATCGGCGGGTTGCCGGCCGCTCCCGATCAGCAACTTAACGCCACCATCACTGCTAAGTCGCGGCTGCAGACGGCAGAACAATTCGCCGACATCCTTCTCCGAGTCAATGCTGACGGATCTCAGGTCCGCCTGGGCGATGTCGCACGTGTTGAGTTGGGCGGCGAGAGCTACAACGTCAGCGCCCAGTACAACGGTCTACCTGCTTCGGGGATGGCGATAAAGCTGGCAACCGGCGCCAACGCGCTGGACACGGCAAAGGCCATCAGAGCCACGGTCGCCGAGTTGGAACCGTTCATGCCTCAGGGCATGAAGGTGGTATTCCCTTACGACACTACGCCAGTGGTTTCGGCCTCCATCCAGAGCGTGCTGATGACGCTGGTCGAGGCGGTGGTTCTGGTATTCCTGGTGATGTACCTGTTTCTCCAGAACTTCCGCGCCACGCTGATCCCTACGCTGGCAGTACCCGTGGTGCTGCTTGGCACCTTCGGTGTCTTGGCGATGTTCGGCTTCACCATCAACACCTTGACCATGTTCGCCATGGTGCTGGCCATCGGCTTGTTAGTCGATGATGCCATCGTAGTGGTAGAAAACGTCGAGCGGGTGATGGTCGAAGATGGGTTGCCACCTTTGGAGGCGACGCGTAAGTCCATGGATCAAATCCAAGGTGCACTTGTCGGGATCGGCTTAGTGCTATCGGCCGTGTTTCTGCCCATGGCGTTCTTCGGCGGTTCGACCGGCGTCATCTACAAGCAGTTCTCCATCACTATCGTATCGGCCATGGCGCTGTCGGTACTGGTCGCACTGGTCTTCACTCCGGCACTGTGCGCCACCATGCTCAAGCCGCCCGCTGCCGATCATGGGCACAAACGCGGGTTCTTCGGTTGGTTCAACCGCACGTTCGACAAAGCTGTCGGCCAATACGAGCGTGGCGTTGTCGCCGTGCTCAAACGCAAGCTGCCGTACATCATGATGTACGTCGTGATCGTAATGGCCATGGCCTGGATGTTCACGCGTATCCCCACTGCATTTCTGCCGGAGGAGGATCAGGGGGTGCTCTACGCCCAGATCCAAACGCCGTCCGGCGCAACCGCGGTGCGCACCCAGGCGGTCATCGACGAGGTACGCCGCTACCTGCTCCAAGACGAGGGCGAAACGGTTGCGTCGGTCTTCAACGTCAACGGCTTCAACTTTGGTGGTCGGGGGCAGAGCTCGGCCCTGGCCTTCGTCATGCTGAAACCGTGGGAGGACCGCACCGAGCCGGGGCAGGGTGTCTTCGAGCTGGCAGAGCGAGCCCAGCGGCACTTCGCCACCCTGCGCGACGCCAAGGTCAACGCCTTTGCCCCGCCAGCGGTGATGGAATTGGGCAATGCGACGGGGTTCAACCTTTACCTGCAGGATCGCGCCGGCCTGGGCCATGAGGCGTTGGGGGCGGCCCGCGACCAACTTGTCGAACTGGCGGCCAAGGAGCCGGCGCTGGCCAATGTGCGCGCCAACGGCCCGCGTGACGAGCCGCAATACAACCTAGTCATCAACGACGAGCGTGCGCGGGCCCATGGCCTGTCGCTGGCCGAGATCAACGAAACCGTCGCGATCGCCTGGGGTGGCAACTACGTCAACGATTTCATCGACCGCGGCAGGGTCAAGAAAGTCTACGTCCAGGGTCAGGCGACCTCGCGCATGAGCCCAGAGGACCTGGGCAAATGGTATGTCCGCAATGCCAGCGGGCAGATGGTGTCGCTGAGTACTTTCGCCCATGGAGAATGGAGCTACGGGCCGCCGAAGCTGTCTCGCTACAACGGCGTGCAGGCTCTTGAGCTGCAGGGCGAACCGGCAGCAGGCTACAGCTCCGGAGACGCCATGGCGGCGATCGAACGGATTGCCGGTCAGTTGCCGCCCGGAGTGGGCTTCTCGTGGACCGGCCAGTCCTACGAGGAGCGGCTGTCGGGCGATCAGGCCCCGGCGCTGTTCATCCTTTCGCTGCTGGTGGTGTTCCTGTGTTTGGCCGCGCTGTATGAAAGCTGGTCAATTCCGTTCTCGGTAATGCTGGTTGTTCCGCTGGGTGTCATCGGCGCGCTGCTGTTCACCAGCATGCGGGGCTTGTCGAACGATGTGTTCTTCCAGGTCGGCCTGCTTACTACAGTGGGCCTCTGCGCAAAAAACGCAATCCTGATCGTTGAGTTCGCCAATGACCTGCACAAGCAAGGCATGAGCCATTTCAATGCGGCGGTGATGGCATGTCGTATGCGTCTTCGGCCGATCATCATGACATCGCTTGCCTTCACCCTGGGCGTGGTGCCCTTAGTATTGTCGAGCGGGGCAGGGGCGGGCAGCCAGCATGCGATTGGCACAGGCGTGATCGGTGGTGTCATCACCGGCACCTTGCTGGCAATCTTCTGGGTGCCGCTGTTCTACCTGGCCGTCAGCTCGCTGTTTCAGCGCAACAGTCCGGTCCAGAACAACTCAATAGCGGGGCGTCCGCCAGCGCTTTCATCAAAGGAATCGAGCCAGTGAGCTGCCTTTTTTATTCACGCATGAGTATCTGTGCGTTTGGATTACTTGCGGCCAGCGCTGCTATAGCCAGTCAAGACGGGCGCCTGCAAGAACATCACGAGGCTATGGTGACCTACGCGCTGAAGGTTGGAAAAGCTAAACCGGTCGTCAAAGAGTACGTCTATGGAGAAAAGCTCGATATTGTCAAAATGATTGGCATGACCGATAGCCTTAGGACTTGTGAGCTAGTCCCCATGGCAATGACGTACGAGGATGGCGTCGGACAACTCAACACCGTTCTCTACTCGGCATTGGGAACATGCCCCAAAAGCTGACAGGAAGGGTGGTAGCGCACTACGATACGTGGTGCGCCTCGGTTGTCAATTTGCAGTGACTTTGGGCCGACAGTAGACAGCAAGAATGCCATTACAATGGCATCATAACCTGTTGTGAAGGGCCACCGTGCGGGCACGATGGCGTCCTATCTGGCTAAACCGCCAGGGCACGCTCACGCAGTTCGTTGTTGAGTATGCGGTCGTTCTCGCTGTAGTCCACCGGGCAGTCGATCACGTGCACGCCTGGGGTTTTGATGCAGTGCTCAAGCAGCGGCAGCAGGCCTTCGGCACTGTCCACGCGGTGGCCATTGGCACCGTAGGCTTCGGCGTATTTGACGAAGTCCGGGTTGCCGTAGTCCAGGCCGAAATCGGTGAAGCCCATGTTCGCCTGCTTCCAGCGAATCATGCCGTAGCCGTCGTCACGCAGGATGACTACGGTGACGTGCATGCCCAGGCGCACGGCCGTTTCCAGCTCCTGGCTGTTCATCATGAAGCCGCCGTCGCCGCACACGGAAATGACCGGGCGGTCCGGGTACACCAGGTGTGCCGCCATCGCCGATGGCAGACCGGCGCCCATGGTCGCCAGGGCGTTGTCGAGCAGTACAGTGTTCGGCTTGTGCGCCTTGTAGTTACGGGCAAACCAGATCTTGTAGATGCCGTTGTCCAACGCGATGATACCTTCGGAAGGAAGCACGCGACGGATGTCGGCAACGAGGCGTTGCGGATAGACCGGGAAGCGGTTGTCGTCACCGCCTTCGGCGATTTGTGCCTCGTTGGCGTCCCGGATGGCAAGCAAGCGGGCGAAATCCCAATGCGCGGTGTCTTTCAAGTCTTCGGTTATCTGCCACACGGCGTTGGCGATGTCGCCAATCACTTCCACCTGGGGGAAATACACGGCATCGACTTCGGCGGAGCGGAAGCTGATGTGGATGACTTCGGTGCCGCCACGGACCATGAAGAACGGCGGCTTCTCGATCACATCGTGGCCGATGTTGATGATCAGGTCGGCCGCTTCGATGGCGCGATGGACGAAGTCACCGGACGACAGCGCAGCGTTACCCAGGAAGCGCGGATGACGCTCGTCGACCACCCCTTTACCCATCTGGGTGGTGATGAACGGAATACCGGTCTTATCGATCAGTTGCTTTAGAACCCTGGCAGTCATCTTGCGGTTGGCACCGGCGCCAATCACCAGGATCGGGCTGCGCGCGCTCTGCAGCTTGGCAACAGCCGCTTCGATGGCTTTGTGCTCGGCTAGCGGCCGGCGGTGCAGGCTCGGCGAGATTGGCAGGGCGTCGGTCTGCTCGGCGGCGATGTCCTCCGGCAGCTCCAGGTGCACCGCGCCCGGCTTTTCTTCTTCCGCCAGGCGGAACGCTTCGCGCATGCGGGCCGGGATGTTGTCGGCCGAGGCGAACTGATGGGTGTACTTGGTGATGGGGTCCATCATGCCGCACACATCGATGATCTGGAAGCGGCCCTGCTTGGACTTCTTGATCGGCTTCTGGCCGGTGATCATCATCATCGGCATGCCGCCCAGGTAGGCGTACGCGCTGGCGGTCACCAGGTTGGTGGCACCAGGACCAAGGGTCGAGAGGCTGACGCCCGTCTTGCCAGTCAGGCGACCGTAGGTGGCAGCCATGAAACCTGCGGACTGCTCGTGACGGGTCAGTACCAGCGTGATCTTAGACTTGCGCAGGGATTCGAGCAGGTCAAGGTTTTCCTCGCCTGGGATACCGAACACATACTGGACGCCTTCATTTTCAAGACACTGCACTACAACGTCTGCTGCTTTGGCCATGCTGGTTTCTCTAAGTACACGGTATTGGGGGTATTGGGGCAGTAAGTACAAAGGGCCAGCGTTCATTCTGGCCCTTTGATTGAAGCTGCAGTCAGGTACGCGGTACTGCCAAATTACCTAGATCTTCCTTGAGTTCCCGCGCCTCAATAGGTTTGTCGACGATCCACAGGTAAGCGACCGCTGCGCCGACTACTACCAAACCGCCGCTGAGAAACGCCAATGCGTACGAACCGGTAGCATCGACGATGAGACCAGCCACCAGAGGAGAGAATGCCCCACCGAAGTAGCCGCCGAAGTTCTGGATCGAACTGACGGATCCCACCATAGATTGGGGGGCGATTTCGGTGGCTAGTGCCCACGCAAGCGAGTTGGTCGCTGAGATGAAAAACAGTGCCACGATCATCGTCACGACTGTCGAGTGGAGCGTGGTAGTAAGCGGCAGGCAGCATACGGTGATGACGGTCAGCGTGGTGGACAGACCGATCATTGTCTTGGTGGCCTTGAGCGAAGTCAGGTTGAAGCGTTCGGCTATGCTGCGGACCGCAAAGCCGCTGAGTACCGCCCCAATCGCGCCACCGATCCACGGCAGGGACGCGTAAATACCCATTTGGGCCAGTGACACATGGTAGGTCTTTGACAGGTAGGAGGGGAGGAACACGATGAACATGTTCCAGATCCAGATGTTGCAGAAGTACCCAAGGATCATGCCCCATACCGAGCGGTAGGTGAATAGCGTTGACCAAGGTATACCCGATGCTTTGTTGCCGCCGGTGCGCTCGACACCGCCACCACCAGCCTTGATGAACTCGAGTTCGTCAGCCGGCAGCCTGCGCGCCTTGTCCGGATTGCGGAAAAACGCGTAGAAGATGATCGCATAAATAATCCCCGCGAGCCCGCTGACGATGAACAAGCCGCGCCAGCCGAAGTAGACCATGATGGTGACCAGCACAGGAGGCGCGATGGCGGCTCCCCATTTGGCAGAACTGGTAAAGATTCCGGTTGCGATGCCCCGTTCCTGTTTGGGGTACCAGACAGAAATGACCTTGGTCGCCGTTGGCCAGCATGGCGCTTCGGTAACTCCAAGCAAGGCTCGCAAGAGGATCAGCACGATGAGGCCACTGGCAAAGCCTGTCGCCAAGGTTGCCAAGCTCCAGAGCAGCATTGAACCAGCAAAAACAAGGCGCGAATTGAAGCGGTCGATGATCCAGCCGGACGGAAGTTGGGCGAGGGCATAGCACCAGGCGAACGCGGTACCCATCATGCCGATATGGGTGGCACTCAGCTCTAGGTCTCGTGACATCTCTGGTGCTGCGATGGCCAATGTGGCTCGGTCGAAGTAGTTGATCATTCCGCCGATCATTAGCCAAAAAACGGCTTGGCGACGGTGGTTTGTGGCGGGGGTGCTGGTGGAGTTGTTCATAGAGCCTCCCCGTTAACCAAACGAGTCGGGATCAGGCTAGGGAGCGAGCAGGCATACCCGCAACAGGTGTAAACAGTCATCATCAAAGCCTCGGATTTATTTTTGGTAGGGCTTTCGTTTTGTGGATCGTTTTTGATGGTATGGGCAGGGGCCGAGACTGACGATTGCTAGATATGTGCCGGGTTATAGCTTCAGGACAATGCTCACCACCGTGCAGGCCGTACTGCCTGCTCAATCACTTGTGAGGTTCAACGAAAAATGGCCCGCGTACGGGCCATTTGTGCTTACTGCAGCCAAAAATTTCAGAACAGTACGCGGCAACGGATGGTGCCATTGATGTCCTGAAGCTTTGCGAGCGCCAGATCAGAGTGCTGGGCATCCACGTCGATGACCACGTAACCAACGTTTTCTTCGGTCTGGAGGAATTGACCAGAGATGTTGATGCTGTTTTCTGCAAAGACCTTGTTGATCTCGCTCAGCACCCCTGGCACGTTTTTATGGATGTGCAGAAGGCGATGCTTGCCAGGATGAGAGGGCAGAGCAACTTCAGGAAAGTTCACTGAGGAAATGGTAGTGCCGTTGTCGCTGTACTTAACCAGTTTTTCTGAAACTTCCAAGCCTATGTTGGCCTGGGCTTCGGCCGTAGAGCCACCTACGTGGGGGGTCAGGATCACGTTATCCAGGCCGCGCAGAGGAGAGTCGAAGGTGTCTTGGTTGGAGCGAGGCTCCACCGGGAACACATCGATGGCAGCACCAGCCAGATGCTTGTCCCTAATTGCGCTTGCCAGGTGATCGAGTTCGACTACGGTGCCACGGGAAGCGTTGATCAACAGGCCGCCCTTCTTCATGGCGCGAATTTCCTTTTCACCGATCATCCACTGCGTGGATGGCAGCTCAGGAACATGCAGGGAGACGATGTCCGAGGTCTGGAGCAACTCCATCAAACTGCCGACCTGAGAGGCATTACCAAGAGGCAGTTTGGTCAAAGGATCGTAGTAGATCACCTGCAGGCCCAGGCTTTCCGCCATTACAGAAAGTTGCGTGCCGATAGACCCGTAACCAACGATGCCCAAGGTCTTGCCGCGGACCTCAAAGGAGTTCGCGGCACTCTTGATCCAGCCACCACGGTGGCAAGATGCGTTCTTTTCCGGAATGCCGCGGGCAAGGACCAGTATCTCGCCCAATACCAGTTCGGCCACGGAGCGGGTGTTGGAGTAGGGCGCGTTGAAAACGGCGATCCCACGCGCTCGAGCAGCCTTCAAATTTACCTGGTTTGTACCGATGCAGAAGCAGCCCACCGCAATGAGCTTTTTCGCCTGCTCGAACAGTTCATCCGTGAGCTGGGTGCGTGAACGGATACCAAGGAAGTGGACATCCGCAATCTTCGCCCTGAGCTCCGCCTCGGGCAGCGAACCGGTCAGATGCTCCACGTTGGTGTAGCCAGCGGCCTTGAGTGTACTCACCGCATTCTTGTGCACCCCTTCAAGGAGGAGAAATTTGATTTTGCTTTTATCGAGGGAAGTCTTGCTCATCTCTTGAACCCGTGCTCCGAATGATACGCAGTGTTAGATGGCGGTCCCTAACGGTGACGACCGACGTTAACCTAGCACGCAAGTCCGGCGGTGTGCTGGCGTCCCAGCTGAGCCTATTTCAGGTACAAGTGAGAGATGTTTACTTGAACCTCGAGGTCTAAACAGCTACCCGTGCGCGCCAGCTAGTCCGAGTTGAATGAAGGCCAAAGCCCGTAATCACCGGGGTTAAGGCAGTCAGGCATAGCCTTGGGAGCGGTTCATTGCTGCCTTTTCAGGGCATGCCGAAGCGACTGTTCAATCAGGGTGTCTATTAACATAAAGGCATAACCTGTAGCAGATTCAGCATAGGGTGGTGAAGGGGTGTGACCCTATCATCGGAGCAAAACAACAGCATCCTGCTGGTGCCCTCGATAACTCCAATGACAAAGGATTCCCATGCCAGTCACCCTTAATCGCTTCCTGCAAGCGGCACGCCCTTCGGCAACCTATGAGGTCATGGACCGCGTCGCCGCCCGCAGAGCTGAAGGAGCCTCCATCATCTCCCTCAGTTCTGGTGAGCCAGATTTCGATACGCCGCCCCATGTCAGTGAAGCGGGTATCGCGGATATCAAAGCGGGGCACACGCGCTATACGCAGGTAGCGGGGCTGCAGCAACTGCGAGAGGCCGCTGCTGAGAAGTTTCAGCGTGAGAACGGGCTGCAGGTGGACTGGCGCAACACGTTGGTGTCGAGGGGCGGTAAGCAGGTGATCTTTAATGCGCTGGCGGCAACCCTCAACGAAGGCGATCAAGTCATCGTGCCTGCGCCTTACTGGGTGAGCTATCCGGAAATCGTGCAGTTGTGCGGAGGAGAACCGGTCATCGTGCCTTGCACCGCGCACAGCAATTTCAAACTGACTGCTGAGGCACTGGAAGCGGTGATCGGACCGCGCACTCGCTGGCTGATTCTCAACTCGCCGTCCAACCCTAGTGGAGCTGTATATAGCCGAGAGGAGCTTGAAGCTTTTACCCTGGCCCAAGTCACCCCGCTATTGGCCGAGCGAGTATTGACCATGAACGGTGTGTCCAAGGCCTACGCAATGACCGGGTGGCGCATCGGTTATGCGACAGGGCCGGCCTGGCTCATCAAGGCCATGGAGAAGCTGCAGGGCCAGCAAACATCCGGGCCTTGCACGATTTCCCAGCGAGCGGCGCTCGCCGCGCTGACGGGGCCGAAAGACTTTATCCGACTATCCCGCGTAATTTTCCAACAACGGCGGGACCAGGTGCTTAAGTGGTTGGCGGATGCACCGGGCCTGCGTTGTGAGGTACCGCAAGGCGCCTTCTACGTGTTTGCCTGTTGTGCAGAGCTGCTCGGCAAGGTCACGCCCAAGGGAACGGTACTGCGTAGTGACGAAGATGTGGTCAATGCGCTGTTGGACGAGGCCGATGTAGCGTTGGTGCACGGCAGCGCGTTTGGCCTTGGTCCGTATATCCGAATCGCCTACGCGCTCAATGATGACTCATTGCACCAGGCTTGCGATGCAATCGTGCGCTTCTGCTGCGCACTGCGCAGCGCATAGGCTGCCACCCCTAGACATATCACGTGCCCGACTCGAAACCCTGCAGATAATCCGTAGGCTGTCAGGGCCGGGCGTGCTAGTTTTGCCCGAAAGGCAGGGAAGTCACTCCTGCCGCGGGATGTAATCAGTCAGGTACAGCAATGAAATTTCGCCTGCGTCAGATGGAAGTCTTCCGAGCGGTCATGCTCACAGGCTCTATCAATGGTGCGTCCAAGTTGTTGTTTACATCGCAACCTGCGATCAGCCGGATCGTCTCTCATACCGAACAGACGCTCGGGCTAAAACTTTTTGATCGGGTCAAGGGTAAATTGATCCCTACGCCGGAAAGCGAAGCCTTGTTCCAAGAGGTGGAGGAATTTTACCAGCACGCATTGCGAGTTGATGAATTCTCGAAGAATCTGGCAGAAGGTCCCTCGGGTACGTTGAGCATTTCCACCAGCCCCTGCTTGAGCAAAGGTTTGATGCCTCGGGTCATCACCAACTTCCAGAAGCGCTATCCAAAAATTCGTATTCACTTCCATGCAACGCTGCTGAACAACATGGTTCAAGAGGTGCTGAGTAACAAGGTGGATATGGCGGTGTCGGTCCTACCTCTAGAGCATGCTCACCTGACAGCGACACCCTTCACAGAAGGACGGATGGTGTGTGTCGTGCCGCGCGGGCATGAATTAGGGCAACAGCATCAGGTAAGCATGGCCGACATGGCGCGCTACACCATCATTACCCATGACCCAGGCGTGCCGTTCGGCCAACTGGTCTCCGCGGCCTTCAAGAAAGCCGATGTGTCATTCACCAGCAGAATCGATATCCATCAAACCGATGTGGCGTGCTCATTTGTGCGAGCGGGGGCGGGTATCGCGATTGTTGACGAGTTTACCGTGGAGGGCCTGGGGTGGGATGAGCTACAAGTCATTCCCCTCGCGGACGAGATCAAGCTTACGCCGAGCATCGTTCGCTCCAGGTTCAGTCATGGTCGAACCTACGCTGACAAGTTCGTCGAATTGCTGCTACAGCAGGTTGAGAAGGAGCGAGGGCCGCTTTCGCACCTTGCAAACTAGATTTCTACAAGGTCAGGTACCCTGGGCAACGTCAGTTGTCCGGGGTGTGCTTGTTGCTCAGATTGTGTTGAAAAAGCAGGGTAGCGATTAACATAAAGGCATAGGGTGTGGTCAAAACAGCACTCGTCTGCGAGCTGTCACACTCCTAGTATCTCTAGTCATCGCCCTGTGCTACTGGGGCCTTTCAACTGGAGAGTTCTTCAACATGAAGATCGGATTGATAGGGGTCGGCAACATCGGTATTCACTTTGCCAACCGTCTGCTGGCAGCAGACCATGAACTGTTGGTGAATGACCGCAACCCGGTCGCGCTTGAAAAGCTTGCCGCCAAGGGTGCAATCATTGTCGAGAGCGCGAAAGAGCTCGCCTCTCGCGCCGAGATCGTCCTGCTCTGCTTGCCCTTGCCGCGCATCGTTTCCCAAGTGGCGGCAGAGGTTGCCGAGGGCAGTGCAGTGCGCATCGTGGTCGATCTCTCCACTACCGGCCCGACCGTAACCCATGAAGTCGAAGCGCTCCTGAAGGCGCGCGAAATCTCGCTGGTCGGTGCGCCGGTAAGCGGCGGGACCGTCGCGGCCGAGAAAGGCACCTTGGCTATCATGCCGGCAGGTCCTGAAGCAGCGTTCAAAGCCGTCGAACCGTTGCTGCAGGTACTGGGCAAGAACATCTTCTATCTCGGGGCCGACCCTAGCCTCGGCCAGACCATGAAGATCATCAACAACACGTTGTATGCCACCACCATGGTCGCCAGCAGTGAGGCCCTCGTTTATGGGGTAAAGGCCGGTCTGGATCCCAAAACCATGCTCGATGTGATTAACGTTTCCAGCGGCCGTTCGTTCGCCACGCTTGAGCGTATCCCGCAGTGCGTGCTTGACCGCAGTTTCCCCGTACGCTTCACCACGGAACTGCTGCACAAGGACGTGAAGATGTGTATGGACGAAGCCGAGAAGCTCGGAGTGCCAATGCAGGTCAACCCAGCGACCCGTCAGTTCTTGGCCTTTGCCCTGTCCCAGGGCGACGGCGACAAAGACAACGCTTACCCGATTCGTCATATCGAGCAATGGGCGGGTGTCGAGTTCGGCTCGAAGCCGGCCGATACCGAATAACTGCACCGTTTTCCTCCATCGCTTCCAAGAAACCAAGGAAAAACCATGTCCTTCATCCAGATCCGCAAGAAGCTGCTGAACGTCGAGAATATCTATCACGAAGGCGGTCCGGTACGTCACGAACCCATCAAGCAGGGCTCGATCTCGGTCATCATCCAGAACCCATATGCTGGCCGCTATGTTGAAGACCTTTCGCAGTTGGTGAATGAAGGCAAGGCGCTGTCCGAAGTACTGGTTCAGGAACTCATCGAAGCTCTGGGTGGCGTCGACAAGATCCAGGGTTACGGCAAGGGTGCGATCGTGGGCCTGAACGGCGAGCTCGAACACGGCGCGACCTGGCACGAAGCCGGTGGCTGGCCGATGCGTGCCGCGCTGCCGAAAGCCAAATCGATCGTTCCTTCGGCGAAGATCGTCGCGGCTGCAGGCACTCGCCTGTACATTCCTGTGCACCATATCGAAGCTGCCTATGTACGCAGCCACTTCAGCACCGTTGAGGTCGGCACCGTCGACGGCCCACGTCCTGACGAACTGCTGTTCGCGCTGGTGATGTCGACCGGTAGCCGCGTCCATGAGCGTCTGGGTGGCCTGCGCCCAGAGCAGATTTCGGTAGGTGACGGTCAGCGCTAAGCGCAGAGCGTCTGGCTAAAAGTGCATTTGGCCTTTGCGGCTGGGGAGCGGGCTCGTCCCGCTTCCTGCAAGGGCCCGTTCAATAAGAAAAAGGAGACATGCCGTGGAGCGATCCGCTATGCAGCCGCCATCGACCCCGCAAGCCGACGTAGCCGGAAAGAAACCAACGCTACTTGTCCTGGTGTTCATTTCCGAAGAGCACCGCGAGCTGGTGTCGCAGCAGTACGAACTCATCTACGCACCCAATCAGAATCTGGGGGTTGATCGCAGTAACGGCGCCGCGCAGATCGCCGCCAGAGGTAACGATATCCGGGTGGTGCTGACCAATGGCACCAATGGTCTGCTCGCCGAAGAAATCGCAGGGATGCCGAACCTTGAGATCGTCTGTACCTTGGGCGTCGGATTCGAGAACGTCGACCTCGGTGCTGCTCGTGATCGCGGCATTCCCGTGTGCAACGCTGCAGGAACCAATGCTCCAGCTGTAGCCGACCACGCCATGGCCATTTTGCTGGCCGCCATCCGCCGCGTTCCGTTCCTCAACAGTGGCGTGCGGACGGGATTGTGGCGAGATGACATCCCGCGCCCACCTCATGTTTCCGGTCGCAAGCTGGGGATCTTTGGCCTGGGCTCGATCGGTAAGGAAGTAGCCAAACGTGCCATGGGCTTTGACATGGAAATCGGCTATCACAGCCGTACGCGTCGGGACGAAACTGGCCTCCGCTGGTTCGATGACATCGTCAGCTTGGCAGAGTGGTGTGACTTCCTGGTAGTGGCTGCGCCGGGCGGTAAAGCGACTTATCACATTGTCAGCCATGACGTGCTCAATGCGCTGGGCCCTCAAGGGGTCATCGTCAACGTTGCGCGGGGGACCTTGGTCGATACCGATGCGGTAGCCGATGCCTTACGAGACAACCGTATCTGGGCGTGTGCGCTTGACTGTTACGAGAACGAACCCACCCCGCCGGCGCCGCTGCTGGAGTTTGACAACGCGGTGCTCACCCCGCACATCGGCGGCATTTCTCCTGAGGCCATTCACGCCTCAGTCGTGCGCTTTCTGGAGAACGCCGAGCGTCACTTCGCAGGCCAGCCGTTGTTGACCCAGGTGAACTGACGATGCCATTTGAAAACCTGATTGCCGGCGGTTGGGTTGCAGGCGCTCAATATGGCCTGAACCGCAATCCGTCGAACCCGGACGACATCATTGGTGAGTTTGCGCAGGCGGATTCGGCGCAGCTGGATATAGCCGTGGCTGCTGCGCTCAAGGCGTTCCCACAGTGGTCCACCGGCCCAATCCAAACACGCAGTGACGCACTGGATCGAATCGGCAGCGAGATTCTGTCGCGCAAGGAAGAGCTGGCAACCTTGTTGGCCCGGGAGGAGGGCAAGACCCGCAAAGAGGCGCTCGGTGAGGTCACCCGTGCAGGACATATTTTCCGCTTCTTCGCTGGCGAATGTTTGCGCCTGAGTGGCGAGGTCCTGCCTTCCGTGAGGCCGGGGGTTGGTGTGGAAATCACACGCGAGCCTGTTGGCGTCGTGGGGATTGTCACCCCCTGGAACTTTCCGATTGCCATTCCTGCCTGGAAAATTGCGCCTGCCTTGGCCTTTGGCAACTGCGTGGTCTTCAAGCC
This sequence comes from Pseudomonas sp. GD03862, assembly GCF_029840855.1. Classification (NCBI taxonomy): domain Bacteria; kingdom Pseudomonadati; phylum Pseudomonadota; class Gammaproteobacteria; order Pseudomonadales; family Pseudomonadaceae; genus Pseudomonas; species Pseudomonas sp. GD03862. The sequence continues at coordinate 57,115 of NZ_JAOCDI010000001.1, forward strand.
TGCTGATTTGGTCCCGGCCTCGGCATGGGCACTGGCCGAGATCATACATCGCAGCGGCATCCGGGCAGGTGTGTTCAATCTGGTGATGGGGCGAGGTAGCGTGATTGGCGACCCCCTGGTTACCCATCCGGGCATCGCTGCCGTGAGTTTCACTGGTTCAGTCGATGTGGGGCGGCGTATCGCCTTGCAGTGCGCCGAGCACGGCAAGAAAGTGCAGTTGGAAATGGGCGGCAAAAATCCGCAGGTGATTCTCGATGACGCTGATCTGAACGTCGCCGTCGAGCTCAGCGCCCAGAGCGCTTTCTTCTCGACAGGGCAGCGCTGCACCGCCTCCAGTCGCCTGATTGTGACGGAGAACATCCACGACCGTTTCGTTCAGGCCCTGACGGAGCGTATGGCATTGCTGCGCATAGGTGATGCCTTGGCTGAGGGTACCGATATCGGCCCGGCCGCCAGCGAGTCGCAGTTACATCAAAACTTGCAGTACATTGAAATCGCACGTGCCGAGGGCGCCGAGCTCGTGGCGGGAGGAGATCGCGTGGCGTGTCATACCGGTAGCGGCAAGCCAGGCTACTTCGTCGCGCCAACACTGTTCACGCATACCGGTCCCGACATGCGCATCAACCGGGAAGAAGTGTTCGGACCGGTCGCCAGTGTGATTCGCGTCACCGATTACGAAGAAGCGCTGGCCATAGCCAATGACACCGAATTCGGTCTTTCTGCAGGCATTGCGACCACCAGCTTGAAGTACGCCACACACTTCAAGCGGCACGCCCAGGCCGGAATGGTGATGGTCAACTTGCCTACGGCAGGTGTTGACTATCACGTGCCGTTTGGCGGCCGCAAAAACTCAAGCTATGGCCCACGAGAACAAGGACGTTATGCACAGGAATTCTTCACCACCGTGAAGACTGCCTATGTAGCTTCTTGAGTTCCAATAGCCTTGCGCCGGCGGGCGCAAGGCCTCTGTCGACCACATCCCCACGCCCTGAAAGACGGCCTGGTGGGAAAGTGTTGCCGAAAGTAATGACGTACCTCAACTTAATTACAATCAACGAGGCGTTCCATGAAACTTGCACTCTCTCTACTTTCGCTTGCGCTATCGACTTGCTTTCCCATGTCGGCCGCCGATGCCGAAGAACTGACCGGCACATTGAAGAAGATCAAGGACAACGGGGCAATCGTCTTAGCCTACCGTGATACCGCAATCCCATTTTCGTATGTCGGGATTGGGCAGAAACCCATGGGGTACTCATGGGATATCGCGTTGGCCATTGCCGAACAGGTGAAGAAAGAGTTGGGCATGCCAGACCTGCAAATACGCTCCAACCTGGTCACGGCACAGACACGCATCCCTTTGTTACAGAACGGTACTGTCGATCTTGAGTGTGGTGCCACCACCAACAACTCTGAGCGGCGTATGCAGGTAGACTTCTCGACGGACATTTTCGCAGTCGGCATCCGTCTTCTCACGCGCAAGAGCTCCGGCGTGATCGACTATCCGGACCTTGCTGGCAAGAACGTGGTAACGGCCGCCGGGTCGACATCTGAGCGCCTGATCAAAGCGCTCAATGCTGATAAAGATATGCGCATGAATGTGATCTCGGCGAAAGATATTGGCGAGGCTTTCATCATGGTCGAGTCGAACCGAGCGTCGGCGTTGATGATCGACGATGTGCTTCAGGCAGGCCTGAGAACGCGGGCAAAGCAACCGGACGACTGGGTCATCACGGGGACGCCGATCTCCTTTGAGAATTACGGCTGCATGCTGCGCAAGGATGACCCGCGATTCAAACGTGTGGTCGATAGGACCATCAAGGAGCTCTATTCGAACAAAGCCATCGAGCCGCTGTATGCGAAGTGGTTCACCAGCCCAATCCCACCCAAGTCCATGAACCTGAACTTCCCGATGAATGATGCGCTGAAGGTGTTGTACAGCACGAATCAATAACTGTTGTGCATGGACCGGGCGAGCAGTGCCAGTATGAACGTCTTGAAGCCGCCCGCGGGGGCATTTTCCACGTCGGACTGGCGCTGATCACACCTGTGGTATCAATCTGTTAACCCGGCCTTTTCCAGCACCTTGTCCAACCAGGATTGATCCAACGCCCCAGTTGCAATTTCAGCTTTTACCCGCTCTTCATGGGCTTCATGAGCGCGGGCCTGGGACAGCACCTGCTCGGCTACCGCCTGTGGGAATGCCACGACGCCATCTTCGTCACCGACGATGATGTCGCCAGGGTTCACCACCATGCCTCCAACTGACACCGGTACGTTAATTTCGCCTGGGCCGGTTTTGTAGGGGCCGCAATGCACTACGCTGCGCGCATAGCAGGGGCTGGAGCGGAAGGAATCCACATCGCGAATCGCGCCATCTACGATGAACCCCACGCAGCCGCGTTGTTCGGCGTACAGCTTGATGAGTTCGCCGATCACCGCATTGTTGGTGTCGCCTTGGGCGTCGATCACCAGCACGTGGCCCGGTTCAAGCAAGGTCAGGGCCTTGTAAATGTACAGATTATCTCCGGGACGAGTCTTGATGGTCAGTGCGGTACCCACCAGCTTGCCCGTCATGTTGTAGCGGGTAAGGCCCCGAGCGCCGATGTGGCGACCAAGGTTGTCGCTGATGTGCGGGGTGACTACCGAAGCGAACGCTTCAATGAGCCAGGCGGGGGCCAGAGCGGGTGAAGCGAGGATTCGGGACCCGGGTAATGACATGCTCAATCTCCTGGATGAAGGGTAACCATCGTGATGTGCGGCGATGTTAGGAGAGAAAAGCCTTTGCTTTTAGCGATATTTTTTTATAAAAAATAATCGCCTCAGGTGATGATAAGTCGGTTGAAATCACACGCATGCTGGGCGAGGCGCGTCACTTCCACCGCCAACCCCTGATATCGGTCGGCCCTATGAACACAGACATAATTGATGGTTGGTAGTGGCTGCTGCGTGTGAATCACCTTCAAGCGCCCTTGGCCGATCAGTGTGTCCATGCAGGCGAGCGGCAGGTAGCTGATGCCCACACCTGAGATGGTCAGGCCAACTTGTGCAACGAGGTAGTTGCTGGTCAGGGTCTTGCCCAAGCGGATGTCATGCTCGGCCAGCCAGCGCTCGTAGGTCCGGCCAGTCCCGGAACTGCCGCCCTGAGTCAATACGGTGAAGGTCGACAGAGTGTGTAGGTCGATGGCGCCTTCGCCTGGATACAAGGCTGGTGCACACATCCATGCGTTTTCAACGGCCTGCAAGGGCGTGCTGATGAAGCGCGGATCATGGAAGATGTCGGGCACCACGATGAGGTCGAGCTCATCGTCTTCCAGCCGACGCAACAGGTCGGTGCTGAGTTCAATGGAGGGCTCCAGATCTACCCGTGGGTAGGTCTGATGAATGCGCTCCACCAGGGAGGGCAGCCAGGTCAGCGCGGTGAGTTCCGTCACCCCAAGGCGAAACCGCCGGATCAAGGTTTCCTTCGAACTGATGCGTTCAAGCATGTCGTCACGCCGGCGGAGCATATCCACCGCGCAGCCATGCAGTTCGATGCCCTTCTGTGTAAGCCGAGCACTGCGCTTAGAGCGATCGAAGATCGATACACCGAAGGCGTCCTCGAGCTCCTGTACCCGCTTGGAGATCGCCGACTGCGACATATTCAGTTTAGCGGCCGCGGCCTCGAAACTGCCCAGCTCGACAATCCAGTAAATGGCTTCGATCTGCTTAAGAGTGATCACGTGTGTTCCTCGGCGAGACTGCTGTAGGACGAGTGGGGTGCTAATTGTCCACCAAAAGTGATGATTAGAGTTGAGTTTTTGTCGCTTTTTTTCTTCTATTGCCGTGCCTAGATTACCCGCCGAATTACAACAACAAGGGTGTGCAGATTATGTCGACCGCTGAAGTGGCCCATGCCAAAGGGCGCAGCAGTTACCGCTGGATCGTTGCCGGAATGATTTTTTCCATCTACACCATCGCAGCGGCGGACAGGGCCAATCTGGGTGTCGCGCTACCATTCATCCGGCAGGAGTTCGAGATGAGCAACGCCCAGGCTGGCGGGCTCATGAGCCTGTTCCTGCTGGCCTACGCACTGGCGCAGATTCCGGCCGGGCTGGCGTTCAGCAAATATGGCGTCAGCCGTATCCTGCCCGGGGCAATGATCATGACCTCTGCGCTGACCGGTCTGGTCGGCACGGCAGGCTCGCTGTTGGCATTGAAGCTTTATCGCCTGGGCCTGGGCGTGGCGGAGGGCCCATTACCGATCAGCATGACGACCACCATCAACAACTGGTTCCCGCCTCGGGAAAAAGGCATTGCGTCAGGGATCTTTTTGTCGGCGGTGAAGTTCGGTCCGGTCATCGTACCGCCCCTGTGCGCCGTGATTATCTCGGTGTGGGGCTGGCGCGAGGTGTTCTACTTTTTTGCGGTACCCGGGATCCTGCTATCGATCGCCTGGTATTTCATGGTCGCTGATCACCCCTCCAGGAGCCGCTTCGTCAACCAGGCTGAACTGGATTACATCAGCGACCCGACGGCGGTCGGCGGCACCCAGGCACGCGCTCGCAGCAATGCCGGGCGAGCCACAGCAGTTATCTTCCGTCGGCTGGATGCCTTCATACGTCGCCGCGAAGTTTCGCAGCTTGAAACCCGACGCGAGGTTTTTGGCTCTTGGCAAATCTGGGGCAGCGCGCTGAGTTACTGCTTCCAGTTGGGTGTTTCTAGCGTGCTGCTGGCCTGGATCCCGACCTACCTGATGACCGTCAAGGGCTTCTCTGTGATGAACATGGGTCTGGTTTCGGCGGCCCCGTGGGTCGGCGCTGTGCTGGGCAACCTATTGGGCGGCTACTGTTCGGACCGCTGGCTGGCCGGGCGTCGCAAGCCCGGGATGCTGCTGTCGGCGCTGGGCACCTCGGTGATGATGTACCTTTTGATCAACTCGCCGGCTGAGCCGTTGGCGTATGGGCTGCTGCTGATGACCACGGGCGTGGTGCTGAGCCTGGGCTTTTCGTCCTATATGGTCTACCCGATGGCGCTGGCCAGTAAACAGACGTTTCCGATTGCCAATGCCATCGTCAACATGGTTGGCCAACTGGGCGCCGCAGCCACGCCATTCCTGACCGGTCTGTTACTCGACAGCTATGGCTGGAGTTACGTCTTCTCCTACCTGGCGATCGGTTCGTTCGCCAGTTTCGTGTTGCTGTTGACCATCATCGAGCCGGCGCCCCGCGCTACCGCATCCTGAATCGAGCCGGTACCGACTCCCGCCATTTAATTACCGTTCCAAGGAGCTGCAGATGACTACCGAAGACAAAGAACTGGTCGCGTTGTTCGAAGGCCTCGACACCCCGGGCGTATCCGATGCCATGGACAAACTGGGCTTGCCGGGGCACTGCTTTGGCGTGATGCCGTTGGTCGACTACAAGCAAGTGGTGGTCGGCCCTGCATTCACCGTCCGCTATGTGTCTGCCAGTGTGCCGCCCGGGACCGTGGGTGATTTCATCGAGGAGGTGGGCGAGGGCGATGTGGTGGTGATCGACAATGACGGCCGCACCGATTGCACCGTCTGGGGCGACATCATGACCCAGTACGCCGGCTCGCGGAAAATCGCCGCGACTGTGATCGACGGCGTATGTCGGGATGTCAACAAGGCATTGGGTGATGGCTACCCGCTGTTCACCAAAGGCCGATTCATGCGCACCGGCAAGGACCGGGTCGAGGTGGGCGCGGTCAACGAGCCGGTGTCCATCGGCGAGGCGCGGGTGTGCCCCCGGGATATCGTCGTGGCTGACGCCAATGGCGTGGTAGTGGTGCCACGCGGACGTGCCCGTGATGTTGCCCAGCTTGCCCGCCAGATCGAAGCAGTTGAAGCCGATATTCGCGCCGCGATCAGCCAGGGTAAAACTTTAAAGCAGGCCCGCGAAGACCTCGGTTACCACACCCTACAGCGCAAAGGGTAAGGCCACGAGAGCCTGCCGCAGGCAGGCCCGCTCACTCAGGCAGGCGCGCTTCAATACAGGCGAGCCTCCTGTTTTCCCCGCGACTAATTGCGTCAACACTGCGTCGTCCTGCATAGCTGAAATGCCGGGATTGAATAGCAGCCATTTGTTCATCCCAGTAGAATTCTGCAGTCGCGCGATGCGCTTTGCGCGCAACAGTGCCCCTCGAAACACGTTGGCGAGGGTACTCACCCGCGTCGATCTTCTCCGTACATGAAGGCCGTTTGTGAACGCTCCTCTACGCCTCCCCGGACCCGTCGGCATCATTTGCCTGGGAGTACTCCAGATCATGGTCTGGGGTGGGTCCTTCTTTATTTTGGCGGTGATGGGTGAGCCCATCTTGCGCGAGACCGGCTGGGATGGCCACTGGGTCTATGGAGCGCTGTCGCTCAGCTTAATGGTGTCCGCACTGCTTGCGCCGCTGGCCAGCCGCCTGGTGGTTCGCTACGGTGGTCGCCTGCAGATGGCCGCGAGCGGAATCGTGGTGGGGGCGGGGCTGTTGATCGTAGCAAACGCTCACAGCCTGCAAGTGTTCCTGCTCGCCTGGGTCGTCATTGGCGTCGGCATGGCCATTGGTCTTTACGAAGCCCTGTTTGCCACTCTCGGCGCCTTGTACGCCGAGCGGGCGGGCAGGGCTATCACTGGCATCACCTTGATCTCTGGTTTCGCCACCACCATCACCTGGCCGTTGGTGGCGTTCGCAATAGAGCAGTTCGGCTGGCGAGTTACCTGTACCGCTTATGCGGTGATGCTGATTGTCGTGGTCGCGCCTCTGTACCTCTGGGTACTGCCTGCGGGCCCGCACGGGGCCACAAGCAAGCCTGTGGCGGCGGCGACTGATGTCAGCGTGGAACGACGTCAGTACCTGCTGCTTATGTGGATCTTCGCGATTGGCGCAATCATCATGACTGCGGTTTCAGTGCAACTGGTGGCAGTGCTGCAGGGGTTGGGCCACAGTCTGGCTACGGCGATCGCCCTGAGTGCGCTATTGGGGCCCAGCCAAGTGGCTTCGCGCGTGCTGCAGATAGTCGCCCGCAAACGTCACCCGATTTGGACCGCATTGGTGTCTTCAGTGCTAGTGGCCGTGGGCGTGGCACTGGTTGCGCTGGCGCCTGGCGCAACGGCACTGGGGCTGTTGCTTTACGGCTGCGGCAATGGCCTGCGGGCCATTGTCCGGGGTTTGCTGCCCCTTGCGCTGATGCCGCCGGCGCAGTACGTCGCGCTGATGGGCAAGATGTCGCGGCCTTCGCTCATCGGTCAGGCGCTGACGCCGCTGGTCGGTGGCTACCTACTTCAGCACTTTGGTGCCATGGGTGTGCTAGCAACGCTCGCCGCCTTGGCCGCCGTCAATGTCGTGCTGGTGCTACTGGTCATGCGGTCACTGCCGGGCCGGCCTGCGTGAGCGCCAACCATCAAGGAGTCAATTGCAATGTCACAATTGGACCGTGAAGAACTCCTAATCGATGGGCCGGTGGGCAAGCTCCACTTGCTGCTCGACCATCCATCAACTTCACCGAAAGGGGTGGTTATCGTCAGCCATCCGCAGCCGTTGTTGGGCGGCAGCCCTCGGCACATCGTGCCAGTGACCCTTGCCAGACAGTTGTGCGCCTGTGGCTGGCTGGTGGTGCGGCCGAGTTTTCGCGGCGTGGGGTTAAGCGAGGGCAGTCATGATGGCGGCATCGGTGAGACTGCGGACAGCCAGGTGGTGCTCAAGCACATGGCGGGAATCATGCCAGGGCTGCCCATCGCCTTGATCGGTTTCTCCTTCGGCGCCTATGTGTTCGCCAGGCTGGCCAGCGCAGCGGCGGGAGAGTTTGACGCCTTGGCCCTGCTGGGGCTGCCGGTCGGCGATGTACCAGGGGGCCGCCATTACCCGGCGCCGGACCTGCCCGACGATTGCCTGCTGGTGCACGGCGGGTGTGACCAGATGGCACCCCTGGTCAGCCTGATGGACTGGGCCGCTGGCGAACACCGCCGCGTATCGGTATACGCCGGCGCCGACCACTTTTTCAAAGGCTGCCTGAGCCGGGTCGGAGAAGAAGTCTGCCGCTACCTGCAGGACAAACGGCCCGAACGCCCGGCTTAGACGGCCATGCCTGCCAGGCATAGCTGTTAGACCTGTGGCCCCTCTTCCCCCAAAACGAGGCTATGCAAAGCTGTACCCGAGTTGGCAAAACAATAACAACATGGGTAGCGATCATGAATGCAAACATGAGCACGGCACGTCCGTTGACGCGCAAAGAGCGTACAACCGCAATTGTGGGTGTGTGTTCCGGCAACTTGGTGGAGTGGTACGACTTCTTCATCTACGCCTACACGTCGATCTACTTCGCATCACTGTTCTTCCCTGCTGGCGACCAGACCAGCCAACTACTGGCAACGGCCGGTATCTTTGCTGTCGGCTTCTTTATGCGCCCGCTGGGTGGCTGGATTTTCGGCTATATCGCCGATACCCGTGGGCGCAAGATCTCGATGATCATCTCGGTGTTCATGATGTGCGGTGGCTCGCTGATGATCGCGGTCATGCCCACTTATGCCACGGTAGGTGTCGCAGCACCCGTTCTGCTAGTGATAGCCCGCCTGATGCAAGGGTTGTCGGTGGGCGCAGAGTACGGCACCGGCGCCACTTATATCAGCGAGGTATCCCGCGCCGGGCGGCGATCGTTCTACGGCTCGTTCCAGTACATGACGATCATTGCCGGGCAACTGCTGGCGCTGCTGACCGTTGCGGTGCTGCAACTGGTGCTGTCGGAGCAGGACCTCAAGGCTTGGGGCTGGCGGGTGCCGTTCCTGATTGGCGCGCTGGCTTCGATCGTAGTGGTGATCCTGCGCCGTACCATGCGCGAGACAGCCACTGAAGAAGGAATGAAGAGCAAAGAATCTGGCTCGCTCCGAGGCCTGATGCAACACCGTCGCGCGGTGCTGCTCACTTTCACCATCACCATTGGCTGCTCGCTGTACTTCTATACCTTTACCGCTTACATGCAGAAATTCCTGGTAGTGAGTGTCGGCATCCCGGCCCCCACAGTGAGCATCATCATGGCTTGTGCATTGGTGATCTTCATGCTGGCGCAGCCGGTGTTCGGCATGCTCGCTGACAAAATCGGCGTGCGCCGCAACATGATCTTGTTCGGCCTGCTATCCACCTTCCTGGTAATCCCGTTGCTGTCTGCGATCAAGACAGTGCAGGACCCGCTCGCAGCCTTTGGGCTGGTGCTTGCCGGGTTGCTGATCGCAGCCTTCTATACCCCGGTCACCGGTGTGCTTAAGGCAGACTTCTATCCGCCGACTGTGCGCGCGCTGGGTGTGGGCTTGCCTTACGCAGTAGGGGCCGCGATGTTCGGCGGTTCGGCCGAGTATGTGGCGCTGTCCTTCCGCTCTGTGGGAATGGAACAGTACTTCTACCTGTACGTGGCCGCGATCGGCGCCATCACCCTGGTGTCGGCCCTGCTGATGCCAGATCTTGGCAAACACGGTTACCTCGATGGGGACGGCAAGGTCGAAGAGAACATCGGCGTACGCAAGTTCATGGGGCGTAAATCCCTGCCTACCCACCCCAGCCATTGAGGCAAGGCGAGCATGACTACTGAAAGGAAGAAGATCGTGCGCTTCGACGTCTGGTATCACCCGGTGATGGCTCAGATCCTCGAAGCTTCGCCCGATGTCGTGCTGCAAACCGTCGCCCGTGACCAGCCGCCTGCCGTCATCCTGCAGGCGCTGCGCAACTGCCAGGTGTATCAAGTACCCTCGGCGCGGGACGAGCTCCCGCGGCAGTGGTGTGTCACCGAAGCGCTGCTCCGCCAGTTGCCTGACCTGCTCTGTGTCTCGACCAATGGTGCAGGCTTTGACACAGTGGATGTCGAAGCTTGCACTCACGCGGGTGTCCTGGTCGTCAACCAATCGGGCGCCAACGCCCAGTCGGTGGCCGAGGCCACGGTGGGGTTGATGCTCGATTGCGCGCGGCGGATCAGCGAATCGGACCGGCGCCTGCGCCGGGATCGCGGGTTTTCTCGCGAAGACCTGATGGGTAGCGAGTTGTGCGGCAAGAGCTTGGGTCTCATCGGTATCGGTGAGATTGGTACACGTGTCGCACGCATAGCCCAGGCCCTGGGCATGCAGGTGCTGGCCCATGATCCCCTGCTGAGCGCGGAACAGATCGACCAGCGGGGCGCTACCAGTTGCACGTTGCAGAGCCTGTTACAGCACAGTGATGTAGTCTCACTGCATTGCCCACGTCTGGCTTCGACTTTGAACCTCATGAACGCGTCGGCTTTCGCAGCGATGCGCAAAGGGGCGGTATTCATCAATACTGCACGTGGCGGCTTGCATGACGAGGTCGCCCTTTATGACGCGTTGGCCTGTGGCCATCTTGGCGCAGCGGGAATCGACGTTTGGGACCAAGAGCCGCCTGCGTTGGATCATCCTCTGCTTGGCCTTGAAAACGTGGTCGGCCTCTATCACACCGCAGGCGTCACCCGCGAGGCCCGCAAGCGCATGGGCACGTGGGCGGCAGACCAGATTCTGCAGTTGCTGCGCGGGGAGCCGGGGCCACGCATGGTCAATCCGCAGGCGTTTGAAGCGTTCCGGCAACGGCTGCAGGCCAAGAACCACCGCGATACCTGATGCCGCTTGAAGCTGGCTCTGGCGGGCGCTGATCCGCCAGAGCATGTCCTCCCCACCTTGGTGTCCCGCTTATGGCCTTATCGCGGGCTGTCACATTCAAGGCAGTTTGTCAGGCGGGGCATTCCTCGGGCTGGAGCAAGGCATTGCACATCCGCAAGATGTGCTGCTCGATCCAATTTTCATCGAAGGCCGTATTGCCTACCCGCAGACTGTTGCCGCTTTCGATGATCGCCAAGATGGCAACGGCAGTTCGGTCAGGGTCGCTCACGCAGTACCTGCCGATAGCGCACCCCCCCTCGATAATCTGGCGCAGTGGCTCGGCCAGTTGCCCCATTGCCCGCTCCAGCCAGAGCCTGTGGCGGTCGTCCAGGTGCCTGACTTCGTGACGAAGGACCATCTCCTCCTGGGGAAGGGCCACTTGCCGTGCCAGCGCAAAACGCACATAAGCATGCAGATCTTGAGATTGGGCGCCGTTTTCCCAGGCCTGCTTGCGGCGTTCGATGATGTCGAGCACTACATTGAGCAGCAGATCCTGTTTGCAATCGACGTGATGGTAAAGGCTGCCGGGAAGAATGCCGACGCGCAGGGCCAGCTTTCTCATGGTCATGGCGGTATAGCCAATCTCGACCATCAGTTCGGTTGCAGCCTGGGTCAGGGAGGAGGGACAGGCACGGGCAGCTTCAAGCATAGGCCGGCAACCTCGAAAGTGCGCGCAGCACCCGGCAGAGCAGGCGCTTGCAGTGGCGCCGGGGCCGGGATGTACCAGTGAGCAGATACATGGGGCACCTCTCTGGATAGGTGCCCCCGATACCGCTCACCGCTGCGCGTCAGAACAGAGGTGGTGTGCGGTGCCGGGAGCGATAACGGAGGCTTCAGCCGGCTTGGAGCAGCATGGCCCGGGCGCGAAGGATCACGGGCGCGTCGACCATCTGGCCATCGAGGGTGAATACGCCGGCGCCAGTTTCAGCTTGTTCAACCACCCGCTGCGCCCAGTCCAGCTCGGCAGCCGAGGGCTTGAGCGCGGCGTGAATCACGTTGACCTGACCTGGATGGATGCACAGAGCGCCGGCAAAGCCCATGTCCCGGGCGAAACGCACCTGGCGCTGCAGCCCGTCGGTGTCCTGAATGGCAGGGAACACGCCGTCCAGCGGCGCGGCAAGCCCGGCGACACGGCTGTGCAGCAGCACCGCATAGCGGGCATGGTCCAGTACCTGTTCGGCAGCGGCACTGCCAGTGTTCAGCCCGAGATCAAGGCCCAGGTCCAGGCTGCCGAACGACAGACGGTCGACGCCTGGCACCGCCGCCAGGAGGGGCAGCGCGGCAAGGCCCTTGGCACTTTCGATGATTGGCCATACCGCTTTGCCAGTGGCATGGGCACGTTCGATCTGGCCGACGGTTTCCGCTTTCGGCAGCAGGATGCCAACGACGCCGGTGTGGCGCTGACACAGCGCCAAGTCGGCCTCATGGGCCCAGTGGCCCGGCGCGTTGACGCGCACAAGCACTCGGGCCTGGGGTCGATCGCTGAGAAACTGCTCAAGGTTGTCGCGCGCCTGTTCCTTCAGCGCCTCTTCAACGGCATCCTCAAGGTCAACGATGACTCGATCTGCGCCACTGACCAATGCCTTGGGTATGCGCTCTGGGCGGGTAGCTGGCACGAACAGCGCGCTGCGTACGATCTCTGCGTTCATGGGCGTACCCCCTGGACGAATTCGATTTCGCCAAACTGCGCCTGACCGGCCTGATTACCCGCCCAGACCTGCGCCTTACCGTCACCGGTCAACCGCCCGCCGACTTGGAACGCATCCGGGCAGATCAGCGGGCGCACACCGCGATAGCTGAAGCGGCGGACGTTCAGTTGCGGGTTCGCGCGCACGAAGGCGCGCAGGTTCAGGGTAGCGATCAGTGGACCGTGGACCACCAGACCCGGGTACCCTTCGGTTTCGGTGACGTATGGCCAGTCGTAATGGATACGATGTCCGTTGAAGGTCACCGCCGAGTAGCGGAACAGTAGCGTCGGATCTGGCTGCACGCTTTCGCTCCAATCGCCGTGGGGCATCGGCTCGGTGCCGCCAAGCTTGGGCGGTGAGGGCTCGCGGTAGACGATGTCCTGCTCTTCAACAAATGCCCGCTGCCCGTCCTGTACATATTCATGCTGCACGGTGACGAACATCAGGGAGCCGGTGCGCCCGTGCTTCTCCTCGACATTGAGGATGGTCGAGCGGCGGGACACCTGAGCATCGATCCGCAGCGGGCGGATGAACTCCAGGCGCCCCCCGGCCCACATGCGGTTGCGGTTGTCTGCCGGGGGCAGAAAACCGCCCCGCGCCGGATGGCCATCGCCACCTAGGCCGACCGCTTCGACAGGCTCTTGGAAAAACGCCCAGTGCCAGAGTGCGGGTAAGGCATCACCAGGGGCGGGTGCCGGCTCGCTCAAAGTGGCAGCTATGCGCTTGACCAGGTTATGGCTGATGCAGTCATGGACAGTCTCGCTACGGCCAATCCATGTTTGGGGTGCAGGTGTACTCATTTTTTATTGTCCTTTACAGCGTCGAAGTCAGTTCCGGTACGATCTCGAACAGGTCGCCGACCAAACCGTAATCAGCTACCTGGAAGATAGGTGCTTCTTCATCCTTGTTAATCGCGACAATGACCTTGGAGTCCTTCATGCCGGCCAGGTGCTGAATAGCGCCGGAGATACCCACTGCAATGTACAACTGCGGCGCTACGATCTTGCCAGTCTGACCGACCTGCATGTCGTTGGGCACGAAGCCTGCGTCTACCGCTGCGCGCGAAGCACCAACCGCAGCGCCGAGCTTGTCGGCCAGGCTATACAGGTGGCTGAAGTTTTCACCGTTGCCCATGCCACGACCGCCCGACACCACGATCTTGGCGGCCGTCAGTTCGGGACGGTCGGACTTGGCCAGTTCTTCGCCGACAAATGCCGACAGGCCTGCATCTGCAGCGCCTGCCAAGGCCTCGATTGGCGCGCCGCCGCCTTCTGCCGGTACGGCCTCAAAAGCGGTGGAGCGCACTGTGATGACTTTTACCGCAGCGCTGGACTGGACGGTGGCAATGGCGTTACCGGCGTAGATCGGACGCTTGAAGGTGTCAGCGGATTCGACCGAAATGATCTCGGAGATCTGGTCGACATCCAGCAGCGCAGCTACCCGTGGCAGGAGGTTCTTACCGTTGCTGGTGGCCGGGGCCAGCACATGGCTGAAGTCGCGACCTAGGTTGGCCACCAAGGGTGCCACGTTTTCCGGGAACTGATGGGCGTAGGCGGCATCATCAGCCAGCAGAACTCTGGTCACCCCAGTGCACTGCGCGGCAGCGAACGCCACACCGGCTGCGTCCAGTCCGGCTACGAGCACCACGATGTCAGCACCGATCTGGCGAGCGGCGGCTAGGGTGTGCAGGGTAGGGCCGGCAAGGGTGCGATTGTCGTGTTCAGCAACTACCAGAATGCTCATCAGATCACCTTCGCTTCGTTCTTCAGCTTTTCGACCAGTTCGGCCACCGATTTGACCTTGATGCCTGCGCTGCGGGCAGCCGGGGCTTCAACCTTCAGGGTCTTGTTGGTGGAGGCGAGGGAAACCCCCAGCGCGTCTGGAGTCACAGTTTCCAGCGGCTTCTTCTTGGCCTTCATGATGTTCGGCAGCGACGCGTAGCGTGGCTCGTTCAGGCGCAGGTCGGTGGTGACGATGGCTGGCAGGTTCAGCGCAACGGTCTGCAGGCCGCCATCGATTTCACGGGTGACGTTCAGCTTGTCGCCAGCGACTTCGACCTTGGAGGCGAAGGTGCCCTGGGCGTAGCCGGTCAGCGCGGCCAGCATCTGGCCGGTCTGATTGTTGTCACTGTCGATAGCCTGCTTGCCGAGGATCACCAAGTGCGGCTGCTCTTTGTCGACAACGGCTTTAAGTGCCTTGGCGACGGCCAGAGAGCTCAGTTCGTCAGCGGCTTCGACCAGGATGGCGCGGTCGGCACCCAGGGCCAGGGCGGTACGCAACTGCTCCTGGGCAGCGGTCGGACCGACGGAGACAACGACGATCTCGTTCGCGACGCCTTTTTCCTTCAGGCGTACGGCTTCTTCCACGGCGATTTCGCAGAAGGGGTTCATGGACATCTTGACGTTTGCAAGGTCGACGCCGGAGTTGTCCGCCTTGACGCGAACCTTGACGTTGTAGTCGACCACTCGTTTGATTGCGACGAGCACTTTCATAGGCAGGGATACTCTGTGTTTAAGCGATGGCAACGGGCGTGAAAAAAGAGGGGTCAGATGACCCCTGAAGCGCGCAGTTGCTGAATACGTTCAAGGGGCAGTCCGAGCCCGGTAAGGATGCTTTCGCTGTGCTGGCCCAGCGCGGGGACCGGGTCCATGCGCGGTGCATAGGCGTTGCTGGTGGCGGGCGGCAACAGGCTGGGTACTGAACCGGCGGCGGTGTCGATCCGCCGCCAGCGGTCGCGGGCCTGCAGTTGCGGATGGGCCCAGACACCCTGCATATCATTGACCTTGGCATTGGCGATGCTTGCCCCATCGAGGCGCCCGATGACCGTGTCGAAGTCCAGCGCAGCAAAGGCCTCGACGATCAGTCCGCGCAGCGCATCGCGATTGGTCACGCGCTTGAAGTTGGCGCTGAAGCGGTCATCACTGGCCAGTTCTGGTTGCTGCAGCACCTGTTCACAGAAAAGCTGCCACTCCCGCTCGTTCTGCAGGCCAAGCATGACTGTGCTCCCGTCACCTACCGGGAACGGGCCGTACGGATAGATGGTGGCGTGCGCCGCGCCGGCACGTGGCGGTGGTGCGGCACCTTCGTAGGCGTAGTAGAGCGGGTAGTTCATCCACTCCACCAAGGCCTCGAGCATGGACACTTCCACCTGGCTGCCGATGCCGGTCTTTTCCCGCAACAGGACCGCCGAAAGGATACCGGTATAGGCATACATGCCAGCGGCGATATCAGCGATCGAGTTGCCGGCCTTGGCCATCCCGTCTTCCCCCGGCCCACCGGTGACCGACAGGAAGCCGCCTTCGCTCTGAATCAGCAGGTCGTAGGCTTTTTTCTGTTCATAAGGGCCGCCCGCGCCATAGCCGGAGATATCGCAGACGATCAGCCGCGGGAATCGCGCGTGCAGCGCCTCGAAGCTCAGTCCCAGGCGAGCGGCCGCACCCGGTGCCAGGTTCTGCACCAACACATCGGCCTGCTCTAACAGTTGGTCGAGAATATCGCCGGCGATATCCTGCTTGAGGTCCAGGGCCAGGCTCTCTTTCGAGCGGTTGGTCCACACGAAATGCGAGGCCAGACCGTTGACCCGCTGGTCGTAGCCCCGAGCGAAGTCGCCACTGCCGGGGCGCTCCACCTTGATGACTCGGGCGCCCAGGTCGGCCAACTGGCGGGTGCAGAAGGGCGCCGCGATCGCGTGTTCGAGGCTGATGACGGTAATGCCGTCAAGGGGGCGTATGGGCTGGCTCATGCTGGTTGTCTCTCTTGTTATGGCAGGCCCCCGTGGTTAACGGGGGCGGTCCGGATCAGAACGAACGTGGCAACTCCAGGAGGTGTTCGGCCACGTAGGACAGGATCAGGTTGGTCGAGATTGGCGCGACCTGGTACAGGCGGGTTTCACGGAACTTGCGCTCGACGTCGTATTCGTTGGCAAAGCCGAAGCCGCCGTGGGTCTGTAGGCAGGCGTTGGCCGCCTCCCAGCTGGCCTTGGCGGCCAGGTACTTGGCCATGTTGGCGGCCGCCCCGGCGTTGCGCCCGCTGTCGTATTCGGCGCAGGCGCGCCAGCGCATCAGGTCGGCGGCTTCGATCTCGATATGCGCCTCGGCGATGGGGAACTGCACGCCCTGGTTCTTGCCGATCGGCCGGCCGAACACCTCGCGGTCACGGGCGTACTGACTGGCTTTCTCGACAAACCAGCGGCCATCGCCGATGCATTCGGCGGCAATCAGGGTGCGCTCGGCGTTGAGGCCGTCGAGGATGTAGCGGAAGCCTTTGCCTTCTTCACCAATCAGGCTACTGGCCGGGATTTCCAGGTTGTCGAAGAACAGCTCGTTGGTTTCGTGGTTCACCAAGTTGGCGATCGGCTGCACGCTCAGGCCGTTGCCGATGGCCTCGCGCAGGTCGACCAGGAAGATCGACATGCCATCGACCTTTTTCGTGACCTCGGCCAGCGGGGTGGTGCGTGCCAGCAGGATCATCAGGTCGGAGTGCTGCACCCGCGAGATCCACACCTTCTGACCATTGACTACATACTTGTCGCCCTGGCGAACGGCGGTGGTCTTGATCTTGGTTGTGTCGGTGCCGGTAGACGGCTCGGTCACGGCCATCGATTGCAGTCGCAGTTCGCCGCTGGCCAGCTTGGGCAAGTAATAGCGCTTCTGCTCTTCGCTGCCGTTACGCAGCAAGGTGAACATGTTGTACATCTGGCCGTGGATGGTGCCGGAGTTGCCGCCGCAGGCATTGACCTCTTCAAGAATTACCGAAGCCTCGGCCAGGCCCAGGCCGGAACCGCCGAACTCCTCGGGAATCATCGCCGACAGCCAACCCTCGTCGGTCATGGCTTTGACGAAGGCTTCAGGGAAGCCCTTTTCCTCATCGATCTTGCGCCAGTACTCGGCGGGGAAGTCGCCACACAGCGCACGCACACCCTCACGAATGGCATTGAGTTCTTCGTTGTTGTTGTCGTTCATCATCATTCTCCAAATCGGGGCGGGCCGGCAGCGTCATCGTGGTTCGGCCGCCGACCGGCCCTTTAACACGGTCAGATGGGCTGGAAACCCAGAGCAGCGCGGAAGCGGTTCTTGATGTAATGACCATCGCGCGGCGGCAGTACCCGTGGGGGGTTCTCGGCCTTGATTTTTACCGTCGCCAGCTTGACACCATCACGGGTGGCGAAACGCTCGCGCAAGGCATGTACACCGTCCATCTCACGGATTTCCTGAGTCCAGGAAAAACCGCAGGTTTCGGCGACCCGGTCCAGCTGGATGCCGAACCCGGCGTGGCTGACCTGCATGCCGGTCTCACCGAAGTGGCCGTTATCCAGCACCACGATGGTCAGGTTCTTGGGCTGCTGCAGGGCAACCGTGGCCAGGGCGCCAAAGCCCATCAGCAGTTCGCCGTCACCGGTGACCACCACCACGCTTTTGTCCGGCTGCGCATTGGCCAGGCCCAGCCCCACGGTGATGGCGCTGCCCATGGCGGCCCAGAGGTAGTAGTTGTTGTCGTGATCGCCCGCGGCCATCACATCATAGGAGGCCGAGCCCAGACCTGTGACCACAAGCACATCGTTGCGATCGGCGAGCAGGGTACGGACGACTTCACGGCGGCAGAGCACGTGGTTGGCGCTTACTTGACCCATTTCTTTTCTCCGATCAGACGCTGGCCAAGCAGCAGGGCAGTGGCGGCATCGCCATTGAAGGCCATGGTGGCGGCACCATGGAGAAGGGGCGCCACATCCTCAGGCTTGTCAGCGCGCCAGGTCATCACCTTCATCAGGTTTAGAGAGGCTTCGGTGGCTTGGCCCATGGGGTTCTGCCAGGCATTGAACTCCGCCCAGTCGCCGCGCATGGTCACCACCATCAAGAGTGGAAAACCGGCGCAGTTCTGCAGGGCAAGGGTGTTGATGCAGTTACCGACGCCGCTTGACTGCATCAGCAGAGCGCCGCGCTCTCCGCCCAGCCAGGCGCCGGCCAGGTAACCGATGCCTTCTTCTTCGGTGGTGAGCACAACGGCCTTGATATCAGGGTCGGCGTAGGACATGCGGATGGCTGCCGAGTGGCCGGCATCCGGGACGAACACGACGTGTTTGACGTCGTGGGCCTTAAGGACACGGAACACGTCCTCTTGCCAGTTCTGTTCAGCTTCTTGCGATGACATGGGTATCTCCCGGCAGTGCTGCTTTTGTTTTTCCACATGATGGGGGGAGTTGCTGTGCACGACGACTACCGTTTTTTTCTTTGAGATATGCCGGGTCGGCATAGGTTGGCCCGTGGGATGGCGGGTCAGCGTTCCGCGCGACCAGCTGCCGCATAAAGTCAGGCATGGCTCGCGCAGGAGAGGTTGCCTCTATAGAAAGCGGGCATAGCTGATAGACACATGCAGTGCTTATGGGCCGCAGGCGAAGACGTTAGGTTGTCCACTCGGTTGCGGCCGTGCCGCTGTCGAATCAAAACAACAATAAGATCGAGGGTTGTCCATGATGCTTCGTTACCTGCGCACACTCGCCGGGTGGCTCACTGCTGAGCCGCCATTGGCCGATACGCCATCCTCGCCCTGCCGGTTCCGGCACCTTGCACTGTCCTACTTCGTTCCGTAATGCACTGCTCAGGCGGTGACGGATCCTATTGCTTGAATACAGGTGCTCAATGAGACTCAAATTACCGTTGGCGGGCTGGATACTGCTGGCCATGTTTCTCGGCGTGGTGATCGGCTACGTCATTTTTCTCACCAGCCCGGACAAAGCCGCTGCTGCCCATACTGCCGGTTACATTTCAGTGATCTCGGACGTGTTCCTGAGGTTAATCAAGATGCTGATCGGGCCGCTGGTGTTTTCCACCCTGGTGGTGGGCATCGCCCACATGGGCGATGCCGGTGCGGTAGGCCGGGTGTTCGGCAAGGCCATGATGTGGTTCTTGACGGCCTCCCTGCTGTCGCTGGCGGTCGGTCTGATGATGGCCAATATCCTGCAGCCGGGGCTGCATCTGGCGCTGCCCTTGCCGGACGTCAGTGAAACCACTTCGCTGCAGACCTCGGCCTTTACCCTCAAGGCCTTTGTCACCCACCTGGTACCCAGGTCATTCGCCGAAGCCTTGGCCAACAACGAGATCCTGCAGATCGTGGTGTTCTCACTGTTCTTTGGGGTCGCCCTGGCGGCGCTGGGGGAAAAAGCCAAGGGCCTGGTACGCCTGACCGATGAACTGGCGCAGGCCATGCTGCTGATCACTGGCTACGTCATGAAGCTGGCGCCCTTGGCTGTCATGGCGGCCATGGCTGCCACGGTGGCAGTCAATGGCTTGTCGATCCTGGCCACGTTCGCCGTGTTCATGCGCGACTTCTATCTGGGCTTGGTCTTATTGTGGGTGTTGCTGGTGCTGGCCGGGGCGATGTTCCTGGGTCGGCGGGTGTTCGCCTTGCTGGCACTCATCAAGGAGGCGTTTCTGCTGGCGTTCGCCACAGCCAGTTCCGAATCGGCCTATCCGAAACTCCTCGCGGCGCTGGACCGCTTTGGGGTCAGCCGCAAGATTTCCAGCTTCGTGATGCCCATGGGTTACTCCTTCAACCTCGACGGCTCGATGATGTACTGCACCTTTGCCGTGCTGTTCATTGCCCAGGCGTACGGTATTGAGATGACCCTCGGCACGCAAATCCTCATGCTGCTGACCTTGATGCTGACCTCCAAGGGGCTCGCCGGGGTGCCTCGGGCATCATTGGTGGTGATTGCCGCGACGCTTGTTCAATTCGATATTCCCGAAGCGGGGCTGCTGCTGATTCTGGGCATCGACACCTTCCTCGACATGGGGCGCTCGGCCACCAACGCCGTGGGTAACTCGATCGCCACTGCGGTGGTTGCCAAGTGGGAAGGGGAGTTGCAGGAGCCGGACGTGCAGTCGGCCCCCCCGCGCGCCACTGCCTCGGGCGCAGAACGGCCAATGGTTTGAGGTCAACGCTTGCCCCACGTTTGAAGTATCCATCTAGGCTGGCCTCACCCCGGGGCCAGCCCGCTCCGTATCAAATGGGTTCTAACTGCTATGCTCAAATGCTATAGCTGGTGCCCCAGGCCGTCTTTAGACTGTCAAATACGCCGCTCCAGCGGCACTCCCTTCCCTGCAAGTGGTTGATCGATGGACGTAACGCAACTCAAAACCCTGATCCATGTGGCGGAGCTTGGCAGTTTGAGCAAGGCGTCGGATCGCCTGCACGTGGCGCAACCGGCATTGAGCCGGCAGATCCGGCAGTTGGAAAAGGAACTGGGCGTCTACCTGTTCGAGCGCCACGGCCGTGGCATGGAAATCACCGCAGCGGGGCTGGAGGTGCTTGAGCGGGCCACCCGAATCATGAATGAGCTGGAGTCCATTCGTACCTCGGTAGCCGGCGGGCGTGCGGCCTTTCGCGGCATGGTCGCCATCGGTACCACGCCGACGATCGCCGAGATCGTCACGGTTCCGCTGGTCAAGCGCATCAGCGATACCCACCCGGATCTCTCCATCCGCTTTTCATCGGCTTTCAGCGGCTATCTGCTGGACTGGTTGCAGCGGGGCGAACTGGAACTGGCCATCTCCTACGATCCGCAGCCCCTGCATACACTGCGCATCGAACCGGTGATGATGGAAAACCTGGTACTGGTTGGCCCTCCCGATTCTGGGCTGAATCTCGATAAGGCGGTCCCTTTCGCACAGTTGGCCAGGGAACCGATGGTCTTACCCAGCCCCCGTCACGGGCTACGCAAGATCATGGACCAATGTGCCCTGGAGCGCGGCTTCAAGGTCAGCACTAGCGTCGAGGCGGATTCATTCGGCGCGATGATCGACCTTGTGCGCAATGGCTTTGGTTACACCGCGTTGCCCTTGGCCTCGATCTACTCGCGCTTGAACGACGGCACGCTATGCGCGGCACCGCTGGTAGACCCTACGCCCATGCGAAAACTGGTGCTGGTGCTGCCGGCCGATCGCCAGGTGAGCCCGGCTACCCGCTATGTCGGCCAGACTTTCGTCGACATTGCCTCGGAGCTGGTGGCCGAAGGTATCTGGGCTGGGCATATGCTCTGACGCAGCGAGCTATTCAATTGAGGCATAACTGCTAGAGGGGACCGGGTCTGGCCGCTATCCAGGTGAGGGCGTAGCTTTGCTCGGGAATAAAAGTCAGTGCGCTTTCGCTGACTTGTAAAATAATAGATCCCAGAAGGTACCCCCCCATGATGCGCGTTTCATCGCCTTGCGTTTTGTCGCCCGCTTTTTCCCACCACGACTCCAAACCGATCAATCGAACGTAAACCGACGCTGTCGTTCCTGCCTTGCGTTTGCCTTAGATCTGGAGTTACCCCATGCACGCCAACAATAACAATCCCGCTGCGCCTGATATCCGCAACCTGACCAACCGCCAACGGATCCGCGCCATTCTCGGTGCCTGCTCCGGCAACCTGGTGGAGTGGTACGACTTCTTCATCTACGCCTACACCTCGATCTACTTCGCGGCCTTGTTCTTCCCTAAGGGCGACCAGACCACGCAGTTGCTGGCGACCGCCGGAATCTTCGCCGTGGGCTTCTTCATGCGTCCGTTGGGCGGGTGGATCTTCGGCTACCTGGCCGACACCCGTGGTCGCAAGTTCTCCATGATCATCTCTGTGTTCCTGATGTGTGGCGGCTCGCTGATGATCGCCGTATTGCCCACTTATGAGTCCATCGGCATGGCAGCACCGGTGCTGCTGCTGGTAGCCCGCTTGATGCAGGGGCTCTCGGTCGGTGCTGAATACGGCACCGGGGCCACCTACATCAGCGAAATTTCCCGCAAGGGCAAGCGCTGCTTCTTTGGCTCGTTCCAGTACTTCACCATCATCGCCGGCCAGTTGCTCGCGCTGTTGACGGTGGTGGTGCTGCAAAATGTGCTGCCAATCGAGGAGCTCAAGGCCTGGGGCTGGCGGATTCCGTTCTTCATCGGTGCGGTCAGCGCGCTGGTAGTGGTGTACCTGCGCCGCTCGATGCTTGAGACCGCCCATGCCCAGGGCGCAAAACACAAGGAAGCCGGCTCGATCAAGGCACTGATGAAACACAAGAAAGCCGTGCTGCTGACCATTGCCATCACGGCCGGTTGCTCGCTGCATTTCTACACCTTCTCCACCTACATGCAGAAGTACTTGGTGGTGTCGGCCGGCTTCGACCCCTCGACGGTCAGCTTCATCATGACAGCCGCACTGGTGGTGTTCATGTGTCTGCAGCCGGTGTTCGGGATGATGGCCGACCGGATCGGCTCGCGTAACAGCATGATTGCCTTCGGCCTGCTGTCGAGCCTGTTGATCGTGCCGTTGCTCACGGGCCTGAAGAGCGTCAACAACCCGTACGAGGCTTTCGCGCTGGTCATGCTCGGGCTGCTGATTGCAGCGTTCTATACGCCGGTGACCGGCGTGCTCAAGGCTGACCTGTATCCCGCCACCGTGCGCGCACTGGGGGTAGGTTTGCCTTATGCACTGGGCAATGCGCTGTGTGGCGGCACGGCCGAGTACGTGGCGCTGTCGTTGCGTGGCGCAGGGGTAGAGTCGTATTTCTACTACTACGTGGCGGCCATGAGCGCCATTACCCTGCTGGCTGCCGTGCTCATGCCTGACTTGCGCAAGCATGGTTACCTGGATGGCACCGGTGCGGTGGAGGAGCACACCGGCCTGCGCAGTGGCCCTGCGTACTCCAACGCTCGGGGCTGAGCTCGGGCCCGGGCAGCCTTGGTGGTTGCCCGGATATCTTCATGATCGTACTGCCCGGTGCTGCAGCGTCCTCAAAATGCTCGATCGATTGCTGGAGGAGGGGAACGAAGCTTTGGCACATGAACCAGCCGCATTTGAGCTAGAGCGGAAGGGAATGAAAGCTGAGCGAAGTACACTTTCGGGCGACTGTATTGTCCGCTCGGCGGCAGCCTTGCAGCCAGAGGGCGTAACCATCCAGTGGCGAGAGAATCGACTCAAGCTGGCAAGCCAATGGTCTCGTCTACATCCAGAGCTCGAGTTTCGGCATAGGCGTAGAAAGTCTGGATCGCGCGCAGATGTGAAGCTGCCGTAAGTAAGCGCAGTACCTCCGCTTGGATAGAGTGAACTGCGCCAATCGCGAAATGGGTGGAACGCCCCAAAGTCCCATATTCCTTAGGCCAAACTGTTGCCGCTGACCGAAAACCGACCCAGTTTCGCCCGTTGTGATGACTGAACCCCTGAATGGCTTGGGCGCTCATGGCGCCCGAGCTTAGAAAATGTTGATTGGAAACTCGGTGATCAGCCTAACCTCATCGATGTCAATGTACCTGTAGCCGCTGGTTGCGCGGTGAGTCGATTGCCTTAGGCGAAATGACATATCGCGCGCCGGCCCGGACTGGATCACGTACTTGATGTCGGAATTTCTCTCCCAATGCTTGTTGTCCTTGTCGGTGTCATACACGTATCGAGCGGTGTAGTAGGGGTTATGACTGTGCGAGTTATCCATTCCATCCCCCCTGACATACCTGGTCATAAAGCTAAGCCCTGGTATGCCTAGAGCTGCGAAGTCGTAATCGTACCTCAGTTGCCACGACCTCTCTTTCGCTTCCGTGAACGTTGCGTACTGAACCGCGTTGCCTATTGTGATGGTGCCGCCCATGGTGCCTAACCCGACCCAGTCTAAGGGTTCGTCACCGTTGATCCTCTGGTGAATGACTGAGAGCGTGTGGCCACCGGTGGTGTAGGCAGTGGAAAATGACCAGGAGGTATTGTTTATAGGCCCCGCGAGACTTTTGCCATAGTTCAACGTACGGTAAATGTTGAAGTCGAAAGCTATTCTTTGGCCTTCGTCAATGGCGTAAGTGTATTTAGTGTTGCCATAGTATTGATGCCAGGCATCTTCCAGCTGACCTGCATAGAGGGCTAGCGATAGATTTCCTTGTTGGTAGCGGCCACCAATAAAACTAGCTGAGTCATAAGTGATCGCAGTACCTCCACGTTTGAGGGCGTAGTCGGTTGTGAATTTATCGTCGCTGTTGGAGGAGTCAACCCCGGTCTGTTTCGTGTAGTGGCCTGCCTCCAGGGTGAAATTGTCAAATTCGTTGACGTTCAACTGAAGCCCCGTGGCGGCGCTGGGAAATAGACGAACAGTATTCACTGCCAGGACAGGTGTCATTGGCATCTGTTCGCCGTACTTCAGCGTACTTTTTGATGCTCGAAGCTTCAGAGCGGCACCAACCCTGGAGTACTCATCGCCAGGCTTGCCATCGCCGTCGATGGGTAACAGTCGCAAGCCTGCGGTACCGCCTCCTGCGCTAAACTTGAGGCCTAGGATTGCATTGGCATCTACCCCAAGACCGACTGCTCCGGGTGTAAAGCCGGACTGAAAATCCAGAAGAAAGCCTTGGGCCCACTCCTGTGCGTATCCATTTCTTTCGTTAACGGGCTTGAAGGCGTTTGTCCCGGTGGCACTTGAACTGCCGTTACGGAAATCTCGATGGAAGAAAAAATTCTTATGGGTAAGCCGGAGTTTTGCATCATCAAAGATTGGGTATTCCGCTGCATTTGCCTGAAACGAAGAGATGCAGAGAGCGCCCATCAGCATTGTGCAATGGCGTGACATTTTATGTACCTTCCTTATTGTTGTTGTTTGGAGAGGTAACGCATTTTTATGAGGA
This sequence comes from Pseudomonas sp. GD03862, assembly GCF_029840855.1. NCBI lineage: Bacteria > Pseudomonadati > Pseudomonadota > Gammaproteobacteria > Pseudomonadales > Pseudomonadaceae > Pseudomonas > Pseudomonas sp. GD03862. The sequence continues at coordinate 82,058 of NZ_JAOCDI010000001.1, forward strand.
TTTTATGGCCAGGAATTGTCGTTTGAGTTTGCTAATCCATTAGTGTGCGCGTGCGCAATATCATGCAGGCATGCACGCATGCCTGCGGCATTGAGGTTGTAATAACGACCCTCTAGTACCCAAATTTAGGTTTTGATCTCAAAATGATCGAGGCAACTCGAGCCAGCGTTCACCCAGCAGGTTTGCCAGCATGTCATCGGTCAGTGGTGCAAAAGAGTAGAGGCGGATATCTCGATAGTAGCGTTGCATCGGATATTCCAGGTCAAAGCCTGCTCCGCCCATCGACTCCATGCCAACCCTCACCGCTTCGTTGGCAGCTTTGCTGGCGGCAAGCTTTGCGATGGCGCTGGAAACCTCGATGTGTTGATGACCTTGCTCCTCCGCAATCGCAGCCATTTGGGTCGTGAGCCATGCCTGCTCTAGTGCGACACCGGCATATACCAGCCGATGCTGCAGCGCCTGGAACTGACCGATGGGCCGTCCGAATGCTTTACGATCTTTGGCGTACTCGACTGCCAGTTGCTGAGCGCCTCGACCAATGCCAACAGCGACCGCAGCGGCGTTCAGCCGCTCAGCGTTGAGCGTGCTCAATACTTGGATGAAGCCCTGATCTACTTCGCCCAGCACTGCGTCATCCGAGAGCTTTACGTCGTCGAAGGCAACAGAGCAGGTGTCGTAGCTGTTGATAGCGAAGGTATTGATCTCTGTTGCCGAAACGCCAGGTGCTGACTTATCGACGAGGAACATGGTTACGCCGCGCGAGCGGTGGTCGCCGGTGCGAGCGAGGACAATGAGCAGGTCTGCGTGGATCGCGCCACTGATCCAATATTTGCCACCGGTTAGTCGCCAACCGTCATCGACTCGCTTGGCCTTGGTGCGCATTGCCTGCAGGATGTCAGTGCCACCACTTTCTTCAGTCAGGCAGAACGATGCTTTGATCTCGCCGGCGCAAAGTCTCGCCAGGTACTGATCTTGCTGCTGTGGCGTCCCGTATTGGCTGAGGAGTCGAGTAGCCATGAACTGAACGACGCCGAAGACTGCCATGGAGGTTGCCCTCCGACCTAGCGCCTCCAAGGTCAGAACTTGGAGCTTAGGCGTACCACCGGATCCTCCAAATTCTTCGCCAATACCCACGCCCCAGACGCCGAGCTCAGCCAGTGCTTTATGCAGGTCGAAATCAAATTTCTTGGCATTATCCAGCTTCTGTACATGCTCAACAGGTGCAACCCGCTTGATGGTACCTTCCACTGCATCGCAGAACAGTTGCTCTTCTTCGGATAGGTTCAAAAACATCCTACTCTCCTGGGCTTCTTATTGGTTGCAAAGGAGCCGGGGCTATGTGCCTTCCCGGCTGCTGGAGTGGAAATCGGTCAGTCAGGCTTACCGACAGCAAGGGCATGCTTAGGCATGAGCGTGAGCATGCAGAGCGCTGCGATCACCATGATCATGCTGATCGCATACATGCCCGCGTGATCCTTACCCGTCAGTTCGCGCGCGAGGCCTATGATCGAGGGCGCTGCAAAACCACAGAGCGAGCCTAGCGAGCTGACCAATGCAATCCCAGCCGGCGCGCTTTTGCCTTTGAGGTATGTCGCTGGAATTGCCCAGCAGACGATGATTGCCCCACTGAACCCGAACGCTGCTCCACCCAATAGGGCCAGGGACAGGGGAAGGGAGGTAGAAAGGGTAGAGAGGGATAGCATTGCTGCCCCGAACAAGATGCTGATGCAGTAATGCATTCGTCGCTCGCGTCGCAGGTCAGAGCTGCGACCGATCAAAATCATCCCAAGGGCGGCGCAGGTAAAGGGGATCATTGCGTAGAGCGAAATATGGGTGATGCTGGAAACGCCGAGCTTTTGGATAGTAGTCGGCAGCCAGAAATTGAACGCGTAGGTGCCGAGAGCAGAGCTGAAATAGAGGAATGCCAGGACATACACTTTCGGGTCGGTGAGAGCGCTGAATATCGCCTCGCCACTGTGTGGGTTGACTGCTTCTGGGTCGAGCGTTGACTTGTCATGAGCCATGAGCTCTTGATGTAAAGCCTTCTCCTCGGTGCTGAGCCAGTGCGCCTGCTCGGGTTTATCGCAAAGCAAAAGGAAGCATGCGATCCCGATGAAGATGATGGGTACAGCTTCCAGCAAGAAGAGCCACCGCCATCCCGCCAGGCCAGAAACACCATTCATTGACTCCATGATGATGCCTGAAATTGGGCCGCCCAGGATGGGGGCAACAAGCGTGGCAAGCAGAAGGGTGCCGGTCACTCGACCGCGCATATAGCTTGGGAACCAGTAGCTCAGATAGAGAATCACGCCTGGGAAGAAGCCAGCTTCAAAGATCCCAAGCAGCAAACGCAAGATGTAGAGCTGCTGGGCGGTTGTGACAAGCATGGTGGCGGCCGATGCAAGCCCCCAGAGCACCATGATTCTCGTCATGGTTTTTCGGGCGCCTATCTTGTCTAACAGCAGATTGCTTGGGATCTCAAATAGGGCATAGCCGATAAAAAAGATGCCGGCCGCAAAGCCGTATTGGCTTTCCGTCAAGCTTAGGTCGGGGAGCATCTGAAGCTTCGCATAGCCGATATTCACCCGATCAAGGAAGGCGAAGATGTAGGCGACAAAGATCAGAGGGATGACGCGCAGTGCTATTTTTCGAAAAAGCACACGATTGATTGCGGTTGCTTCAGCAAGGCTCCAGCTGGAGGCGTCGATCGTCGATTTCATGGTGAGTCCAGTGTTGTTATTGTGCGGACTTCGAATGAAAGGCGCGCGTGGACGCCTTTCACCATTTAGGTCTTACTCAGCATTGACGGTATTTTTGAGTGTCCCGATTCCCTCCACTTCAACTTCAACAACATCACCAGGTTTCATCCAGAGTGGCGGGGTACGGAATGCACCCACACCACCGGGGGTTCCAGTCGCGATCACATCCCCCGGCAAAAGCTCGGTGAACGTTGAGATGTACTCGATCAACTCAGGAATTTTGAACAGCAGATCGTCAAGACCTTCACGCTGTACTACCTCGCCGTTCAATCGCGTTTCCAGGACGAGGCTGTTGATATCGGTGATTTCCTCCTTGGTGACGAGCCAAGGGCCAAAGCTACCGCTCCCGACAAAATTCTTTCCCGCAGTGAACTGAAGGGTGTGTCGCTGCCAGTCACGAATAGATCCGTCGTTGAAGAGGCTGTAACCGGCTATATGCTGCAGAGCGTTCTCTTTTGAGATGTGCCGACCCGCTTTGCCGATCACGATCGCCAACTCACCCTCAAAGTCGAAAGCGGTGGATGCCTTGGGCTGGATGAGTGGCTGGTCGTGCCCAACCTGGGCGCTCGCGAATCGCGTGAACAGGGTGGGGTGCTTTGGTACTTCGCGGCCAGTCTCGACAATGTGCTTGAGGTAGTTCAGGCCAACGCACAGAACCTTGTCGGGATTTGGAATGACTGGAAGCCATTGAGCCTGTTCTACGCTCAGAACCGGCGCGTCGCGCAGCGCAGCGAGTTCAGCTAAACCGTCACTGGACTCTAGAACGGAGCGCAAATCGGAATAACATTGACCGAGCACTGCGCCGGCGTCCGAAACGGTGTCGCCATCAACGACACCGTACGAACTGCGCCCGTCATAGAGGAAGGATGCAATTTTCATGGACAAAATCTCTCAGGACTAACCCAGGACAATGAGAACGTGCCCGTCGTCGACAGTATCGTTTTCTACGACCTTGATCTCTTTAACGACGCCCGAGTCATCGGCCTCTACCGGGATCTCCATCTTCATGGATTCCATGATGATGACTTCATCGCCGAAGTTGATCTCCTGCCCCACCTGAACGTTGATCTTCCAAATGTTGCCGGCCATGGGTGCTTTGATTTCGCTCATCAGCTAAATCCTTTCTAATTGTCTGGGGTTAAACCGGGTAGATGCCGTTGCGGCGATCGATGCGAGGAATTTCACGGCGGCTGTACAAGGCAAAGCGCTTGATCAGCTCGTCACGCAGGTCGTCCGGATCGATAACCGCTTCGAAGGAGAATTGATCCGCAGGATCGAACGCGTTGATGTCCTTGGCGTAGGCCTTCTGCTTCTCATCGATGAACGCAGCTCGCGCTTCGCCTTCCAGGGCCTGGATCTCGTTGTAGTGGATGGCGTTGATGGCAGCCTCTGGGCCCATCAGAGCCGGCATTGCACCAGGCAAGGCGAGCTGTGCGTCTGGCATGGTCGGACCACCCGACATACCCAGGTAGCCACCGCCGTAACCTTTGCGAACCATGACGGAGATTCGAGGCACCTTCGCTTCACAGACCGCATGCAGCAGCTTGGCGCCGTGACGGATGATCCCCGCTTTTTCTACGGCGCTACCGATCATGTAGCCACTGATGTCCTGCAGGAAAAGCAGTGGAATATTGAAGGCGTTGCACGCCCAGATGAAACGGGTAGCTTTGTCTGCGCTGTCGTTGAACAGAACACCGCCTTTGTTCTTCGAGTTGTTCGCGATAATGCCGACAGGGCGGCCGCCCAGGTAAGCAAACGCGGTGTAGATCTCTTTGGCAAAGAGTGCCTTCACCTCAAAGATCGAGCCTTCGTCGACTAGCGATTCAATGAGCTCTCTCACCTCAAACGGACGGTTCTGGTCTGCAGGAACGATTTCGGTAATCGAGCGTTTGGAGGACGGCTGTTTTGGTTCGCGCAGAGGAGGAAGCTGGCTGTTGTGGCTTGGGAAGAAGCGGAGGTAGTCAGCAGCTGCCTTGAGTGCTTCTTCTTCATTTTGAGCCAGGTAGTCGCCGAGCCCGCTCATGGCGCAGTGCATGCGAGCACCGCCCATTTGCTCTTCGGTTACCTTTTCGCCGATTGCCGCTTCAGCCAGGCGCGGAGAGCCCAGGTAAGCAGTTGCCTGTTTGTCGACCATGATGACCAGGTCGCACAATGCTGGCACATAGGCAGATCCGGCAGGTGATGGGCCGAACATGACGCAGACCTGGGGCACTACACCCGAGATTTGCACCTGCGTGTAGAAAATGTTGCCCCATGCGATCCTTCCGAGGTAGCAATCGAACTGGCTGTCGATACGAGCGCCAGCACTGTCCACCAGGTAGATGATTGGCATCTTGGCATCGACAGCAATTTCTTGCATACGGACGATTTTGCGGAAGGTGTGGTAGCCCCAGGTGCCCGCTTTGACTGTCATGTCGTTTGCGATGACAGCGACTTCTTGGCCGTTGATCTTGCCAATTGCCGTTACCACCGCGTCGCCAGGCATGCCACGAGATGCGCCAACCAGCAGACCGTCCTCAAGGTATTCACCGTTGTCGAAGAGGATGTTGAGACGATCGCGGACCAGGATCTTACCTTGAGCCTGGTGTTTTTCTTTTGCTTTGTCTGAACCGCCGGCGCGTGCAATTTCGACGCGACGTTGCAGTTCTTTTACGTTTTCGTAGCCGCTCATGCCTTCACCTCTTTCTTGGCAAAAAATTTCTCGATACCGCGACGTAGCTCTTCGGAGCACATGAACGCAGGGCGCAGGCCGCGGGCCAGCTCCAAGCCTTCAATCAGGCCAACGGACGAGATTTTGTTGAATGCGTGCTTGCCCCGACGGACAGTGGCAGGCTCCAGATGTGTGAAGGTTTTCACCAGCTGGTCTACCAGAGCGTCGATTTCATCAGCCGTGGAAACCTGATTGACGAGGCCCATGCGATAGGCCTCCTGAGCATCAATAGTGCGACCGGTAAGGGCCAAATCCAGGGCGTTGCGCTCTCCCAAACGCCCTAGAAGCGCTGGAAGAATGAAAAGCGGGAAGAGGCCAATTTTCACTTCCGGAGAGCCGAACTTGGCACCTTCGGTGCAATAGGCAAAGTCGCAGGCAGCGACCAGGCCGCACGCGCCAGCCATTGCGGGGCCGACGACGCGGGCAATTACTGGTTTGCTCAGGGTCGGAATTACGCTGAATAGGCGCTGCCAAGGTTCACCTGTTTCCCACAGCTGAGTACCGCCTGCGTCAACAGTGGCAAGAAACTCGTCGAGATCACCGCCGGAGGAGAAGCAATCACCTTCACCTGTGATGACGATGACTCGGATGTCCTGCTCACCATCCAGCTGTATCAACGTATCGACCAGATTGCTGGCAGTCGCGGTGGCAATCGCATTTCGCTTGGCAGGATTGCTCAGGATGATGGTGGCGCGTGGGCCTTGGCGCTCGACCAGGAGCTGCGTTGTGCTCAAGGGATTCTCCTTTTTGTTTTACTAACCGTTGTTAGTTTTCGAGAATATAGCTAGGCTTTGTTTCCAGCACAAGCCTGGTCGTCGTTTTTCAGCTTTCCGTCGCGATGCCCATAGATAGCGGCGCGCAAGCAGAGACGGACGTATCGATGCTAGTGACTTACAACTGTTAGTTTTAGGAGATGATCGTGACAGAACAAAAACTACTGATCGCGAATCGCGGCGAGATCGCATGCCGGGTGATTCGCTCCGCCAAAGCTCTCGGAATTCCTACCATTGCGGTGTATTCCGAAGCAGATGCCGAATCTCAGCACGTGAAGGCTGCAGATGAGGCGTTTCTCATTGGCCCGTCCAAAGCGGCGGAAAGCTATCTAGATGCGGAGAAGGTGTTACGAGTTGCCAAAGAGAACAGTGTAACGCTGGTACACCCCGGCTATGGCTTCCTGTCTGAAAACACCGATTTCTCCGACGCTTGCGCTGCTGCCGGTATTACCTTCATTGGCCCAACCGCAGAAGTGATCAAGGCAATGGGGGACAAGCAGCGCTCCCGTCACTTGGCCATCAAGGCGGGCGTACCTGTGCAACCCGCGGCAGAGAACGTTACTGCCGAAGATCCAGAAACGCTGATCAACGCCGCCCGAGTGGTGGGTTACCCGCTCCTGGTTAAAGCGTCAGCTGGAGGTGGCGGTATCGGGCTGAAACCTGTTCACTCACCTGCTGACCTGGTTGAGGCGGTCGCTGCAACACAGCGTATGGCTGAGCGTGCTTTCGGCGACGGTACCGTCTTCCTGGAGAAGCTGATTGAAAGTGCTCGCCACATCGAAGTGCAGGTATTTGGCTTTGGCAACGGTGAGGCTGTGCACCTCTTTGAGCGCGATTGTTCGATCCAGCGCCGCTACCAAAAGGTGCTTGAAGAGTCTCCCGCGCCGAACGTGCCGTCGGATGTCCTGGCGCACATGGCGGAAGCTGCCGTAAACCTCGCCAAACTCTGCCGATACGATGGTGCCGGTACCGTAGAGTTTCTCTACGACGACAAATCGAAATCGTATTTCTTCCTTGAGATGAATACGCGTATTCAAGTAGAGCACCCTGTCACGGAGGCTGTGACTGGGGTAGACCTGGTTGAGGCTCAAATTCGTCATGCGCTGGGGGAGGGCGTGGAGGCTGAGCTGAAGCAGCAATCGATCAAGCGCAATGGGCACGCCATTGAGGCCCGTCTCTACGCGGAGTCTCCTGAGAAGAAATTCATGCCTGCTCCAGGCCTGATCGAAGCGCTCGAGATGCCTCAGGTCGAGGGCGTTCGGATTGATGGCGGGTTCGTTGCCGGTGATCGAATCACGCCTTTCTACGACCCGATGATCATGAAAATCATCGCGCATGGGAAAGACCGTGCAGAGGCAGTTTCTCGCCTCAAAAAAGCACTTTCCGAGCTCAAGATTTCCGGCCTGAAAACCAATCGTCAGTTCCTGCTCCGCGTGTTGGCTGAACCTGCGTATCTCGAAGCAAAGGTTCACACTCGCTTCATTGATGAGCACAGCGAAAGCCTGTTCGCTGTCGCCGCAGAACAACAAGCTTAAGAGGAGATCGTCATGGCTGTTACCACACCCAACGTGCCGGGCATTGAAGGTCTTTCTGAACTGGCGTCGCGCTATATCAACGTTGAATCACTCCCTTGGAAGCCTACGCCAACACCTGGCATCGACATGAAAATTCTATTGCAGGATAAGGAAAGCGGCCTGCTCACTGCATTATTCCGTTGGGCGCCTGGCACCAAGCTTCCTTTGCATGAGCATGTCGAGGTGGAGCAGACCTACGTGCTGGAAGGCAGCATCGTAGATGACGAGGGTGAGGTGGTCGCAGGCGACTTCGTTTGGCGTCCTCGCGGTAATCAGCATCTGGCCCGATCGCCCAATGGGGCGCTGGTGCTTTCCTTCTTCCTTCGCCCGAACAAGTTCCTGGAAGGCGTACACGCCGGTCAGAATCTGGAGTAAACAAATGAGCGACCTGCCAAAGAAAATCTTGATCAACGAAGAGGGGCCCCGTGAAGGGTTCCAGATCGAAGCCAATCCTATCCCGCTGCATCGGAAGACTGAGCTGATTGAAGCGCTCGCTGAGACGGGCCTGAAGCAGATTGACTGCGTTTCTTTCGTCAATCCGAAGCGCGTTCCAGGGATGGCGGACGCTGATGAGCTAGCGGCTGCCATCAACAAGAAGCCTGGCGTGCGCTACACCGGTCTTTGGCTGAACCAGCAAGGGCTAGAGCGTGCTTACAAATCTCAGCTTGATATCATCGGAGCGATCCGGGTAACTGCGTCCGAAGCGTTTTCAGTCAACAACACCAACAAGAACATCGAGCAGACGCTCGATGAGCAGCGCGCTTGGCTGAAGTCGTACGCAGAGCATGATGTTCCGGTTGAGTGGGGCTACGTCATGACTGCTTTCGGGTGCAACTATGAAGGCTATATGCCCATCCCCCAGGTTGTCCGAATGGTGGGAGAGGTGCTGGATCTGGCGACCGAAGCCGATGTACAGCTCAAGGGTGTGTACCTTGCTGACACCGTTGGCTGGGCAAATCCATTGATGATGGAACGGACGATTGGCGCCATTCGCGAGAAGTGGCCCGACCTGGCGTTAGGTCTCCACCTTCACGACACTCGGGGGACAGGTTTGGCGAATGTGTACGCCGCGCTCAAGCTGGGCGTTGCGAAATACGACAGTTCCTGTGCGGGGCTGGGTGGCTGCCCATTCGCAGGCCATCGCGGTGCTGCAGGGAACATCTGCACCGAAGACCTCGTATTCATGTGTGAGGAGATGGGGATTGAAACTGGCGTCAATCTTGACGCCTTGATCGAAGTCGCAAATCTTGCAGAGGATATCTTCGGCCGTCAGCTGCCGGGCAAGGTCATGCACGGTGGAAGCTTGGGGCGCTACAAAAAGGCGTAACGTAAGCAGGATGTAAAAAACCCCACCTTCGAGGTGGGGTTTTTGGTTCAGCTGGATTTAAATCCTACCATTCTGAGCGACAGTTCGATGTGTTGCCGCTCCAGCTCCTCCAGCCCGAGCTTCCCCCCCGGCTGATACCAGGTGCAGATACCGGTCAGCATGGAGATCAGTGCTTTGGTTGTGAGGTTGCAGTCAGAGACATTGAAGATTCCTTCCTGCACGCCATCCTCGATGATTTGACGAACCCGACGCTCGTACTCTGAGCGCAAGCGGGTCACCATGCGGTAATTGTCCTCATCCAGGCTGCGAAGCTCCATATTGCCGATGAAGACCTCCTTGCGGCGCTCAGTATGGAAATGCAGATGCACGCCTACCATGGCCTCAAAACGCTGATATGTGGATGGCTGAAGGTCCACCTTTTCGGTGAATTCCATCAGCAGATCGCGCATCACGGCCTTGAGGACTGTGGCTAGGAACTCTTGCTTGTTGCTGAAGTAGTTGTAGAGGGAGGCAGCTTTGATGCCGACCTGCTCCGCAAGGGTTCTCAGGGTCATCGCCTCGTAGCCGTACTTGGCAATCAAGTCCACGCCAGCGGTGTGAATGGCCAATTCGGTGACTTCTCGTTTCGCGCCTACAGGTCGCATCAGGTAAATGTCTCTTTAAGAATGGGAGGGCGGCTCAGCGGGTCAGATAGCCACCATCCACAGGAACCATCGCGCCAGTAATATAGCTTGCCAGGTGCGAGGTCAAGAACACGGCCGGCCCCACCAGCTCGTGCGGTTCCCCCGTACGCCCCATGGGCACGTGACTGAGAAATGCCTCAAGCTTGCCAGGATCTTGCCGTGTTTCTTGCGACATAGCCGTCGGGAACGAGCCTGGCGCGAGTCCATTTACACGGATACCGTCAGCGGCCAGTTCGGATGCCAGTGCCTTGGTAAATTGCAAGACCGCCCCTTTGGACGTCACGTAGCTGGACAGTGAGGCCAAGCCGGATGTGTAGCTGTGGATGGAGCCTATGTTGAGAACCGAGCCTTTCGTTTCTTTCAAGTGCGCAAGGAAGGCATGGGTGACATTGAACATGCCAGTTACATTCACTGCCAGGGTTCGACGCCACTGCTCCGGGCTCTTTTCGCTGGCGAATGGGGCACGGAAGAGCAGGCCCGCATTGTTGATCAGCGCCGTGATACTGCCGATTTCACGCCTTATGAGATCTGCGAGATTGTTGCAAGCGGCCTCGTCACAGATATCGAGGGCAAAGGCATGAGCCTTACCACCTTCGTCGCATATGGCTTTGGCTGTCCCTGATGCGGTGTTCATGTCAATGTCGGTCACGATGACGGTCGCGCCGGCGATGGCAAAACCATGGGCGAGGGAAGCGCCATTCCCTCGGCCGCCTCCCGTGATCAGCACGATTGCATCATCGAGGCGTAGTGAAAGGTCTAGCATGGTGAGTCCTCATCTTGTTTTTGGTATAGGAAACTAACGTCCGTTAATTTTATCTCCTTTCGCCTGAATTACAAGGTATTCGGGCTATAGAGGCCCTTTATTTCCGCCTGCCCCCCGTTCCTGTAGGCATTTTTGTTCTAAAGATCCAGCGTTTCCCCTATTGCAAACTAACGTAGGTTAGTTATTCTGGGCGTCCAGACGGCTCGGACGCTGCGTGAACATCTGCGCGCTGAGGAGCCTCAAAACAATTACAAGAGGATTTTTCATGTCTAGCCGTATGCTGCTGGGTGGTCACATCACCCACAATGCCAAGCGTTTCCCGAGCAAAGTGGCCCTGATCGATAAGGTCGGACGCACGACCTACGCAGAGTTCGAGTCCGGTGCCAACCGAGTAGGCCACGTGCTCCTGGCGCAGGGTGTTTCACATGGAGACAAGGTCGCCTTCCTTGCCAGCTCGAGCCGCCAATGGGTCGAGGCGTTCTACGGTGTCGTCAAGATCGGTGCCGTAGCCGTGCCACTGAACTATCGGGAAACGCCTGAGCAGATTTCCATGATGCTTGAGGACAGTGGCTCAAAGGTGCTGTTCGTATCCGAGCAACATGTTGAAGCCTTTGGGGGATTGCTGGAAACGCTGCGATTTCCCGTGGTGAATCTGGAGTCGCTGGATGCGTTCAAAGCAGGTTATGCAGACGCTCCCCACCCGACAGACCGCCTGAGCGAACATGATCCTGCCGTGATTCTCTACACCGGTGGCACGACCGGGCGATCCAAAGGCGTGCTGCTGAGCCATTCCAATCTCTTCTGGAACTCGCTCAACGAAATCATCGACACAGACATGGTGGAGGGCGATAACACGTTGATCGCTACGCCGTTGCACCATTCTGCAGCGCTCAATTGCTGGTTGCTCCCCCACTTGTACCTCGGGGCTACCGCTACGCTGCTTGAGAAATATGCCACTGAAGAGGTGCTGTGCGTCATCAATAAAGAGCGCGTTACCAACACCTTCATGCCGCCCTCGCTGGCACGAGAGTTCGTCTTGCACCCGCTCGCCAAGGAGCTGGATGTGAGTTCCATGACCCGGTGGTACGTAGGCAGTGGCATTCTTACCGCAAACGACCGCAGCGCCATGAAAGCATGCATCCCTGGCGTGAAGATTTACTACCAGTATGGCCTCACTGAAGCTGGCCCTATTGCGACGGTGCTCAAGGAGGAGGATTACGACCGCGCTCGTGGATCGATTGGTCGGGCCTTCCAGAACATCGAGGTGGCTATCGTTGACGACAAGGGCAACATTGCACCTCCAGGCGAGATTGGCGAGATCGTCCTGCGGGGTCCTACCATCATGTTGGGCTACCACAACCGCCCCGATGCGACGGCTGATGCGATTGACCAGGATGGTTGGCTGCACACTGGCGACCTTGCGCACATGGATGCCAACGGTTTTGTGTACTTCTACGACCGTCTGAAGGACATGATCAAAACCGGCGGGCTGAATGTCTATTCCCAGGAAGTCGAGGCCGTGCTGGCAAAACATGATCACGTTCGCGAAGTTGCAGTGATCGGTCTGAACAACGAGCGCTGGGGTGAAGAGGTTACCGCGATCATCGTGCTGCACGATGGGGTGGTCGGTGATCCTGAGCTGCTCGTCGCGCATGCCCGGGAGCACCTGGCTAGTTACCAGCTGCCGAAGCGTGTCGAATTCATCACCTACGCGGATATGCCGTTCAACCACAACGGCAAGATTCTCAAGCGCGAACTCCGTCAACGTTTTGAGCCGCAGGGCTGAGGATAATCATGGCTATCGACTTCGAAAAACAAGGTCGTGTCGCCCTGGTGACGATCAATCGTCCTCAGGCCATGAACGCCATTGACCTGAACACGCATCTGGCCTTCCAGGAAATCTGGTCGCGGATCAATATCGATGACGAGATCCAGGTTGTGGTATTGACGGGGGCCGGCACCAAGGCTTTCTGTTCAGGTGCCGACATCGGTACCTTCTTGCCCTATCTGCGCGAGAGGGCGGTCAAGGAGCTCGACGATGGTGACTTCTGCGGTATCAACCGCGGTTCGCCGACGACCAAACCGATCATTGCCGCCATTAACGGTCTTGCCTATGCCGGAGGGCTTGAAATCGCGTTGGCCTGCGACCTGCGCATTGCTGTTGATTATGCCAAGTTCGCGCTTCCGGAGCCGCGGTGGGGTGTCATTGCCGGTGCCGGTGGCGTCACTCGATTGTCCCGAGTGGTCTCCAGCGCCCTGGCGACTCAAATGGTGCTGACCGGCGAGCCTATTGGCGCCGAGCGAGCGCTCGCAGAAGGATTGGTGAGTGAGCTCACTACCTCGGATAACCTGCTGCCGCGTGCTTTGGAAATTGCTCACAGCATCACCAAAAATGGCCCTCTGGCTGTGCGGGCGTCGTTGCAAGTGATTCGACGCGGCGCTGACTGCGGTCTTGACGCTGCGTTGGAATTGGAGCGCACGGCTTTCCGTCGAATCCTTCTGAGCGAAGACTTCAAGGAAGGTATTGCAGCGTTCACCGAAAAACGCGAGCCCGCTTACAAGGGGCGGTGAAGCACTGGACATAACGGGCGCTGCATGGGGTGAGGGTGGGCAGGTCGCCTCCCACCTTTTGCCTGTCCATGCGCGCGCCAGGGAGGCGAGTCTAGATGAGTACACCGGCAGAAAAGTTAGCCGCCATCTTCGCTTTGGAGGAGGTGGAGGCCAATGTATTCAAAGGTGAGAGCCAGGACCTGAGATTGCCTCAGCTTTTTGGTGGACAGGTATTAGGCCAGGCAGCGATGGCGATGACGCGTACGGTGCTGGCAGATAAAAAACTGCATTCCCTGCACGGGTACTTCGTACGTCCAGGGCGCGCGGACGCGCCCGTGATGTATGAGGTTGAGACCGTTCAGGACGGTCGAAGCTTCAGCCGCAGGCGGCTCACAGCCTGGCAGGATTCGAAAGTCATTTTCGTTGGAGATGGTTCATTTCATCGTGTTGAAGAGGGATTTCACCACCAGCACTGCGCGCCTGAGGTCGCCGTTCCGTCTGCCTTGCCGACGGAGCTGGAACTCCTGGCCGGGGATGCTGATTTGATCGAAGAGATCAAACGTCGCCACGAAGCCGCCAATGCGCTGGAGATCCGACCGGTCGATCCTATTGACCCTAGCGCTCCCAAGGCTCGTGCGCCGCAAAAGAGTTTCTGGTTCAGGTTTGCGCAGCTCACCACTCGCGATACTGACGTTCATCGAAGCTTGCTGGCTTATGCCAGTGATACGGCCCTGCTGATTACGTCTTTGCTTCCGCATGGCGTTTCCGATATGCAGCGAGACATGCGGGTTGCCAGTCTGGATCATTCGATTTGGTTCCACGGCGATTGCGTCGTGGACGAGTGGCTCCTGTATGTCAATGACAGCCCTTGGAGTGGGGCGGGCCGAGGCCTTTCGCGCGGCTCGATTTTTGACCAGCAAGGGCGGCTTATTGCCTCTGTTGCACAAGAAGGACTTATTCGGAAACTCTGATTTCTCTATCAGCGGCCTCACGTTTGGGGTCGCTATTTTTTGGCATGCTCAAAACGCTCTTCTGACTCAAAAATAATAATTGGTGCCTAGAGGGCACCATTCAAGAAGGGAAACAAAAAATATGAGATTTTCTGCGCCTGAGATTAAGTGCGCGAGCACTGCGTTTGCCCTGTTTTTAAGTGTGCCTGCAACCTGTATCGCAGAGACAACCTCTACTTCAATGCCATGGATGTTGGGTACCTGGGGTGGCCTGAGAGACGAGCTACACCAGAAAGGTGTCGACTTCGACCTCAATTACAGAAGTGACAGTGCGTACAATGCGCACGGTGGCTACGACAAGGACAAGAAACTCGCCTACGCCGATCAGTACATGTTTTCGGTCAGTGCTGACTTGGACAAACTGCTAGGCGCATCTTCTTCAAAGTTTGTCATGACGCTAATTGATCGTAATGGCGAGGAGTTGGCCAAGGAGCGGTTGACTGACCCGCGATCAGGTTCATTGACCCAGACGCAGAACGTGTATGGGCGCGGTAGTGTTACGCGGCTGTCTCAGCTCTACCTCGAAACCCGCTTGGGAAAACCTAACTCGTATTTCAGAATGGGTCGATTCGGGCCAGAGGAATTCGGTCAGTTTGATTGCGATTTTCAAAACCTGATTTTTTGCGGTAATTCAGGCGGGAACTGGCATGGGGATGACTGGTATAACTTCCCGATCGGTCAGTGGGCGACCGCAGTCAAATATCAGTTTCTTGATGATGTCGCTGTCCAGGCTGGAGTCTTCGAGCAGAACCCGACCCTTTTAGAAAATGACAATGCCTTCAAAGTGAGTACCCGTGGCGCGGAAGGTGCTCTCATACCCGCTGAGGTCATTTGGACGCCTAAACGCGCGTTGTTTGGCCAGCCCGCGGAGTTCAGGCTTGGCGCTTTCTATAACACCACTGACGCCGATGACCTGCGCTACAACGCGGATGGCCATGAGCATGCGTTCGAGCCCGACACTCGCTACCAGTCGCATCGGGGGCGCAAAGGTTGGTGGTATGTCGCGCGCCAGACGGTGGGCCATGTTGGCGGAGATCAGCACCGCAAGATCGAGGTCTTTTCGGAAGGGTTCTGGAATGATCGCGATACTGGATTCGTCGCCAGGCATTACAACATCGGTCTTATCATCAATGGCCCGTTTGTCTCTCGTCCCGACGACTCGATCGGAGTCGCGATCGGGGGGTTGAGCGTTGCCTCGAATGTGACGGCACACCAGCGCCATGTAAACATCTACAATCAGGTCACCCGCTACGATGACCCGCGTTTTACCCCCGTCCAGACGGACGAATACAGTAGCGAGATCTACTACGGCGTGAAGATCACGGACTGGTTGTCCGTGCGTCCCAACGTGCAGTACATCGTTCACCCTGGCGCAGTGGATGAGGTCGATAACGCGTTCTTGCTGGGCCTCATGGTCAGAGCGAGTTTCTAGCCTGTAGCTTCTGGCTGGGTTGCCCAGGGGCCAAGTGCAGTTCGTGCAGGGCCCCTGATGCTTGCAGGATCATTAGCCTTCAACAGGTGCAGATTGTTGCAGATGGCTCAAGAAGTTCTGAAGCTCTCGGCTCCTTCCCATGCCCTTGCGTAAAATGATTCCATAGGGCGGTAAACCTTCGATAACGTACCCGGTGAGGACAGTGATCAGCCCTGTACGGACGTGATCATTGATCACTGCTTCGCTTAACACCATGACCGCATCCGTCAATTGCACGAGCTGCAGCATCGCCCAAATGGATGAGCACTCGATCGTTTTGGAGGGAGGTAACAGATCCCTGTCCGCCCACCAGCGCTCCACGGCTTTTCGCCCTGGGCTCGCCGCTGGTTGAAGGAGCCACGTCCATTTTTGAATGATGTCCTCCATCTTCGCAGGGGCGTGCGTTGCCAGTGGGTGTCCACTTCGTACAGCCATGACCAGACGATCGTTACCGAGGGGTTCAAATTCAAATCTGGACCTATCGCCTGGGGTGCCTAGGCGTGCAATCGCCACATCCAGCCGCTCCTGCTCCAGCATCTCTATCAGCACGTCGCTGGTGTCACTCATCATCCGGATTCCCAGATGAGGTGAGGCGCTTTTCATGGTCGCGATCGTCGAGACCACCCGATCGAGTGCACTACCCATGACGACACCTACGGCTAGATGGCCGTAGCCGCCCTCCGCTCTGGCCGTCAGGTCTTCTACGCAGCGATCAAGGCTATTGAGCGCTGAATGGGCGAATTTCAAGAGTTCTTCGCCCACCGGGGTGGGCACGACGCCTCGAGGTTGGCGTTCGAACAGTGCGCACCCAAAAGCATCTTCTACTTCCTGAAGCATCCGGGTAAGGGTGGGCTGGGACATGTTGAGTGTCTCGGCGGCCCGATGCAGATTCTGGCAGTTGCCCAAAGTCGCCAACATGAAAAGGTGTCGGTACTTTAACCGCTTGAAAAGGCTATAAGTTTTGGCGCTGGGGCTGGCAAGGGAAGGATTCATGGCATTTGGCTATTTTATTTTGTGATTCGGTTTTTGTATCAATAAAGCAAAAAACTCTATTAGTCAAACATCGCTGCGATCGCTACGTTGTAAGTGTGTGCGGCAGTTTGGTCATGCCAAGGGCCGACTGCATTATTCACCGATGCACATTGCTGGATTGCTAATAACAACAAGGAAAAGCCACCTATGTCGTCACAGCCTCGCTCCATCGAACAGCGTCTTGAGCAACTGGAGGATCGGGAAAAAATCAAAGAACTTAAATACCGATACGCCTTTCATTTAGATAATGGTTATGACCCTGATAGCATTGCCGCCTTGTTCTCGGAAGACGGAGAATGGATCATCAAAGGTGTGGGGGGGGATGTACGCGGTCAAGGTGCAATCCGAGAACACTGTAAAAATTTGAGCAAAGGCATTTTGTGGAGCCAGCACGACATATTTGCGCCGCGCATTGAAATCAGTGATCAGGGCGATCGTGCGGTTGCACACTTCAATCTCGTCTGCTTGTTGACAATGCGCACTGACGTTGCGGACGCCAAAGGCGAAGCATTTCTGCTCGCTGGAAACTACACCGACCATTTAGTGAAAGTAAATGGGGAGTGGTTGTTCCAATCCATGACCGGAACCATCGAGCAGTCATCCCCTTGGGCAAAGGGCTGGGTTGAAGCCCCTTTCAAAAAAGAGTCTTGGTAAGACGAACCCTATCGTGGCATGCATTCGCAGAGGCAAAAAATGACGTTGTTGACTCCCTACGATCTATCGGGCACTCAATTAACCTCGCGCGTCGTAATGGCGCCAATGACCAGGTCAAGAGCCAAGGACACTGTGCCCAATGCCAGCACCGCGGCGTATTATCGCCAACGCGCCGGTGCAGGTTTGCTCATCACAGAAGGGGCGCAGATAACCCAGGAGGGTCAAGGCTATCTCTTCACGCCTGGCATTTTCTCTCCAGAACAGGTCGCTGGCTGGAGGCGAGTTACCGACCAGGTTCACGAAGCGGGCGGTAAGATTTTTATTCAGCTCTGGCACGTTGGTCGTATCTCTCATACGTCCTTGCAGCCCAATGGCAACGCTCCAGTTTCGTCAGTCGATACCTTGGCCGAAAACACTACGTGCTACGGCTATACCGCCGATGGTGAGCCGGGTCAGGTTCAGGTAACGCGCCCGCGGGCGTTGCCTGCCGCTGAGGTAGCCAGGGTGTCGCAAGACTTCGTCAAGGCAGCTGAAAATGCAATCCTTGCAGGGTTTGATGGTGTCGAGATTCACGGCGCCAACGGCTATATCTTTGAGCAATTCATCAATGGCGGATTGAATACGCGCACTGACGCGTACGGCGGCAGCATTGAGAACAGGTTGCGTTTCTTGTTGGAAACGGTAGATATGATTTCAGCAGCGATTGGCAGTCACCGAGTGGGTCTGCGGGTGGCGCCTTTCGGGCGTTTGTCAGCCATGCCAGCGTTTGCGGATGAGCGTGAAACGTGGCTGGCGGCGGCGGCAGCATTGAGTTCGCGAGACCTGGCTTATGTGCATTTGAGTGATCAGGATTCACTCTGCGGAAACCTCATGAACCGTGAATTTGTTCGCGAGTTCCGGGAGGTCTACCGGGGCACATTGATGTTCGCGGGATCGCTGACACAAGAAACTGCCCAGGCCATGCTGGATGATGGGCTTGTCGACCTTGCTGCTTTCGGTCGCCCCTATATCTCCAACCCCGATCTGGTAGATCGATTCAAGCGCGGCTTGCCGCTCAGCCCGTTTGACCGTGCGACTTTCTATGGAGGAGGGGATGAAGGATACATTGACTATCCGCCCTATGGCGGCCATTCCTGACGTGTCCACCTGGGCCTGAATGTAGCCTTGATGAAGGGGCAGTGGGTATCCGTGCCCACTGCCTTTTCCTTTCTAAGGCCGGATTCGGCCGGGGCGCGGGCTACGCGCTTAGCGCGATACGGTTTCCGTATCTAAATTCGCATTTTTTCCATTGGTCATGCATCGCAGAATTGGTTAGGTTCGGTATCGGCAACCAAAATACAACATGAGGTTCGTTCGAACCCTCCAGAGCCGGAGCAAGATGCTATGCCTGCGCATGATGTGATCGATCTCTCTTACCCTGCCATCTCGAGTGAAGCAGCCAGCTTCCTCGGTAAATCTCACAAGCTGTTCATCGAGGGTCAGTGGCAAGACGCCCAGAGCGGGGCACGAAGAAAAGTATTCGACCCGGCTACGGGAAAAGTCATCGCTGAGGTTGCGGACGGTGATCAAGCCGACGTCGACAAAGCTGTCAGCGCTGCTCGTAAGTCATTCGACTCCGGTGCCTGGCGCAAACTTTCGGGCTCTGAAAAAAGCAAGGTGCTCTGGCGGATTGGCGACCTGATCGACAAATACTCGCAAGAGCTGGCAGAGCTTGAAGTTCTCGATGAGGGGTCGCCCTATGGCATTGTCAAAGACGCCTATGTGCGGAACTCAGCCGAGCATTTCCGCTACTATTCCGGGTGGTGCACCAAGCTTAACGGGCTGTCCGTGCCTGTAGGCTTGGCCGGCGAGTGGCATGCCTACACGACCCATGAGCCAGTCGGCGTCGTTGGGCAGATCATCCCTTGGAACGTCCCTCTGCTAATGGCTGCCTGGAAACTGGCTCCTGCGCTGGCTGCGGGTTGCTCCATTGTGCTCAAGCCAGCGGAGGACACGCCTCTCACCGCGTTGCGTCTGGCGGCCATTTGTGAGGAAGCAGGGCTTCCGCCTGGCACGCTGAACGTAGTGACGGGGGATGGCCGGTGCGGCGCTGCCTTGGTTAACAGTCCTTTGGTGGACAAAATCGCCTTCACTGGTAGTACCGCAACCGGCAAAGCAATCGCATCGACAGCAGCCAAGACACTCAAGCGAGTAACCCTTGAGCTGGGTGGCAAGAGCCCTGTCATCGTCTTCCCGGATGCTGACCTGTCTACCGCCATTCCTGGTGTTGCTCAAGCCGTCATGCTGAACAGTGGTCAGGCCTGTACTGCAGGTTCCCGACTTTATATCCACGAAGATGTATACGACGATGTCATCAACGGTGTCGCTGAATTCATTTCCGAGATGAAGCTTGGGCATGGGCTGAATCGGGCAACGCAGATCGGCCCTTTGATCTCCCAGCGCCAGCTTGGTCGCGTCAGTGAACTCGTCCGTACCGGTGTCAGTGAAGGTGCGAAGGTGATCTGCGGTGCCAGTGAGATGGACGGGGAGGGGTTCTTCTACAAACCTACTCTGCTCGCCAACGTCGATCATCGAATGACGGTTTATCGAGAAGAGATCTTTGGCCCGGTGATCTCCGCGATGAAGATCTCCAACCAGAACCTCGACGATCTGGCGCGTGAAGCCAACAACACTGAGTACGGACTGGCAGCCAGTATCTGGACACAGAACATCACCCAAGCGCATGCGCTCGCTGCGCGCATCCGGGCAGGGATCATCTGGATCAACAGTCACAACCAGATAGATCCATCCCTGCCCTTTGGCGGTTTCAAGGAGTCTGGCATTGGTCGGGAAATGGGCCTTAGCGGGCTCGAGCATTACACCGAGACCAAATCGGTCGCAGTGCTGCTGAAGAGCTAAACACTTGCCCGCCCAACGGGCCACACGAACCTCATTAAGACTGCGTCGCAATAGGCTCTCAGATCACCCGCGTATGGTGGTCTGAGCGCTGCTCTGTGTACGATCCCAAAGCGCGAAAAAAACAATAGGTGCGCACATGCAATTCCAAAAAGACGTCACCGATCAAGTGAGCACACTGGTTCTGTCTAAGCTACCTCTCTGGTTTGGCGGTTTACTCTTGGTGCTCGCCGCTCCGTTACTCGTGGGTGGGGTATACCTTGCCTGGCTTGGCGGATCCTTGTTCTACCTGCTTACCGGAGTTCTGCTCGTTGTATCGGCCTACGGATTCTTTCAGCGTAAAAAGCTGGGTGTCTGGGCTTATCTGGGTCTCACTGCAACCACCATCATATGGTCGATCTTCGAAGTCGGGCTCCAGTTTTGGCCGATGGTGCCACGCCTGGCAGGATTCCTGCTCCTTCTGATTCCTGTACTGCTGCTGGCCTCGAAGGTGGGTTTCACGCAGCGTCGGAAAGTGTGGGTGGGAGCTGCCGGGGTCACGTCAGTGCTGCTGGTCGCCGGCTTCATCGCGATGTTCTTCCCACATGGCGTTATCCAGGGGCCGGCTCGTCCTGCGGTCGCTAGTGGCGCGGCCGATAAAGCTGTAAACGGCAACTGGCAACATTATGGACGTACGCCGACTGGAACGCGCTTCGCACCGCTTGAGCAGATCACCCCAGAGAACGTTTCCAACCTTGAGGTGGCGTGGACGTTCCGTACCGGAGAGATTGCTGATGCAGGTTCTGAAAACCAGAACACTCCGGTTCAGGTGGGCGACACGCTTTACATCTGCACCCCTTTGAACAAGGTCTTCGCGGTGGATGCGAACACCGGTAAGGAAATCTGGCGCTACGATGCCAAAGTGCAAAACCAAAAGGTCTGGAACCGTTGCCGCGGTGTCAGCTATTACGACGCCACTGAGGTCTCTGATGCTGTGCGCAGTGCCTCGACCGTGGTTCAGGATTGCCCGCAACGGGTCATTCTCTCCACGCTCGATTCGCGGCTGATCGCTCTCGATGCCAAGACAGGACAAGAGTGCCAAAGCTTCGGTATGAATGGCCAGGTTAGCCTCAAGCAGGGCATGGGCGAGGTAAAACCCACCTACTACATGGGCACTTCTCCCGTCACTGTCGCTGGCAACCTCTTGATTGTCGGTGGCTGGGTCTACGACAACCTGGAAACCAAGGAACCGTCTGGCGTCATCCGCGCGTTCAACGCTGCCACGGGTGAGCTGGAGTGGGCATGGGATTTGGGCAATCCATCGATCACCAAGTATCCACCACCGGGTGAAACGTACACCCGCGGAACGCCCAACATGTGGTCGACTGCTGCCTACGATTCCAAACTGGGGCTTGTCTATGTCCCGTTAGGCAACTCTACCCCTGATTTCTGGGGCGGGCATCGCTCTGAGGCGGCCAATCGCTACGCGTCCTCAGTTGTCGCGCTGGACTACAGGACTGGGCGAGAGCGCTGGGCTTACCAGACTGTGCATCACGACATCTGGGACTATGACATTCCTTCGCAACCCGCTCTGTATGATGTCCCGGATGGCAATGGCGGTAACCAACCTGCGTTGATCCAAACGACCAAGACCGGCAACATTTTCATGCTCAATCGGGAGACGGGTAAACCAATCACTGAAGTGGTCGAGCGAAGCGTCCCGCAACAAGAACTGGCTGGCGACAAAACTGCGCCGACCCAGCCCTTCTCGGTGGGCATGCCTTACATCGGCCAGGAAAAACTGACTGAGCAGGACATGTGGGGCGCCACAATCTACGATCAGTTGCTCTGCCGCATCCAGTTCAGATCGTTGCGATACGAGGGTGCCTTCACACCACCAGGCACCACTGCGAGCCTTCAGCACCCTGGTAATTTTGGCGGTATGAACTGGGGTAGTGTCTCTATCAACGAAGATACTGGCGTAATGGTCGTCAACGACATCCGGATACCGCTTCGCGTGCAGCTGATCCCGAGCGAACATCATGAGACCAATGGCAACGGTAAGCCCCACTCGGAGTTCGCTCCTATGCGTGGCACGCCATTCGTTGTGACCAACTCGTCCTTTGTCTCCCCGATAGACGTTCCGTGCCAGGCACCTCCTTATGGGACTGTGACCGGTATTGATCTCAAGACGCGGAAGGTCATCTGGCAGCGTCCTGCAGGCACCGTCCAGGATACTGCAATCGCGGGTGTCAAAGTCCGGGCGCCTTTCCCGATTGGCATGCCAACCATTGGCGGTACCGTTTCGACGCGTTCAGGCCTGGTCTTCTTTGCAGGCACTCAGGACTATTTCCTGCGGGCGTACGATCAATCCACCGGCGAAGAGCTCTGGAAAGCTCGCATGCCAGTGGGTTCGCAAGCGACACCTATGACCTTTGTTTCACCGTCTAGCAATCGGCAATTCGTGGTTGTCAGTGCCGGCGGTGCACGTAGCTCAACGGATCGAAGCGATCTGTTGATCGCCTACGCGTTGCCTAAACAGCAGTAACAAGCCGTCGAGGTCACCTCAACCCTGAGGTGGCCTCGACGGACCTGGCGCCGCTCCATCCCCGCCTTCACGCAGCCTTGACCCTGGATTGCGTCAACATTGATCAAGGGTGTACAGCTCCCCGCCGATGCCCACTCATTCTGTCCTGTCATTCCTGAATGTTTGGAATCGGAGCCCGATTATCTTTTCCTCGATCCCTTTTAGAGTAGCGCTCTGATGACTGGGCGCAGCAGCCGGCTGAAACTCACCGGCCTTCAGGCAGGTGGTCAGAAGGCCTTTGCCGTTTGCGTAAGCGCTTGCATAGCCCTGGTCTCCCACTCTCATTGGAGGACATTTCGTGGAAAACGCTATTCAACAGCTTATCGATCGTGAAGCCATTCGCGATCTCAGAACGCTTTACGCCCATCACCTGGACGGTAACAACATCCAGGCCCTAAGCGAGGTCTTCGCGGCGGACGCTGTGGTTGAGGTGACTGTCGGAAAAATGGAGGGGATTGAGGCGATCAAATCCGGTTTGCAGGAGGCCTTTGCACTCTACGACCGGGATAACCGGCGCAGCTTCCCGTTCATGCACGCAATCACCAATCACTGGATCAAGTTGACCGGGCCTGATACTGCCGAGGGGCGCTGCTACCTCATCGACTTCGAGACTGCTTCAAAGCCTGATCCAAACCCGTTACTGCTTCTAGGGCTGTACGCCGATGAGTACAAGCGAATCAATGGCGAGTGGCGCATCACGCGTACTCGATTAGAGGTCGTCTGGCCTGATCGCAGCAACCCTGAGCAAGTATCCGGCCAAACGGAAGGAGCGTGAATATGCACATGCCCTTGAAGCTGAGCATTCTTGACTACTCTCCGGTGGATGAGGGACTGCTTCCTGTCGATGCGCTGGCGGCTAGCGTGCGCCTGGCTCAGCTTGCGGAGGAAAGCGGATTCCACAGGTTCTGGGTCTCGGAACACCATGGTGCTCCAGCGACTGCCAGCAATTCCCCTGAGATCCTCATGTCGCGTATCGCATCGGCAACCAAGACGATCAGGGTGGGCTCCGGTGGGGTGCTGCTACCTAACTACAGCAGTTTGAAGATTGCCGAGAATTACCAATTGCTTGAAGCGCTGTTCCCTGGGCGCATCGACCTTGGATTCGGTAGAGCCCCTGGGGCTGACAGGCGCACGAGCATGGCGCTCAATGATGAAAAAGGCGAGTCGATCCCCTATGGTCGCAAAGTTGCCGACTTGCTCGGGTTCGTGACCGGGAACCATATGCCCAACTCGCGCTATGAGGGGATGCGCGCGCATCCAGAGACCCGCAACAAACCTCAGCCCTATGTTCTAGGTGCCTCGGGGGCGACGGCGGAAGTCGCCGCGCAGGCAGGCCTGGGGTTCACCTTTGCGCATTTCATCAATCCTCGTGGCGATGGGCCGCATGCAGCTAGTGCGTATCGCCAGGCTTTCAAACCGACTGATTTTTTACAATCACCTTCGGTGGTCGTAGCCGTATTTGTAGCAGTCGGAGATACGCCTGAAGAAGCCAGGGATTATGCGGCGGCCTTTCACCTCTGGCTTACCTACGCAGAGAGTGCCGGCCCGTTCGATCGGGTGCCATCAATCGAGAGTACACGTGCCCATCACTGGTCATCGGATGAGTTGGCGATTCGCGAGCGCAACAAAGGGCGGCTCATCTACGGGACAGCTGATCATGTCGTGGTCCAACTACGTGAGCTGGCAGATGCTTATGGTACTGATGAGGTCATGATCAACCTCATGATGCCAGGTGAGACCTCCCGGCTGAATGCATTGACCAGCATTGCCCATTGGCTGAGGAAAAGTGAGGTTGTGAGTCATTCGCTCGCTCAGGCAGAGGAATGCAAGGAGAGGGCGCATGACGCCTGATAGCCTTCCGATTGAAGCCCTCTCACCGTCAAATCACATAGCGCTGCATTTGGCCCATCGTTGGTTCGCCTTCCTGGAAGCACCTGGAGGTGACCTCAATGAACACCTGAAAATGTTCCATCCGAACGTTCTTCTATCCGGTCACCGGATGCACCATGTGTTCGCCCAGGATCATCAGTCACTTGTGGCTTGGTTCGCATCGATACCGGATAAAATCAGCGCCCATCACATCATCCACTCAAATTACTCGACTGCAGAAAATGGCGATGGTCTGTTGAATATGGTTGTCGCTTACCAAGCGCCAGGGAAGGCGGGTATGCAAGGCTCGATCATCAGTTATGAAACGCGAATCGAGTTCTCGCCGGGGGCGCCGCGCTTTATCTCCCTCGACAAAACGCCGATCCTCTCGAACAAAAGGTCAAGCTATGAAACCTCATGGTCGACCAATCGTGTCCTCGCGCGCGTTCATGCAGAGCTGGGAGGACTAAATGGAGTGAGTGATTCAGTCCGGCGTGCCCTCGGAAATGAGGTGCGTCACCTTTCCGCCCAAGTCGTCGCCTCGGAAGGAAGCCCTGCATACGATGCGGTAGTGACCGCAGTAATGGGTGAGCCAGCTGGAGTGCGTGTGGTAAAGCTTCGTCTTACGGACGATGTCGCGCGCTCAATGCCGTCCATCAAGGACGCTCGGGTCATCGACTTTGGTGATACGCCTCTTTGAAAACAGTCCGGTTCGGGGGCGCAGCTACAGGCCAGAAGTGGTATGCGCCCCACTATGCTCTAAGGTGAACAGCAGCCACATTCCAATTTTTATAGCTCATCGATTGTGGTCTTCACAAGGCTGTCCTGCGCTTCAAGCTGATCCTCCCTTCACCGCCTTGCCAAACATCCGGACTCCTTCAAAGGATTCGGAACATGCCAAGCGCCCGTAGTCTCCGTTTCTTTGCAACCTGCCGCTCAACGGCTACAGCGCTATGCGCAGGCATATTCACCCGCACGGAGTCTTGTCTGATTTTTATATTGGAATACAGGGATGAAATGACTGGAATTCCAGCTGATTAATCAAAATCAGGACGAGCATTAGAATTCCCCCCAAGCGATGGCGACTGGGGTCTGTTCCGGTCGACATCATCATTCGCGCCAAATTTCTACATGACCGTCCAGGCGAGCTTGGGCCTTCAGGCTCTTGCTTGCACGCGTGTGCGCAAGCGGTTACGTACCGGAGTTTCTATGAACAAATCGTTTTCTCGGGCCGCGTTAGGGGTCTTGCCCCTTTCTGCTGCATTACTGCTGACGGGCTGTGATTCTGCGCAGGATCAAGCGGCGAGTCCTGCAGCGCTTAAAGTGGGGTACTACGCAGTCCGGGAAGCTCCGCTGACTTTGAGTACCGACCTCCCTGGGCGAACCTCCGCATTTCGCGTCGCTGAAGTTCGTCCGCAAGTTGCGGGCATTCTGGAGCGCCGATTGTTCACGGAAGGCACTGAGGTCAAACAAGGCCAGCAGCTGTATCAAATCGACCCGCGCACGTACGTGGCTCAGCAAGCCAGGGCTGAGGCCAATCTGCGCAGCGCGCGCAATCTGGCCGAGCGTTATGAGCGTTTGCTGAAAGCGCGCGCGGTGAGTCAGCAGCAACATGATGATGCCGTGGCTGCGTGGAAGCAGGCTGAAGCCGACAAGCGTGTGGCCGACATCAATGTCCAATACACCAAAGTGCTTGCACCTATCACGGGTCGCATTGGCAGATCCGCTGTTACTGAAGGTGCGCTTGTGACTGACGGTCAGGCCGCCGCTATGGCAACGGTGAATCAGCTCGATCCGATTTATGTCGATGTCACTCAACCCATCACCCGTATCCTTGCCCTCAAGCGCGCACTGAAGTCGGGTGATTTGAAAACCTCGGGCACTGACCAGGCTGAGGTCAGTCTGACCTTGGATGACGGCAGTGCCTACCCGCTTGCCGGCACCTTGAAATTCTCCGAGGTGAGTGTTGACCAAGGCACCGGCTCGGTGACTTTGCGCGCTGTTTTTCCCAATCCTGAACGTGCTCTGCTGCCTGGGATGTTTGTCCATGCCCAAGTGAAAGAGGGGGTCCGCGAAAACGCCATTCTGGTGCCTCAGCAGGCCATCGTCAGGGACAGTCGGGGTGTTGCGACTGTATGGGTGATCACGGCTGACAATCATGTAGAGCAGCGCGATCTCGAGACTGTGCGCACGGTAGGGAACGCCTGGCTGGTAGACAGTGGTGTAAGGCCAGGTGAGCGGGTTATCACCGAGGGGCTGCAGTTCGTCCAAGCGGACTCGGTCGTCGAAGGGCAGCCTGCATCGAACGTCCACGTGAACACCGCTTTGACGGCAAACTGAGAGGTCGACAATGTCTCGTTTCTTCATTGATCGGCCAATTTTTGCTTGGGTGATCGCGCTCGCGATCATGCTCGGTGGAGCCCTGGCGATCCACAGCCTTCCTGTCAATCAATATCCCAATATCGCGGCGCCGGCCGTGCAGATTACCGTCACCTACCCAGGTGCCTCTGCGCAGACTGTTCAAGATACGGTGGTGCAAGTCATCGAGCAGCAGCTGAACGGCCTGGATGGCCTGCGTTACATCAGCTCGGCAGCAAACAGTGACGGTAGCGTTGAAATCACCGTGACTTTCGACCAGGGCGTCAATCCTGATATCGCGCAGGTTCAAGTTCAGAACAAGCTTCAGCTTGCGACGCCTAACCTGCCAGCGGAAGTGCAGCGGCAAGGGATCCGTGTGGTGAAGTTCCAGGTGAACTTCATGCTGCTGGTCAGCATTTATTCGAAGGATGGAAAGCTGAGCTACGGTGACCTGGGCAACATCATCGTGTCGAGCTTCCAGGATCCGCTGTCCCGTACCCAAGGGGTGGGTGACTTCTTCGTGTTTGGCTTCCAGAATGCGATGCGGATCTGGCTTGATCCCGCCAAGCTCAATAGCTACCAGTTGATGCCCAGCGATGTCACCGCCGCTATCTCGGCGCAGAACGTCCAAGTCTCGTCCGGGGCTATTGGCGGACTGCCGACGCGTAAAGGTGTTGAGCTGAGCGCGACGGTGATCGGTAAAACCCGGTTGAAAACCGCTGATGAGTTCAAGGAAATTTTGGTCAAGGTGCAGCCGGACGGTTCTCAGATTCGCTTGAAGGATCTGGGCGAAGTGGTGCTGGGCAATGAAACCTACTCCTACGACGTCAACTACAACGGTAAACCTGCAGCCGGTATTGCGTTGCGCTTGGCCACCGGCGCGAACATGCTGGAGACCGTCGAACGCGTAAAAAATACTGTCGACCAGCTTAAACCTTACCTGCCGCCCGGCGTAGAAGTGGTTTACCCCTACGACACCAGCCCCTCGGTGAAAGCCTCGATCGACTCGGTGGTGCATACCCTGTTCGAGGCAGTCGTCCTGGTCTTCCTGGTCATGCTGCTGTTCTTGCAGAACATGCGTGCGACCTTGATTCCAACCCTGGCGGTGCCGGTGGTGCTGCTCGGTACCTTTGGCGTGCTGTACGCCTGTGGGTTCACTATCAACGTGATGACGATGTTCGCCATGGTGCTGGCGATCGGGCTGCTTGTGGACGATGCCATCGTGGTCGTGGAAAACGTCGAGCGACTGATGGAAGAAGAGCATCTGTCGCCACGTGACGCCACCTACAAATCGATGCAGCAAATCTCCGGAGCGCTAGTAGGCATCGGCTTGGTGATTAGTGCCGTGTTCATGCCGATGGCTTTCTTTGGCGGCTCCGCAGGGATCATCTACCGGCAGTTCTCCATCACGATCATCACCGCGATGGGGCTCTCTGTACTGGTCGCGTTGGTTTTCACCCCGGCACTCTGCGCAACCATGCTCAAGGCGCATGCCGGTGGTCAGAAGAAGCAAACCGGTTTCTTCGCGTGGTTCAACCGCGTCTTCGAACGAAACACTGATCGCTATGCGTCCTCGATTTCCAGGATCTTGCGCAACCCCAAACGAACCTTTGTGATTTATGCATTGCTGCTGCTTGGCGTCGTCGCCATGTTCAGAAATCTGCCGTCTGCCTTCCTGCCGGATGAAGACCAAGGATTGCTGATTGTGCAGATTCAGACACCGCCCAACAGCAGTGCTGAACGCACCCAGACGGTCATCGATAAAGTTCGAACGTATCTGTTGGAAGAGGAGAAAGACGGTGTCGTCTCCGCGTTCAATATCAGTGGTTTCAACTTCGCGGGTCGCGGGCAGAACTCTGCCGTGATCTGGGTGCGACTCAAGCCGTTCGAGGCGCGTACTGACAGTGAAAACTCAGCCTTTGTCATTGCTCAGCGGATAACGCGCTTTGCCAGCACTGTCCGAGATGCGAATGTCGTATCAATCGTCCCCCCTGCCATCATGGAAATGGGTAACGCGACGGGCTTTGATCTTTTCCTCCAGGACAACGGTGCTCGAGGCCATGCTGCGCTGATGGAGGCGCGTGATCAGTTGCTCAAGCGCGTGGCCAAAGAGCCTGCGCTGGCCATCGTCAGGCCTAACGGGCTCGCTGATGAGGCTCAGTACCAGGTGACCATTGATGATGAGAAGGCGCGGGCACTGCAGGTTTCGATCGAGTCGATCGATGACACGATGTCTGTTGCTTGGGGTTCCACCTACGTCAACGACTTCGTCGACAAGGGGCGTGTGAAAAAGGTGTATGTCCAAGGTGAAATGGACGCTCGGATTTCGCCGGAAGACTTTGACAAATGGTACGTGCGAAATGCGGCTGGGCAGATGGTGCCATTCTCCTCGTTCGCCAGTGGTCAGTGGGTCTATGGCTCGCCCAAGCTGGAGCGCTATAACGGCATTCCTTCTGTTGAGTTGCTGGGACAGCCAGCACCGGGCTACAGCACAGGGGATGCCATGGCAGCGATTGAACGGGTCGCTTCGCAGCTGCCAAATGGCTTTGGAGTGTCCTGGACTGGGCTTTCTTATGAAGAACGAGCGGCAGGTTCTCAAGCGATCACACTGTATGTGCTTTCACTGATGATCGTGTTCCTCTGCCTTGCAGCTCTTTATGAAAGCTGGTCGGTGCCCGTATCGATCATGCTCGTTGTGCCGCTCGGGGTGCTTGGTGCGGTCGCCGCAACCCTCGGGCGAGGCCTTTCCAATGATGTGTTCTTCCAGGTCGGCATGTTGACGACCATGGGGCTTGCAGCGAAAAACGCCATCCTGATCGTCGAGTTCGCAAAAGACCTCTACGAAAACCAGGGCCGCACTCTGGTGCAGGCTGCAACTGAGGCAGCGCGTCTGCGGCTGCGTCCAATCATCATGACTTCCATCGCGTTCGTGATGGGTACGTTGCCTCTTGCACGCGCTTACGGGCCGGGCAGTGGCAGCCAGCATTCGATTGGTACAGCGGTGGTCGGAGGTACGCTCGCAGCAACATTCTTGGCCATTTTCTTTGTGCCGTTGTTCTACGTGGCTGTGACGAAAGTGTTCAAGTCAAGGCAACGTGGGGCTGTGCGCGTAGCTATCCACGAGGGCGCTCATCATGACGCATAAACCCCTGCTGTTGGTGTTGGCGATGACATTGGGTGGCTGCAGCCTGATCCCCGATTATCAACGGCCCGAGGCCCCGGTTCCCAGCACCTTTCCTGAGGGCGCCGCTTATGCGGCCCCATCTTCAGGAGGCGTAGCGAGGATCGATTGGAAAACCTTCTTCAAAGACCCCGCCTTGCATGAGCTGGTGGATTTGGCTCTGTCCAACAACCGCGACCTGCGCAAAGCGGCACTGAATGTGGACGCATACCGCGCCCAGTACCGCATCCAAGGGGCGGCGCTGCTGCCTGAGATTGGCGTTGACGGGCGCACTAGGCGCTCCCGAACCCCGGGCGACCTTTCAACAACGGGTCAACACATCACCTCGGGAGATAACAGTCTTCAGGTAGGGCTGACGAGCTACGAGCTGGACGTTTGGGGCCGAGTACGTAGCCTTGATCAGAGTGCGCTGGAAACGTATCTCGCGAGCGAAGAAACGCAACGGAGCGTGCAGTTGGGCTTGGTCGCCAACGTTGCGATCGCTTATTTCACATGGCGCACGGATCAGCAGCTTCTGGAGGTTACCCAGTCGACACTGCAAAACTACAGGCACAATCTGGATCTGGTACAAGCCAGCAGCGAGGCAGGTACTGCGTCGGACCTCGATGTGCGACAGGCAAGGACGCTCGTAGACAGCGCACGCGGGCAGGTTCAAGCATTCACCCGCCAGGTTGCCCAGGACGCGAATGCTTTGCGGCTGTTGCTAGGGACGAATATGCCGGCAAACCTGAGCGGCGTAGATCTGGACAAACCCTTGCTCGCAGACATACCAGCAGGTCTACCCGCGGAGCTGATACAGCAGCGCCCGGACATCCGTGCTGCCGAGCATCAGCTGCTTGCGGCCAATGCAAATATTGGCGCTGCTCGTGCGGCGTTTTTCCCGAGCATCACGTTGACCGGGGGCGCAGGGACCGCCAGCAGCCGACTGAGCGGCCTGTTTGATGCAGGTTCGGAAAGCTGGAGCTTTGCCCCTCAAATCAATCTGCCCATTTTCAATGGCGGGCGACTCAAGGCGAGTCTGGACTACGCGAAAATCCAGAAGGATATTGGCATTGCAAACTATGAGTCGGTAATCCAGACCGCCTTCCGCGAAGTGGCGGATGGCCTGGCTGCGTTGGGAACCTGGGGGGAGCAGATAGAGAGCCAGCGTGACCTGGTGCGCACCTTCGAGGCATACAACCAGATGGCGCAGCAGCGCTATGACGAGGGGGTGGATAGCTACCTGGCTCTGCTTGATGCCCAACGTCAACTCTTGTCTGCACGGCAACAGCTGTTGACCGACCACCTTGCTCAACAGACGTCCCAAGTCCAGCTGTACAAAGCGCTGGGGGGAGGGTGGTCTGATGTCTCCCAGAAACCACCTGTAGCACAGCAGTAACACTCCCGATCTCCTTTGGTGGGAGTCTCTTTAAGGCGCCTAAGGGGCGCCTTCTTTTTTGCGCGCTTTCGCTAGGGTAATCCGTCCATACAACGCCCACGCCCGGGAAGGGTTCAGTGCGATTCGAGCGAGCAGAATTAACCTTCAGGCTAATGCTTAGCAGGCTAAGCATCGGTATAGTCAGCGCATCCCCGATTAGCGAAGTGGTTAACTCGTGTCTGCACATCACTCTTTGGCTAAAGCTCGCTTGCTTGTTTCCCTGGCCATTTTGAGCGCGCTCGTAGGCAGTACAGCCCCATCCCCCTTGTACGGTCTTTATCAAGCGAACCTGCATTTTTCGTCGACAACCCTGACCTCGCTTTTTGCCGTTTACGCCATCGGCGTCTTGCTGGCATTGGCAGTCCTGGGAAGGCTTTCCGACCGCTTGGAGGATCGCCGCTGTGTCTTGGTACCGGCACTGTTTGCCGTGGCGGCTGGGTCATTGGTATTCGCATTTTCGACGGAGCTTGATGGGCTCTTCCTGGGACGCTTTTTGGCCGGCGTAGGTACGGGTGCACTTACCGGCAGCGCCAATGCGGCGCTGGTTGGTTTTGATGCTCAAGACCGCAAGCGGCATGCAGCGGTATTGGCCACCGTTTCCTTCACGTCCGGCGCAGCCTTGGGGCCGGTTCTGAGCTCAGCTGCCATCGCCGTTGATTTTTACCCTACGCTCAGTCCCTTTGTACTTAACGCTTGCCTGGCCATATTGACTGCAATTGGCTTATGTCGCGTGCAGTGGAGCGGGGAGGTTGTGCATCACATTCCCAAAGCAAGCGACGGCAGTGTGCGCTTGACCCTTGACGAACAAATGCGAGGTAGCTGGCGGGCGTTCACTCGGATCTCATTGATCCTGGTGGTCGCCTGGTCAGTTGGATCGGTTTTCGTCGCATTAGGGCCTTCGATGATCATCAGCACGCTGACGGAGGTCTCAGCGCACAGTCATGCCTCGGCGGGTTTACTTGTTACCGCGTTCCAGGCGACAGCGGGGATAACGCAATTCTTCTGCCGACGCGTCAGGCCTGAACTCGCCATGGGCAGTGGTGGGGCGTTGATATGCGCGGCCTGGGTGGGGTGCCTGGTCGCCTTGTACGTACATCAGCCATCAATCTTCGTACTCTTTACTGTCCTCGCAGGGGTGGGATATGGCGCGACGTTCGTGGGCGCAATGGGTGTTTTCACATCGCTTGCTCCTGGTACTCACAGAGCTGCTTTGGGATCGCTTTTCTATCTCGCAGGATATTTGGGGAGTGCGATCGGCATCATCGGTATGGGCGCGTTGGTGGATGCCTTAGGTATGGAGAACGCCTCAGCGGTAATGCTGGGGGTAGTCGCCATGTCGCTGGGGTATCTGTTATTGGGCAAGGACAGGGTGGTAGTGCCTAAGGAGTAGCGCGCTGCGGCCCGCCAAGGCAATGCCGCTGAGGCAGGTAAACCTCACATCGAAAATTCGGTGTCCGGGCGCTTGCAAGGCAGCAGCAGGGGCTGTGTATTTCTGTACAATTTCACCATTAGGGTGCGTAAATTCCACCCCTTTCAGCTCAGGGCTCCATAATGGCGGTTAACACGTTTGACGGAATCAGGGAGTTTGTCACCTCAGCTCAAACGCTCAGTTTTACTGCGGCAGCGCTGGAGCTTGGAGTGACCAGCTCTGCAGTAGGTAAAAGTGTTACTCGCCTTGAGGCCCGACTCGGTGTGAAGCTTCTGCATCGCACGACTCGGCGTCTTATATTGACGAGTGAAGGAGAGGCATTTCTCGCCAGTTGCCTTCGGGCCATTGACGAGCTGGCAGAATCGGAAAGTTTCCTTACCACCGGCCAGCAGGAGCCCGTTGGTCGGCTGCGTGTAGACCTACCGGCTGCGTTTGGCCGGCGGCACATTTTACCGACACTGATTGATCTTTCGGTTCGATATCACAAGCTTGATCTGTCAGTGAGCTTTAGTGAGCGGCTTGTCGATATCATCAATGAAGGGGTCGACCTGGTGGTAAGGATTGGAACGCTCAAGGATGACGGAGAGATTGTCGCGCGAAAGCTCGGTAGCCAGAGCTTGCTGATTTGCGCCACACCCAGTTACCTTGAGCGGCGCGGTGTCCCGCAGACCCGAGAAGATTTACTGTCTCACGATTGTATAGTCGGTTGGCGAAACGGCACTCGAAAAACTTGGATGCTGCTGGATGATAAAGGGCATGTCAGCGAGCAAGAGGTATGCGTGAAGCACGAGATGGGTGATGGAGAGATGTTGTTGGAGATGACACTTGCGGGGGGAGGGCTGGCGCAACTTCCAACCTGGCTCGTTCACGATCAGATCGAGCAAGGCCTCTTGATTCCTGTCCTTCAGCAGTATGAGGGGGCTGAAATGCCAATCCATGTCATCTGGCCGCGTACACGCTACATTCAGCCCAAAGTACGGATGATCGTCGATGCGCTCCTCGAACTCGCTCAACGGGACTCGAAAATTTTCCGTCCTGACAGATGAAGCGTGACTTTCTATATGAAAAAGGCGACCCACGTTGAGGTCGCCTTTTTGTTCGCAGCGTGCTTGTTGGCCGACGCATGCCACCACCGCCAGGGACTGGGCTCAGGCAGGTTCAGCGCGCAGATGCTCTTCAGGCTGGGTTGTAGAATGGATAATCGACATATCCTTTTTCGCCACTGTTGCCGTAGAACGTTTCACGGTCAGGGGTGGCAAGGGGCCAGCTATTCTTCATGCGCTCAACTAGATCAGGGTTGGCGATGAAGGGGCGGCCAAAGGCGATTAAGTCGAGCTCGCCCGCCTCCAGAGCGGCTTCAGCGGATTCGCGATCAAACCCTCCCGCCGCAATGAGCGTGCCCCGGTACGATGCTCTGAATTGCTTGGCGAATCCTTGAGGCATCCGTTCCGCACCAATGGTCAGTTGGTCGCTCAAATGCACATACGCGATGTTTCGCTTTTGCAGTTCGGCCGCAACCGTTACCCATGTCTCGGCTTCATCTTCAAATGGCGCCATGTCGAAAAGCCGTCCGAATGGGGAGATACGTACGCCCACTTTCTCTCGGCCAATTGCTGCCGCGACTGCATCGATGGTTTCGAGGAGAAGCCTGATTCGATTTTGGATCGAGCCTCCATACTCATCAGTACGGTCGTTCACAGTTGGATTGATGAACTGCTCGAATAAGTATCCATTGGCGCCATGGATTTCAATACCGTCGAATCCTGCTTCCATCGCCCTGCATGCAGCACGGACGAAATCGCCTTTGATGTCAGCAATTTCAGGGACGGTCAGGGCGCGCGGCTTACTGGCCTGGATCGGGCCAGGCTGATTGTTTTCATCGTAGGCGTACGCGTTGGAGTTAGCTGCCAGCTTGGCGCTCGAAGAGACAGGCGCTTCACCGTTGGGTTGCAAGCTGGTGTGTGATACACGGCCCACATGCCACAACTGGGCGAAAATGCAGCCCTGCTTCTGGTGAACGGCTGCGTTGACCCTTTTCCATCCTTCGACTTGTTCTTGCGTATACAACCCGGGGTTGAACAGGTATCCCCGCCCTTGCACCGAAACGGGTACACCTTCGGTGATGATCAGTCCGGCACCAGCGCGTTGCTGGTAGTACAGCACAGTCAGGTCATCGGGAACTGTCGTTTCAGCGCGTGCGCGCGTCATGGGGGCCATGACCACGCGATTCTTCAACGTGAGGCCTGACAAGAAGTAGGGCGTAAAAAGTATGCTCATTAGGATCTCTCTAGGGCGCGCTGTGATGGGCTGATCATGGAAATATACGCGTATTGCCTCTGCTGATAACCGTTGATTGATTCCAGGCATTGCGGAACTCGGTTCCATAATAATGCGTTGTGCCGAGCGTTAGTCACCGGTACTCTCAGGTACATGTCCCTAGCGCACCATCGCGTAGTGCCGATATTTTAAAGCTTTCATGCCGCCGCATGAGGGAGATTTGATTGTCTACTGAGAATTATGATTTTGACCCGGCGCGCCTGCGGTGCCTTGATCTCAATAAGTTAGTCGTCTTTGTTGCCGTTCACCGGGCGAGGAGTGCAAGTGCTGCCGCAAGGATGCTTGGTGTCACTCAGCCCGCCATCAGTAACACGCTTAGTGACTTGAGATTATTTTTTGGTGATGAACTTTTTGTCAGGCGGGGAAATAGACTTCATGCTACGACACAGGCAAACGCCATCGCTGCAATTTTAGAGCGCTCGCTACATTTGCTTGAGGAAACCTTTAACAGGTTTGCGCTGTAGTTCTTTAGTTGCAGGCTCCCATAGTGGGTTTCGATTATGAGCGAGTCGCTATAATGCGCTGTGTGAGTTGGTGCTTACTTTGTGAATGTGGAGAAAAACCAATTCAGAAAGTGAATCGCTAGGCTAGATTTTTGCAATGGTTGCGCGTGGCTGATCACGGTATTTTGGGCGAATGACGCCTTGCCGATGACGAGATTACATGAGAGTCACACTCACAACCCCGCATGATCTTGCCTTTGCCGACCTGAGCCTTGATCTCCCGAAACGTGAGGCTATCTGCAAAAACAAGCGGATAGTGGTGAAGAGCACTTCTTTCAGGCTACTCACGCTTCTGGTCAGCAATGGGGATCATATCGTTAGCCGCGAAAGTATATTCAAGGGCGTCTGGGGCTTCCATTTTGACCCGGGCACCAAGCGTATTGAGGTGCAACTTTATTACCTGCGTAAGGTGTTGCGTTTACTGGACTCAACGACCGTCATTGAGACACACCGTGGTAAAGGTCTTAGGCTGTACGAGGTCGCAAAGTAAAGGTGGGCCCGTCCGTTGTCACTTGGGAGGCCCAAACCAACTCTGAAGTGAAGCTCTTCAAGGCCATCGTCGATTCTCTCGTGAGGCAAGCGGAACAGACAATCGCGTACCGCCGGCAAGACCGTGCTAGCCCACCTGTCACCATGGGGGGCTGAGCGCCGCATCCGTGGCGTAAGCAGGTCATGACGGCTTGGAAAGGGGCAGGGTGGAATTTCTATCCCTAACCTAGCGATTGAGAGTGATCGTGGCCCTCCTGCGAGGGCGGATCGTTTGCTCTGTACCGTATCTGCCGAAGACTGACGGTTAGGTCTCTCCTGGTTTAACTACCTGAGCCACCTAAGCGCCAGAGGGGTCAATTCGGCGTCAGTACCCATGCTGGGCTTTGATTGCTAGGTGGCCAAAAGAGACGCGTGAGTCCACATAGCGCAGCGCAGACTTCATATCCTTCCACCCGACATAACCCATTAGTGCCTTGATGTCCCAGCCATTCGCCGATGCCCAGGTCGCAAAACCCCGGCGCATCGAGTGGCTAGTGTAAAGGGCCTTCGGCAGGCCCGCTTCTTTGAAGACTCGTCATGCCACTGGCAATTGACCTCAATTGGAAGCTGAAGGTCAGCGCAGGCGAACGCGAGGTCCACTCGTTTAGACTTGGGCATGTCGGCCTCTGTAAGCTCCCAGATACCGAACTGCTCAAGCTCTCGGCTGATGAGCATGGCAAAGCGGTCTCTGCAGATGTTCTCAATGTAGGGCATACCGTTGTCGCTCCAGAACATGCTTATCCGATTTGGCCTCCAGTAAACGTAACGGGGG
Organism: Pseudomonas sp. GD03862; assembly: GCF_029840855.1. Lineage (NCBI taxonomy): Bacteria > Pseudomonadati > Pseudomonadota > Gammaproteobacteria > Pseudomonadales > Pseudomonadaceae > Pseudomonas > Pseudomonas sp. GD03862. The sequence continues at coordinate 119,219 of NZ_JAOCDI010000001.1, forward strand.
TTTGCGGGAATTTGACCGGAGGTATGTGGGATTGGACACTGACCCTGGCGCCCTTACATAGAACATGATTTAACATAATATGCATTATGAGCATCTTCTTATGGGGCTGCCGGGGCGTGGGGTGGGCAGATTGCAAGCTAGGCCACGTCCGCTCAGGCGCCTTTCTGGCCTTGAGATGGAACATTTGGCGTCATGCCATGGCAAAGGATAAACAAATCCTCACAGCCTCGTTCGCGGTACCAAGACACGACATTGTCAATCAGCTCGCCAAGGATATGGACCAGCGTGTCGTCATAGCCACCAGGTGAGTCGGCCTCGCACGGATAAGTTAGTGAAAACGTTGCGATAACGCTCAATACATTCCTCGTGCCGACTTAGGTCAAGGTGGCTCCGGAGTGTGGCCGGCACTGCATAAAACAATGTCAGCAGATCATGCTTATCAGCCCATTTTCGTTTGATGTCGACTTTGCCGACACGTTGTAAATCTTGATGAGCGGCCTGGATAAGGTCGATATCCAAGTCGTAGGTTTCATCGACCTGGCCATGATTACCGTTTGGTCTGGCAACGAAGGTTTTCAGCAGAATTTCCATGCCAATGGCTGCATTCACCTGGGCAACTGCCATCATGTCGTACCCCTTAAGGAGGTGCTTTGATGCGGTTGCATCGGGATTTTCCAAGAGTAACGGCCCCGGGATTTGGGCTTTCCCTAGTTCAACAGACTATCGGCGGACAAGCTGCGGGATCACTGAAGCAGCCTCAAGATTAACGCTGTGACAGTGACCACAACGGTGATCAGCCCGACAGAAATCGCCACTGGATACCAAAAATTTTCGCGACTCAACTTGGTCGAATCCTGGTTTAGTGCTGCAGTTTCGGCAATCAGTTTCTGGATTTCCGAGTGTATTTCAAAACCCTTTGACTTGCTTGTACCGCTAGCCATACCCTGCCCCTATAATAACCTTAAGGAATAACTACGCTAAATATTCATTTAGTAGAGTTACACTCAGTAAGTGCCTTATTCTGATATCGAACAGAACTCAATTGTTTACCGTCAAACCCTGCCCTGATGACGGCTGCGAAACGCTTCCGCAACATTGAATAATCCCATACCGGCAAGCATCGCGAGCACAAATAGCCAGGCTTGCCAGTACCCCCCGGCGAGCAACACCAGCACCGGCCCCGGACATACGCCGGCAAGCCCCCAGCCTATGCCGAAAACCAGGCTCCCGCCGACGAGTCGACGGTCGATGTCGCGCCTGGCAGGCAGCTGTATCTTACCTCCCAGCAAGGCCGTGGTATGACGTCGCGCCCAAGTCATCGGCAACAGTGCGGCACCTATCGCACCCACCATGACCAGTCCCAGCGACGGGTCCCACTGCCCGGCAATGTCGAGAAACCCCAGCACCTTGGCAGGGTTTGCCATACCGGATAGCAATATCCCCATGCCGAACAGCAACCCAGCGATAAAGCCACTGATCCGCTTCATTTCATGCTCCTGAAAGTACATGCCTGACCACGAAGACCGTGGCAAAGCCTGCTGCCATGAAGCACAGCGTCGCCACTGCCGAACGAGGCGACAGGCGTGACAAGCCACAAACGCCATGGCCGCTGGTGCAGCCACTGCCATAGCGGGTACCGAGGCCTACCAGAATTCCCGAGACCATAAGCAGCCAAGGCGCCACACTGAAATGAACGGGAGGCATTGCTGAGAACAGTTGCCAGGAAAGTGGCGCGGCAAGGAGTCCCAGCAAAAAGCACACTTTTTCGCCCCGCCCTTCCCCACCACTTTGCAGCATAGAACCGAGCAAACCGCTGATGCCCGCGATGCGCCCGTTCGCAACGGCGAACAGCCCAGCGGCCAAACCGATCAACGCCCCGCCTGCCAATGCCGACCACGGCGTGAAGGCAGCCATATCAACAAACATCTCAGCGCTCCATTGTCGAATCAGAGACAAGAAAAGATGCCATCTTAATGAAGTCAGCTGGCGGGTGCAGACCTGATCGTCAGGATGCTGCACGGTGCATGGCTGACAAGCCGCTCGGTGGTATCGCCGATCACCTTGGCCCAATGCCTGGGCTGCACGGTGCCGACCACCACTGCATCGATTTTCAGCGTGGCGATGTAGGACTTGATCACGCGCAGGGGCGCACCTTCGCTGAAATGCCGGTGCGTGTAGGCGATGCCATGTGCATCGGCCAACGCATCGAAAGGCAGCTGCAGTGACTCGCGTAATTGGTTCACCCAAGGGCCGGCAAGGTCAGGGTTGGCCAGCATGGCGATGGGCAGGTCGTAAGCCGAGAGCAGGTGCAACTGCCCCTTGCATTGAGTCGCCAGTTGCTGACCTGCCGCGACCAGGGCATGGTTGAGGGCGTCGTTGTGTGGCGACGGGTTGGCGACATCCACTGCGACCAGAATGTTCTGGGGGATGGCTGGGGCATCCGCCGGTACGAACAACAACGGCGTCTCACTCCCATGCAGCAGCGCCTGGTCGAGCGAGGTCCGAGCGATCTGCTCGAGCAGGGAGTGGCCCGGGCAGCCCTTGATCACCAAATCAGGCGCGTAGCGGGCAATGCACGCTGGCAGCTGATCACGCGGATTGGAGGTTTCAACTGCCTCGAAACCTGGCCGAGCCCCAACGAATGACTGCTCATCCAGCAGTGCTTTGAGTTCGGTACTGAAATGCATGAACGAGGCCGAATGAAGTGGGGCTTCCTGCAATTCGTGAGGCAGGCGCAGTGCACCAGATTCATGGATGCCCAGTACATGCAAACTCGCACCGGACGCCGCAGACAAGGCCATGGCCCGGGACAGCGCGGCATTGGCTTGGGCCTCGGTCATGATAAGCAGAATCCGGCGATACGGCGTCATGGGTACCTCCCGGCGCGTTGCCTGGGTTGCATGCGATGTCATTATCGAAGCAGGTGCTGGTTCGTTCTTGATAAATATCAATGCCCCCTAGGCGCCACTTTGCACCTGCTAGTGAAGAAATCCTAGCGTTGCTGCCGCAGGCCAATGAGCTACCATCCATGCGTTGGTCGACAACTTGAAATGAACCGCCAATCAGGAACCTGCGATGCTCACTGTCACGCTGATCAACATGCTGGTCGTGATCCTGGTGGTGATCATTCACTACGAATGCTTGCTGCGCCTGAATGACTGGCTACCCCGCCTGAACCTCTGGAGCCGGTTTCGCATCGTGGCGGGTGTGCTCGGCGCACTGCTGGCCCATGCCCTTGAGGTCTGGTGCTTTGCCCTGGTGTATTACCTGATGGCCCATGCCGACGGCTGGGGCACACTCAGCGGCAATTTCGACGGGAGTTTCCTGGACTGCGTGTACTTTTCCTTCACCACCTATACCACCATCGGTTTCGGCGACATCACCCCGAGCGGGCACCTGAAATACCTGACCGGCCTGCAGGCATTGACCGGCCTGGTGCTGATCACCTGGACCGCTTCGTTTCTCTTCCTGGAAATGCAGAAGTACTGGAAAGCCAAATAGCGGCGGTTCAGTCGTCTGGCTGCGGCGTCCGGTGCCAGGGCACCGACAGGCGGGCCGGCTCAAGGCGCGGTTGCCTGGGGCTCCTCGGGCAGCAGGTCGAACTGTTCAAGACAGCGCTGCTCATCATCTGCAGTGAGCACCTTCAAGCCGCTCACTTCCTGCATGGGGGTTTCGAACAAGGCCATGCGCAGCACACCGTTGCGCTCCATGAAGGTCTGCGCCAGGCACGTGCACACCGGTTTGCCGACAAGCGCGGTGAGTTTTTCATCTTCGGGTATATCCACTTGAGCCTGCAGGTTGGCCTCGCAGTTCGCCACGATCTGCGTCACTGAGCGCCCTGCCAACCACAAGGTGCTCGTGCCCAGCAGGGCCAGGCACAACAGCACCACCAGCAGGATGTTCGATTCCCGAGCCACTGAGCGAAGGAACGCCAGTCTGGCCTGCCAGCCAGTCTCCAAGCCGTTGAAAATGGCTTTGCCAACGGTGCGCTTCACGCCCCGCTGCACCGCCCAGCCTAGCGCCACGCTCAAGGTCAGCAAGGCCAGCATCACGACCGGATTGTGCATGGGCAGGCGCCAGGTGGGGCTCAGCCCGCGGTAGGCCGATGCGGCGAGCAGTAACACAAGGATCGCTACGATCCAACCCAGGCTGCCCTTGGGGCGATGCAACCACGCTCTCAGTTTCGCCCTAGCTTGTGTGTTCATGAATACCTCCCGTGCCAGCCTGGGCTGTATGAAAAGCCTTGATACTCGGTGATGTTGCGTGGAAAACAGCCTCTAGCGAACAGGGTCGATGGCAACCGTTTCCTGATATTCAGGCACGCACACTTGCCAGCCGAGTTCGAGGCTGATCCGCCGCCGCAAGGTGTCGGCAGCGTGTGGCTCGCCATGAATCACATAGGTCTGACGGGGTGGCCGGGTGAACCCGCGCAACCATTCCATGATTTCATCGGCATCGGCGTGCGCAGAAAGATTCTCCATCGCGTGCACCTGTGCACGGATGGGCACATCCTCGCCTTGCAACCGCACACTGTGGGCGCCCGCGACGATATCGGCACCCCGCGTCCCCCCGGCTTGAAAGCCGGAGAACAGAATGCTGTTGCGCGGGTTTGGCGCCAGTGCCTTCAGGTGGTGAAGCACCCGTCCACCGGTCGCCATGCCACTGGCGGCGATGATCACTGCGGGCTCGCGCAGCTGGTCCAGGTGCCTGGACTCATCGACCGTCCGGACGATGTGCGTGCCTCTGCACATGGCGGCGCACTCGGCTGCGGTCAGCCGATGCTCACTGCGGTACTGCTGGTACAGGGCGGTGGCGTCGGTGGCCATCGGACTGTTCAGGTAGATCGGGATATCAGGGATCAGCCGGTCGCGCTTGAGCGTGTACAGGTAATACATGAGCAGTTGGGCGCGGCCAACGGCGAACGAGGGTACGAGGGTAATGCCATGGCGCAGGAGCGTTTCGTTGATGACCTTGGCCAGGTACTGCTCGGTCGATTCGGCGGGATGCTGGCGATCGCCATAGGTAGATTCGATCAACAGCACGTCCGCCGTCCTGACCAGCTCAGGCGCACGCATGATCGGATCCTGAGGGCGGCCGAGGTCACCCGAAAACAGCACGGTCTGCCCTTCGGCGCTGATCTGGACCGTGGCCGCCCCCAGAATATGTCCGGCGGTACGCAACAGCAACTCCATGCCCTCGGCGATCATGGTCACCTGGTGTAACGCTACGGGCCGAAACAGTGCCAGGGCACGTTTGGCATCCTGCTCGGTATAGAGCGGTTGCGCCGGCGCATGCTTGGAGTAACCGTGGCGATTGGCATGTTCGGCCTGCTCTTCCTGCAGCCGTGCACTGTCGAGCAGGAGGATTTCCGCCAAGGCGCACGTCGCCGGTGTGGCGTAGATCGGCCCGCGGTAGCCTTCCCGAACCAGCACCGGTAGATAACCACTGTGGTCAAGGTGGGCGTGGGTCAGCACCACCGCATCGAGCGCCCGCAGCGCCGGGGGCAGTGGCTGCCAGTTGCGCAGGCGCAGTTGCTTGAAACCCTGGAAGAGTCCGCAGTCGACCAATACCCGCGTGCTGTCACGGGTCAACAAGAACTTGCTGCCGGTCACGGTGCCAGTGCCGCCAAGAAATGTCAGTTGCATGGCCAAGGCTCCCAACTTTCGGCTATTTGGGGATGAACGGCGAGCACGCTGCACGGTGGGCGGCTGACGATACGCTCGGTGGTGTCTCCCAATAGTTTGTCCAGGCCTTCGGGCTGCACCACGCCCATCACCACCGCGTCGATGTCCAGGGCTGCGACCTGTTCCCGGATCACCTGTACCGGGCCTCCTTCCATGAAATGTCGGCGGTCCGGCGCGACGCCTTCGGCATCGGCCAGCGCTTCGAAAGGCTCCTGCAGTGCCTCGCGCATCTCGTCGATCCACGCCTGGGTGACATTCATGTCCGAGGCAAATACCCCTGCCAGGTTGTAGGCCGATAGCAGATGCAGGTGCGCGTCACACTGTAACGCCAGCGCCTGGCCAGCACGAATCAGTCCACGATTGAAGCACGCCTGGACGGCAGGCGTCTCGCTGAACGCAGTATCCACGGCGACCAGCACACGCCGCGGCAATGAAGTGGCCGCCGCCGGCACGAAATGGCTGACGCCTTTGAAACCTCGCATCAGCGCACAATCCAGTGGGGTGCCGAACATGCGCACCAGGGCCGACGCAGCTTCGCTGTCCTTGATGACCATATCGGGCTGCAGTTCGCTGATGTAATCGATCGCCTGGCTGCGGATATCCTCCGCATTCAGGCTGTCGACCGTCAGCGTTATACCGCTGCCGCGATGCCGCTCGACCAGTCCCGTCAACTGAGCGCGATAATGCTCGTACTGGCGCTTGATATCGGCCTCGTTCAGCCGCTCTTCGCGCAGAAGGTGCTCCTCGCTTGGCTCGAACAAGCCCAGTACATGCACGCTGGCGCCGCTGACATGCGCCAAGGCAAGGGCTCTGCGCAAAGCGGCGGAATGCGGTTCTACCTCGGTCAGCAGCACCAGCAATTGTCGATATTGCCCCATGGTGAACCTCCGCGCTTTCGTGAGTGGGTGTGATGCTGACGATATTCCGCGCACAGGACCGCTGCTGCTTGATGCAGATCAGAAAACCGCTACCCAGGCTGAACTTGATGATTGTCAGAACCGAAACGGCCCGCCACGTTAAAACGGCTGCACCAGGTACTGATCAAGCAACGGGAGGCGTCATGAACGGGCAGCAAACAGCACAGCCACAGACCTGCGAACACTGGGTCGAAAACCTCGAGGACGGTTCGGCGGTGCTGATCCGCCCACTGCGCGAAGAAGACCGCGAACGGGACAAGCGTTTTCTGAGCACAATCGCATATGAATCACGGCGCTTTCGCCTCATTGCCGGACTCAGCGGCGGCTTGCCTAGCTTGGACACGCAAGACATGCCCGTGGACTACCACCAGCGCATGGCCTATGTCGCCTTGGTTCATGTAGACGGTCAGTTGCAACAGATCGGCGTCAGCCGCTATGCGGGCATACCTGGCAGTCAACGTTGCGAATGTGCAGTGGCGGTCAGCGAAGACTGGCAGCGCAAGGGGTTGGGCAAGCGCCTGATGCAACACCTGATTGCAGCCGCGCGACGCAATGGCTTTCAGTGCATGGTCTCCAGGGATCTGGCCAGCAACTATGCCATGCACCGGCTGGTCAAGGCACTGGGCTTCACCTCACGCTACCCGGGCGGCGATGTGAGCGAGATTCTGCACGAACTTGACCTGCGGCCTTGAAAAGACAAGGCCCTTGCGGGCCTTGTGCTTCAGCCTTGGGAGCGCTCTGGAGAAATCACCAGCACACTGCTGGACAACCGATGCATAACGCGCTCGGCAGTACTGCCGATGAACCAGCCGATGCCACGGTGGTGATAACTGCCCATGACCAGTACGTCGATATCATTGTTATCCATGAATATCGCCAGGGCCTTTGCCGGGTCGCCTATGCGCATATGGCGGTGTTCGACGGCGATGCCGTTGCGTTCGGCAAGCTCCTGGAAGGCAGCGCTTTGAGCGTCATGCAAGGTCTGGGCATCGTTTGAATCGAACAGGAACGAATGTTCCCGGCTGCCGCCGGCGTCCAGGTACATGGAACCCAAGTCGTAGGCGTACAGCAACTCGATCTGGGCATTGCACTGCAATGTCAGCTTCAGCGCTTCGCTGATGATCAGGTCGTTGAAGCCTTCAAACTGATCCTCCGGCCTGGACAGGTCCACCGCCGCCAGAATCCTGTGTGGCAACGCATGGCTGGCCTTGTGTACCAGGTGCAAGGGTATTCGCGTTTCGCGCAGCAACTGGATATCCAGCGAGGTGAACATTGCGCGCATCCACCAAGGCTCATGCTCGAGCTCTTTGATCAGCATGGCAAACGGTTGCTCACGCAAGTGTATCAGGATCTCATTCAAGGGCTGCTGCACCCACACCACCTCGGTTGTGACGGTGACACCATTGCGCCGCATCGGCAACGCCTGGGTTTCCAGCCATTCACGGTGCTGCTGCACGTAACCCTCGCGCATGACTGCCAGCGCTTGGTCATTCACCAGGCCCGCCGTGGCAAGCCCTTCCACGTAGTCGAAAGCGACGATGTGCAGCGCCATTCCCTTGGCCTTGGCCAGCGCAGCAGCCCGGTCATAGACCGGGGTTCGGCGCATCAGGGGGGAGGCGATCAGCAGCAGTCTTTGCGGAGTTTCCATGGCACACCTCTGAGGTTGCGATACGTAGGTAAAGCATCTGCCACCTACGTGTTGCGAACTTGATGTTTATCAACTGGAGGCACCTGCCGACCAATGGCATTGCCCAGGGCGCAAGAACTTGACGCGGATCAATACCTCGGGACTTCGCTGGCGCACCCTGTACCCAGATCACAGCCACTTCAGGCCCCGCAGGCGCGCCATGGCGACCCCGCCCTGAGCTTCACCTCCGCTGCCGGCAGGGACGCCTTCCTGCATTGTCGACCGATACATGCTTTGGAGGCCCTGATGAACGTTTACGTCGAGAAGAACACAGAGCAGGGACGCTGTTGGGTGCGCATGGATGACTGGCGGGTGGGTTTCAGTACGGCGGCCGAAGCCGAGCGGTTTGTCGAACGGCTTACAAGCCGCCTCAATGCCCCCCACTCGCGGGACATGCTTGCTGATTGGTCGCCCGTCGGGCTCGGTGCGCGTAATGGCGCGGGGGCCCAAAGCGGCCTCCAAAATGCGAAGGAGGCCTGAAAATGCCTGGCCAGCTGAAGGTCACCCTGCTCGACTCACCCAACCCTTTGCCCAAGGCAAACCCTATTCACCTCAAACCGCTGGTGAACCACTGCTTGGATTGCCGGGTAAGCGGCCTGTGCCTCCCCACTGGCCTGCCAGTTGACGAAAACAGCTGCCTGGGCGCGTTGATAGGCCCACGCATGCGCATTCGCAAGGGCGCCGCGCTGTTCAATGCCAACGATCCGCTGACCATGCTCTATGCCTTACGCTGCGGCAGTTTCAAGACCAGCCTGAACACCGCCGAGGGGCAAGGCGTGGTGATCAACTTCTGGATGCCGGGCGATGTACTCGGCCTCGATGCCATTGCCACAGAGCACCATGTCTGTGACGCCATTGCCCTGGAAGACAGCGAAGTCTGCCCTGTCCCCTATCGCCGCTTGCAAACCCTGGCGCGTGAGTTTCCGGACCTGCAGCAAAGCCTGAATCGCTTGATGAGCCGCGAGATCGTGCGTGAGCACGGGCGTGTGCTGATGCTGTGCAACCTGACTGCAGAACAGCGGCTGGCCAGCTTCCTGGTGGGGCTCTCCAGGCGCTTCGTCAGCCGCGGTTACTCTGCCCATGGCTTCATGTTGCGGATGTCTCGTGAAGACATGGCTTCGTACCTGGGTCTACGCCTGGAAACCGTGTGCCGATCCGTCGCCCGTCTGCGCGCGCTGGGTATCGTCGACCTGCATGGCAGGTTGGTAGAAATTCTTGATATGCCTGCACTCATGGCGCTCGAACAAGGTGGCGTTGAGTGTGAGGCCAAAGGCCCCTGAAGGCACCCTGCTCGAGGCCGTGAATGTTGGCCGCGGCACTGTGAGGCGAGCACTCCCCTCAAGCCAACCCGCCAAAACGCTTGTAAAAACTCTCGCTCACGTCCGGCAATGGGCCATCTGCTGTTTCCAGCGCTGCATTCAACCATTCTTCGGCTTTGGCAAACACCAGTCGGTAGAGGTTACGGCACAACTGTCGCGCAGCCCTTCCCTCCCAGTCCCCTGGCAGCAGCTCGTCGGGTAGTTGCGGGTCGCGCAGCAGCAAGCGGCGGTACTCGTGAATCAGCAGCGTGCGCGCAAGGAAGCAATCTTGGGCATCCAGCAACGGCTGCTCTTTCAAACCTTGCCACAGCGGCCTGAACAGTTGGATAAACTCGCTGTATTGCTGCCCCAGTTCGTCGATACGCCAGCTTTCCCGCACCTGGGCGCGCATCGCCTTGGACGCGAGCACCTCTTGGGTGTGGGTTTCGAAGACGATACTGTCGTCGCCCGCCTCAAGATCACGCAACGTGGCCACCAGGTCGGCACGGTCTGCCCGTGGGCAACCCAGCAGGTTCGGCGCCATGACACCAAACCCCTGCCACTCCAGCTCTTCACGCACGGCCTTGCGTTTACCCGCCTCGAGTTGCGACAGCAACACCAGCGTCCAAGCCCCGTCCCAGGCTGGCTGGCTTGGGCTATAGACGCGCTTGAAGGCTTTTTCGAAACGCCGACGGCCAGTGCCTGTCAGGCTGTAATAACTGCGTCGGCCCACCTTTTCTGCAGTGAGCCAACCTTCTTTGGTCAGGCGAAAGATCGACGTGCGTATCAGCCGTTCATTGATGCCGATCGGCTCCAGCAGGTTGATCAGGCTACCGAGCCAGACTGTACCGCCGTGCGGCTCGATGGCATCGCCGTACAACGTGATGATCAGGGAACTGGCGCGGATCGGCGTCTGTTCCTGAAAGCGGGTGATCAAGTGGTTCAGTGGGGCAAGAGTGCTCATGGGCGAACTGTGCGCGGATAAAGCACCGACTATACCTGTGCGGCGGGCCGCCTGGCCATTGCGTGTCACTGCCAGGCTCATGCGCTCGCCTGGCCCTTGGGCCTGACCCCGGTGTCTTCCATGCGCGGGCGCCCCGGCTCTGCCTCGGCCAGCGGCGGGCATTCGACCATGCTGTTCATGCAGCGCTGCGCCAGGTGCTGGTACTCCGTCGTCCCGCGCTGTTTCCAGGCCAGCTCCTTCTCGCTCAGTGGGCGTTTGACCTGGGCTGGCGACCCCATCACCAGGCTCTGCGCCGCGCATTCGAAGCCAGCTTTGACGAAGGCGGTGGCCGCGACGATGCAGCGAGGTGCTACATGGGCGCCATCCATCACCACGGCGTTCATGCCGATCAATGAATCTTCGCCGACGCGACAGCCGTGCAGCACGGCGCCATGGCCGATGTGCCCGTTACGCTCTACTACGGTGTCGCCCCCCGGGAAACCGTGCATCACGCAGGTGTCCTGCAAGTTGGCGCCCTCCTCCAGCACGATGCGGCCGAAATCGCCCCTGAGCGATGCCAGTGGGCCGATGTAGCAGCGGGGTCCAACGATGACGTCGCCGATCAGGACTGCACTGGGGTGCACGTAGGCTGTCGGGTGAACCACGGGCGTCAGGCCGTCCAGTCGATAGCAAGGCATGGCATCACTCCTGAAATGATTTGAAATTTCTTTCGATCTTGTATCAGAAGCTGTTTGGTCGTCAATCGTGTATCGCTTATGTTGATTTGATTCTGCCAGGCAAAAACCGGCGGTAAATACCAGAAAATAACTAGATGAACCGATTCTTCTGCAGGCATTGCTCTGCGGCTTTGGCCGCTGGAAAATAAAAAAGAGATACGCGAATATATTTTGAACCTTGCATTGATGTATCGCATAGAGCATATACTGACCTCACCTGGTCGTGATCCCGCATTACGCCCCTGCAAACAATTCCAAAAAATGCCGGCCACGCGATGTGCCGTGCGTGCAGCCAGAGGAACCCGAGATGCCGCGATATATCGATGTGCAGGCGCCCGAACACGGCGTTCAGCTCATTACCCTGCAACGGCCCGAGGCCTTGAATGCCCTGTGCACCGAGCTACTGGCAGAACTGGCTGCTGCGCTGCAGGCTGCCGGGGACGACGAGCATGTCCGGGCCACAGTGATTACCGGCAGTGCCAAAGCATTCGCCGCAGGCGCCGACATCCGCGAGATGGCTGATCGCGACCTGGTCGGCATCCTCAATGACCCGCGCGTAGCGCATTGGCAAAGCATCGCCGCATTCGCCAAACCGCTGATTGCCGCAGTCAACGGCTATGCCCTGGGTGGCGGCTGTGAACTGGCAATGTGCGCCGACATCGTCATCGCCGGGACCGACGCCCGTTTCGGCCAGCCGGAAATCAACCTTGGCATCATCCCCGGTGCTGGCGGCACCCAGCGCCTGTTACGTGCTGTCGGTAAGCCGTTGGCCATGCAGATGGTGCTGACGGGGGAAGCCATCACTGCCCTCCGCGCCCAGCAGGCCGGCCTGGTCAGCGAAATCACCCAGCCCGAACTCACCGTAGAACGCGCCATGCAGGTTGCCCGCAGCATCGCCGCCAAAGCGCCGCTGGCTGTGCGCCTGGCCAAGGAGGCGTTACTGAAGGCCGGTGATACCGACCTGGCCAGCGGCCTGCGCTTCGAGCGCCATGCCTTCACCCTGCTGGCGGGCACCGCCGACCGCGATGAAGGCATCCGCGCCTTCCAGGAAAAGCGCCAGGCCCGTTTCCAGGGGCGCTGATCATCATTCTCTCGACTGACGGAGCGAGTCTGTCATGACTTTCCAGCACATCCTGTTTTCCATCGAGGACGGCGTTGCCTTCCTTTCATTGAACCGCCCCGAGCAGCTGAACAGCTTCAATACGGACATGCATCTGGAGGTGCGCGAAGCGCTCAAGCAAGTGCGCCAAAGCAGTGACGCGCGGGTGCTGCTGCTGACGGCTGAAGGCCGCGGCTTCTGCGCCGGACAGGACCTGTCCGACCGCAACGTTGCCCCAGGCGCCGAAATGCCTGACCTGGGCCAATCGATCGACAAGTTCTACAACCCGCTGGTGCGCACCCTGCGCGACCTGCCTTTGCCGGTGATCTGTGCGGTCAACGGCGTGGCAGCCGGTGCCGGTGCCAACATTCCCTTGGCCTGCGACCTGGTGCTGGCCGCCCGCTCGGCCAGTTTCATCCAGGCCTTCTGCAAGATCGGCCTGGTGCCGGACTCCGGCGGTACCTGGCTGCTGCCGCGCTTGGTCGGCATGGCCCGGGCCAAGGCGCTGGCCATGCTGGGCGAGCGCCTTGGCGCTGAACAGGCCGAGCAATGGGGGCTGATCTACCGCGTGGTGGATGATGCCGCGCTGCGTGATGAAGCCCTCACCCTCGCCCGCCACCTCGCCGCCCAGCCCACCTACGGCCTGGCACTGATCAAGCGCAGCCTCAATGCCAGTTTCGACAACGGTTTTGAGGCGCAGCTGGAGCTGGAGCGCGACCTGCAGCGCCTGGCCGGGCGCAGCGAGGACTACCGCGAAGGCGTGAACGCCTTCATGAACAAACGCACGCCAGCCTTCAAGGGGCGCTGAACATGGGCGCACTCGCAAGCAATGTGCAGGTGGCGGTGATTGGTGCCGGCGCCATGGGCGCCGGTATCGCCCAGGTCGCGGCCCAGGCCGGTCACCCCGTCAAGCTCTACGACAACCGCCCGGGTGCTGCCGCCCAGGCGGTGACGGGTATCGATCGCCAACTGACCCGGCTGGTGGACAAAGGAAAGTTACTGGCCGCTGAACGCGAAACGATCAATGCCCGCCTGTGCCCGGTCGATACACTCGAAGCCTTGGCAGATGCCGGCCTGGTGATTGAAGCCATCGTCGAAAACCTGCAGGTGAAGCAGGCGCTGTTCAGTCAGCTCGAAACCCTGTGCGCGGCCGACTGTATCCTTGCCAGCAATACTTCGTCACTGTCCATCACCAGCCTCGCCGCTGGCCTTGAACGCCCGCAGCACGTGGTCGGTATGCACTTCTTCAACCCGGCACCGCTGATGGCGCTTGTCGAGGTGGTATCGGGCCTGGCAACCGACCCTGCAGTCGCCGCATGCATCTACGCCACTGCCCAGGCCTGGGGCAAGCAGCCGGTCCATGCGCGCTCTACACCGGGCTTCATCGTCAACCGGGTAGCGCGGCCGTTCTATGCCGAAAGCCTGCGCCTGCTGCAGGAAGGTGCCGCCGACTGCGCCAGCCTGGATGCGCTGATGCGTGACGCGGGTGGCTTTCGCATGGGGGCGTTCGAGCTGACCGACCTGATTGGCCATGACGTCAATTACGCTGTCACCTGTTCCGTATTCGATGCTTTCTATGGCGATTTCCGCTTCCAGCCTTCGCTGGTGCAGAAAGAACTGGTGGACGCCGGTCACCTGGGGCGCAAGACCGGCCAAGGCTTCTATCGCTATGCCGAAGGCGTCGAGCGCCCGCAGCCGGCCGAACTGCACAGCTCCTCCCGCGCAGAGGCCTGCGTTGTCGAGGGCAACCTGGGGGTGATGCAACCGCTGGTCGAGCGCCTTCGCCAAAGCGGTATTGCCGTGACCCAGCGCGCCGGTAGTGGCCTGATCCAGGTGGGCGACGCCACCCTGGCCCTGTCCGACGGCCGCCTGGCTAGCCAACGTGCCCGTGAGGACGGGCTGCGCAACCTGGTGCTGCTCGACCTTGCGCTGGACTACAGCAGCGCCACGCGCATTGCCATCAGCTGGTCAGCGGATACCTGCGACAGCGCCCGTGACCAGGCCGTAGCCCTGCTGCAGCGTGCCGGCCTGAAAGTGACCGGTGTCGCCGACCTGCCCGGCCTGGTGGTACTGCGCACCGTGGCAATGCTTGCCAACGAGGCCGCCGATGCGGTGCTTCAGGGCGTCGGCAGCGCCGCCGACATCGACCTGGCCATGCGCGCCGGCGTCAATTACCCCTGCGGCCCGCTGGCCTGGGCGGCGAACATCGGTATTGCCCATACCCTGCGCGTGCTCGACAACCTGCAGCGCAGCTATGGCGAGAGCCGCTACCGCCCTTCCCTGTTGTTACGCCGCTGTGAAGCCAAAGGAGGCACCCTACATGACTGAAGTGGAACTGGCACAAGCCTGTGCCGACGCCATGTTCGCCCGCGACCCGGCCACTCAGGGCCTGGGTATCAGCCTGCTGGATGCCGGCCCGGGCCGGGCCAGCCTGCGCATGGCGGTACGTGCCGACATGATCCAGGGGCATGGCACCTGCCATGGCGGTTTCCTGTTCGCGTTGGCCGATTCGGCGTTCGCCTTCGCCTGCAATAGCTACGACCAGGCCACGGTGGCGCTGGGCTGCACCATCGACTACCTGGCCCCGGCACTGCGCGATGACGTGCTCACCGCCCACGCCAGCGAAGTCAGCCGCAAAGGCCGCACCGGCCTGTACGACGTGCGCATCGACAACCAGCGCGGTGAGCTGGTGGCGATGTTCCATGGCAAATCCTACAGAGTGCGCGGCACCGTGCTGGCACAGGAGACGCAAGATGAATGAACCGACTCACGCCGATGCCTTGATCATCGACGCCGTGCGCACCCCCATTGGCCGCTATGCCGGGGCCCTGAGCAGTGTGCGCGCCGACGACCTGGCGGCTATCCCGCTCAAAGCCTTGATCCAGCGCCACCCCGAACTGGACTGGAAAGCCATTGATGACGTTATCTTCGGCTGCGCCAACCAGGCCGGCGAGGACAACCGCAACGTGGCTCACATGGCGAGCCTGCTGGCCGGGCTGCCAGTCGAAGTACCAGGGACCACGATCAACCGCCTGTGCGGTTCCGGCCTTGATGCCATCGGCAATGCGGCACGTGCCCTGCGCTGTGGTGAAGCAGGGCTCATGCTGGCCGGTGGTGTGGAATCCATGTCGCGTGCGCCGTTTGTGATGGGTAAGTCGGAGCAGGCATTCGGGCGTGCGGCCGATCTGTTCGACACCACGATCGGCTGGCGTTTCGTCAACCCGCTGATGAAGGCCGCCTACGGCATCGATTCGATGCCGGAAACGGCCGAAAACGTGGCTGAACAGTTCGGCATCTCGCGCGCCGATCAGGATGCCTTTGCCCTGCGCAGCCAGCACAAGGCTGCAGCCGCTCAGGCCCGCGGCCGCCTGGCGCGGGAAATCGTGCCGGTCGAAATCCCGCAGCGTAAAGGCCCGTCCAAAGTGGTCGAGCATGACGAGCACCCACGCGGCGACACCACGCTGGAGCAGCTGGCTCGGCTCGGCACGCCGTTTCGTGAAGGCGGTAGCGTAACGGCCGGTAATGCCTCCGGCGTGAATGACGGCGCTTGCGCCCTGCTGCTGGCCAGCAGCGCCGCGGCCCGCCGCCACGGCCTGAAGGCGCGCGGGCGCATCGTCGGCATGGCTGTGGCCGGGGTTGAGCCCAGGCTGATGGGCATCGGGCCGGTGCCTGCGACCCGCAAGGTGCTGGCGCTCACCGGTCTGGCACTGGCTGACATGGATGTCATCGAACTCAACGAGGCCTTTGCCGCCCAGGGGCTGGCCGTGTTGCGCGAGCTGGGCCTGGCCGACGACGACCCGCGAGTCAACCGCAACGGCGGTGCCATCGCCCTGGGCCATCCCCTGGGCATGAGCGGTGCCCGGTTGGTGACCACTGCCTTGCACGAGCTTGAAGAAACGGCCGGCCGCTACGCCCTGTGCACCATGTGCATCGGCGTAGGCCAAGGCATTGCCATGATCATCGAGCGCCTCTGAGCGGTTCAGACCCTGCGCTTGTTACCGAACTGAACGCAGCCGTATATGCTGCCTCCATGACACTCACCGCGTGGCCTGCAACCGCTGGCGCGCGGCGTACAAGAACAATTCGAGTGAAGCCATGAACATGTACCATGATGCCGATCGTGCCCTGCTGGACCCGATGGAAACCGCCAGCGTCGATGCCCTGCGCCAGCACCAGCTGGAGCGTCTGCGCTGGAGCCTGAAGCACGCCTACGACAATGTGCCGTTGTACCGCCAGCGCTTTGCCGAGTACGGCATCCACCCTGATGACCTCAAGTGCCTGGAAGACCTGGCGAAGTTCCCCTTCACCGGCAAGAACGACCTGCGCGACAACTACCCCTACGGCATGTTTGCCGTGCCCCAGGAAGAAGTGGTGCGCCTGCATGCCTCCAGTGGCACCACCGGAAAGCCGACGGTGGTCGGCTACACCCAGAACGATATCGACACCTGGGCCAATGTGGTTGCCCGTTCGATTCGTGCGGCCGGCGGGCGCAAAGGTGACAAGGTGCATGTGTCCTACGGCTACGGGCTGTTCACCGGCGGGCTCGGCGCGCACTACGGTGCCGAACGCCTGGGCTGCACCGTGATCCCCATGTCCGGTGGCCAGACCGAAAAGCAGGTGCAGCTGATTCGCGACTTCCAGCCCGACATCATCATGGTCACCCCGTCCTACATGCTCAACCTGGCTGATGAAATCGAGCGCCAAGGCATCGACCCGCACGACCTCAAGCTGCGCCTGGGCATTTTTGGTGCCGAGCCATGGACCGACGAGCTGCGCCGCTCGATCGAGCAGCGTCTGGGCATCAATGCCCTCGATATCTACGGCCTTTCGGAAATCATGGGGCCCGGGGTGGCAATGGAGTGCATAGAGACCAAGGACGGCCCGACCATCTGGGAAGACCACTTCTATCCCGAAATCATCGACCCTGCCACCGGCGAAGTGCTGCCGGATGGCCAACTGGGCGAGCTGGTATTCACCTCGCTGAGCAAGGAGGCATTGCCGATGGTGCGCTATCGCACCCGCGACCTCACCCGGCTGCTGCCGGGCACCGCTCGGCCGATGCGGCGGATCGGCAAGATCACCGGCCGCAGTGACGACATGCTGATCATTCGCGGGGTCAATGTGTTCCCGACTCAGATCGAGGAACAGGTGCTAAAAATAAAACAGCTTTCTGAGCTTTATGAGATTCATCTGTATCGCAATGGAAATCTGGACAGTGTCCAGGTGCACGTGGAGCTGCGTGCAGAGTGCCAGCACCTTGACGAGGGCCAGCGCAAGCTGGTTGTCGGGGAGTTGAGCAAACAGATCAAGACTTACATCGGTATCAGCACCCAGGTGCACCTGCAGCCCTGCGGCACGCTCAAGCGCTCCGAGGGCAAGGCGTGCCACGTGTTCGACAGACGGTTGGCCAGCTGACCCATTCGGCTGCCATTTCGGCCCCGGCATTGTCCGGGGCCTTTTTTTGCCTGCGTTCTGCCGGGCACGCGCTGCTGCCCGACAGCCCTCTTGGCTGTAAACGTGATACACAAATCTTACTTGATACACATAAAAGTGTTTGACGTTATGTTTTGTATCGCTTACAAATGACTCATGCCTTAGCAGGAGTCGCAGCACATGTACGCACAGCTAGTGGAAACCGGAGTCAAGCGCATCAAGTCGCTGGAAGAGATGTCCCCCGAGGAACGCAACTTCCAGGAAAAGATCGACGCCGAAATCAAGATCGAAGCCAAGAACTGGATGCCCGAGGCCTATCGCCAGACCCTCATCCGGCAGATCTCCCAGCACGCCCACTCTGAAATCGTCGGCATGCTGCCCGAAGGCAACTGGGTCACCCGTGCCCCCAGCCTCAAGCGCAAACTGCAGCTGATGGCCAAGATTCAGGACGAAGCCGGCCACGGCCTGTACCTGTACAGCGCCATGGAAACCCTGGGGGCTGACCGCGACGAAGAAATCGCCAAACTGCACAGCGGCAAGGCCAAGTACTCGAGCATCTTCAACTACCCCACCCTCAGCTGGGCCGACATGGGCGCTGTGGGCTGGCTGGTGGACGGCGCCGCCATCGTCAACCAGGTGGTACTGCAGCGCACCTCTTACGGCCCCTACTCCCGCGCGATGATCCGTATCTGCAAGGAAGAGAGCTTCCACCAGCGCCAGGGCTACGAAATGCTCCTGACCATGATGCGCCAGGGCACCCAAGCCCAGCGCGACATGGTTCAGGACGCCATCAACCGCCTGTGGTGGCCGGCGCTGATGATGTTCGGCCCGAGCGATGAACACTCGCCCAACAGCGCCCAGTCGATGGCCTGGAAGATCAAGCGCCAGACCAACGACGAACTGCGCCAGCGCTTCATCGACCAGACCGTGCCGCAGCTGGAACTGCTTGGCTGCACTGCGCCTGACCCTGAGCTGAAGTGGAACGCCGAGCGCGGCCACTACGACTTCGGCGAAATCCAGTGGGACGAGTTCTACGAAGTGATCAAGGGCAATGGCCCATGCAACCTGGAGCGTGTCGCCACCCGGCGCAAGGCCATCGAGGACGGCGCCTGGGTACGCGAGGCCGCAGTGGCCTATGCGCGCAAGCAACAGAACAAGAACGCCGCCTGAGCGGCGATAGATGCGGAGATCGAAAATGTCTGTCTGGACCCTCTACGAAGTGTTCGTGCGCAGCAAGCACGGCCTTAACCACAAGCACGTCGGCAGCGTGCACGCCGCCGATGCCGCCATGGCCATCGAGAATGCCCGCGAGCTCTACACCCGCCGTAGCGAAGGTGTGAGCCTGTGGGTGGTGCCTTCGGCGCTGATCACCGCCTCCTCCCCCGACGAGAAAGACCCGCTGTTCGCCCCCTCGGACGACAAGGTCTATCGCCATGCCAGCTTCTACGAGCTGCCCGACGAAGTCGGACACATGTGAGGTGGGCCATGCATAAAGAAGCCCTTATCCCCTACCTGCTGTTGCTCGGCGACAGCGCCCTGGTCCAGGGCCAGCGCCTCTGCGAATGGTGTGGCCGTGCCCCGGCCATCGAGGAAGAGCTGGCCCTGATGAACGTCGGCCTCGATCTGGTCGGCCAGGCCCGCAACTGGCTGGAGTATGCCGCCGAGCTGCTCGACGATGGCCGGGATGCCGATGCCCTGGCGTTCCGCCGTGACGAGCGCGCCTACCGCAACCTGCTGCTGGTCGAGCAACCCAACGGTGACTTTGCCGTCACCATGACCAAGCAGTTCCTTTACGACGCGTGGCACTTCGCCGTGCTCCAGGGGCTGGTCGAGTCCAGCGACGCGCGAATCGCCGGTATTGCCGCCAAGGCCCTGAAGGAAGTCACCTACCACCTGCGCCGGTCCAGCGAATGGGTACAACGTCTGGGCGGTGGTACCGATGCCAGCCGCCAGCGCATGCTCGCCGCTATCCCGGTACTGTGGCGCTTCACCGTTGAACTCACCGCTGGCAGCGACAACGAAGTCCGTCTGGCCGAATGCGGTATCGGCGCCGATCCCGCTACCGTCGGCGCCACCTGGCTGAAGCAGGTCGCCGCGACGTTTGCTTCGGTCGAACTGCCGCTGCCCAAGGCCGCCAGCCACTTCTATCTGGATGGCCGCAAAGGCCTGCACACCGAGCATCTGGGCCTGCTGCTGGCCGAAATGCAGTTCCTGCCAAGGGCCTACCCCGATGCAACCTGGTGAACTGATTGCCGGCGACCGCGGCGCACGGGCACAGCAAGGCGACGACCTGACCCGCGCCTGGGCGGTATTGGGCCAGGTCATGGACCCTGAAGTGCCGGTGGTCAGCGTGGTCGACCTGGGGATCGTGCGCGACGTCGATTGGCGCGCCGGCCACCTGCACCTGGTGGTCACCCCGACCTATTCTGGCTGCCCGGCCACCGAAGTCATCGAAGGGGATATCCGCCAGGCGCTGGAGCAAGCCGGTTTCACCGCGCCAGACCTGGAGCGTCGGCTGACCCCGGCCTGGAGCACCGACTGGATCACCGAACTGGGCCGCGAGCGCCTGCGCGCTTATGGCATTGCGCCGCCGCAAGGCAGCGCCAGCAAGCGCAGCCTGCTCGGCGAAGCCCCCCAGGTGTGCTGCCCGCAATGCGGCAGCGCCCATACCGAATTGCTCAGCCAGTTCGGCTCCACGGCCTGCAAGGCGCTGTACCGCTGCCGCGAGTGCCTGGAGCCATTCGACTATTTCAAATGCATTTGAGCCGTGGAGACCACCATGAGCCAGTTTCACAGCCTGACCATCAAGCAAGTGCGCAATGAGACCCGTGATGCGGTATCGATTGCCTTCGATGTGCCCGAGCACCTGCAGGACCAGTTCCGCTTCACTCAGGGCCAGTACCTGGTCATGCGTACCCAGCTGGACAACGAAGAAGTCCGCCGCTCCTACTCCATCTGCAGCGCCGTGCAGGACGGCGAGCTGCGCGTGGCCGTCAAGCGCGTGCCGGGCGGGCGCTTCTCGGCGTTTGCCAATGAAGTGCTCAAGGCCGGCCAGCAACTGGAAGTGATGCCGCCATCGGGGAGCTTCTTCGTGCCACTGGACCCGGCTCGCCAAGGCAACTATCTGGGGGTAGCTGCCGGCAGCGGCATCACCCCGATACTGTCGATCATCGCCACTACGCTGGCCAGCGAGCCGCACAGCCGTTTCACCTTGCTGTACGGCAACCGCTCCAGTTCGGGGGCGCTGTTCCGCGACAAGCTCGAAGACCTGAAAAACCGTTACCTCGACCGCTTGAACCTGATTTTCGTGTTCAGCCGTGAACAGCAGGACGTCGACCTGTACAACGGCCGCATCGACGCCGACAAATGCGGCCAGCTGTTTTCGCGCTGGCTGGACGTTGCCGGGCTGGACGCGGCATTCATCTGCGGCCCGCAGGCGATGACCGAGACCGTGCGTGACAGCCTGCAGGCCAACGGCATGGCCAAGGAACGCATTCACTTCGAGCTGTTCGCCACCGCCGGCAGCGAGGCCCGCCGCGAAGCCCGTGAGGCGGCACGCCAGGTGGATTCGGCGCTTAGCCATATCACCGTGATCAGCGACGGCCGGGCACTGAGCTTCGACCTGCCGCGCAACACCCAGAACGTGCTGGACGCCGGCAACGCCATTGGCGCCGAGCTGCCCTACTCGTGCAAGGCCGGCGTGTGCTCCACCTGCAAGTGCCGGGTGATCGAGGGCGAAGTGGAGATGGACAGCAACCATGCCCTCGAAGACTACGAAGTGGCGGCCGGGTATGTGCTGTCGTGCCAGACCTACCCGGTGAGTGACAAGGTGGTGCTTGATTTCGACCAGCTGTAGACCGAGGCGACTGCTTCGCGGGTAAACCCGCTCCTACAGGGCCTGCGCAGGGCCTTAGGGCGGCATCCTTACCTGCGAAGAGGGCCTGAGCAGCAACGCAATACCCCGCGTGACCTCAACACAACAATTACAAAACCAAGAGATCGCTTGCCATGACACCCGAACGCATAGAAAGCATCGCCAACCACCCCGACTTCCAGCACCTGGTGCGGCGCAAACGCCGCCTTAACGGCAGCCTGACCCTGGCCATGCTGGTGGTCTACTACGGCTTCGTCCTGCTGGTTGCGTTTTCGCCCAGCACCCTCGGCCAGTCCCTCAGCGGCGGCGTGACCACGGTCGGCATGCTGGTGGGCGTGCTGATGGTGCTGCTGTCCTTTGCCCTGACCGGCATCTACGTACACCGCGCCAACAACGTGCTCGACCCGCTCAACGACAAGGTCAAGCAGGAGTGCGCACAATGAACTGGACAGCCATTTCGATGTTCATGGTGTTTGTCTGCTTCACCCTGCTGGTCACCCGCTGGGCTGCCCTGCGCACCCGCTCGGCCAGCGACTTCTACACCGCCGGCGGCGGCTTGAGCGGCATGCAGAACGGCCTGGCGATCGCGGGCGACATGATCAGTGCCGCTTCGTTCCTGGGCATTTCCGCGATGATGTTCATGAACGGCTACGACGGCCTGTTGTATGCCCTCGGTGTCCTGGCGGGCTGGCCGATCATCCTGTTCCTGATTGCCGAGCGCCTGCGCAACCTGGGCAAGTACACTTTCGCCGACGTGGTCAGCTACCGGCTGGCGCAAACCCCGGTGCGCTTGACCTCGGCTTTCGGCACCCTGGTGGTGGCGCTGATGTACCTGGTGGCGCAAATGGTCGGCGCCGGCAAGCTGATCGAGCTGCTGTTCGGCATCAGCTACCTGTACGCCGTGATGCTGGTCGGTGTGCTGATGGTTGCGTATGTCACCTTCGGTGGCATGCTCGCCACCACCTGGGTGCAGATCATCAAGGCGGTAATGCTGCTGTCGGGCACCAGTTTCATGGCCTTCATGGTGCTCAAGCACTTCGGCTTCAGCACCGAGGCCATGTTTGCCAGTGCCGTGGCCGTGCATGCCAAGGGCCAGGCGATCATGGCGCCAGGCGGCTTGTTGTCCAACCCGGTGGACGCCATTTCCCTCGGTTTGGGCATGATGTTCGGTACCGCTGGCCTGCCGCATATCCTGATGCGCTTCTTCACTGTCAGTGATGCCAAGGAAGCACGCAAGAGCGTGTTCTACGCCACCGGTTTCATTGGTTACTTCTACCTGCTGCTAATCGTTGTCGGCTTTGGCGCCATCGTCATGGTCGGCACCGAGCCGTCCTACCGCGACGCCACTGGCGCCATCATCGGTGGCGGCAACATGGTCGCCGTGCACCTGGCCCAGGCCGTCGGTGGCAACCTGTTCCTGGGTTTCATCTCTGCCGTCGCCTTCGCCACCATTCTGGCTGTGGTCGCTGGCCTGGCGCTGTCCGGCGCATCGGCCGTGTCCCACGACCTGTATGCCTGCGTGATGCGCAAAGGCAAGGCTACCGAGCAAGAGGAAATGCGCGTGTCACGCATTGCCACGCTGGTCATCGGCCTGCTGGCGGTGATCCTGGGCCTGATGTTCGAGTCGCAGAACATTGCCTTCCTTTCCGGCCTGGTGCTGGCGGTGGCCGCTTCGGTCAACTTCCCGGTGCTGCTCCTTTCCATGTTCTGGAAAGGCCTGACCACCCGCGGCGCGGTGTGCGGCAGCATGGCCGGGCTGGTCTCGGCGGTGCTGTTGGTGGTGCTGGGCCCGGCGGTGTGGGTCAACGTGCTGCACAACGAAACGGCGCTGTTCCCCTACAGCAACCCTGCGCTGTTCTCCATGAGCCTGGCCTTCCTCAGTGCCTGGGTGTTCTCGGTTACCGACAGCTCCGAACGTGCCGTTGAAGAACGGGGTCGCTACCTGGGCCAGTTCATCCGCTCCATGACCGGTATCGGCGCGGCTGGCGCCAGCAAACACTGACTGCAAGGACGAACAGACATGTCGGGTAAAACAACAATGAACCGCACACACTTCATGTCAGCCGCCTGGCTGGCCACCCTCGCCCTGCCCATGCCCGCGCTGGCCGACTTCATCGGCGACAGCCATGCACGCCTGGAGCTGCGCAACCACTACATCAACCGTGATTTCCGCCAGAGCAACGCCCCGCAGGCCAAGGCCGAAGAATGGGGCCAGGGCTTTACCGCCAAGCTGGAATCGGGCTTCACCGAAGGCCCGGTCGGCTTTGGCGTGGACGCCCTGGGCCAGTTGGGCATCAAGCTCGACTCCAGCCGCGACCGTCGCAACACCGGCCTGCTGCCTTTTGGCCCGAACAGTCACGAACCGGTCGACGACTACAGCGAGCTGGGCCTGACCGGCAAGGTTCGCGTGTCCAAGAGCACCTTGCGGCTGGGCACCTTGCAGCCGATCCTGCCGGTGGTGGTGTACAACGACACCCGCCTGCTGGCGTCCACCTTCCAGGGTGGCCTGCTCACCAGTCAGGACCTCGATGGCCTCACCTTCAATGCCGGACGCCTGACCAAGGCCAACCTGCGTGACTCCTCTGGCCGCGACGACATCGGCTATGGCGCTGCCAGCAGTGACCACCTGGACTTTGGTGGTGGCAGCTACGCCATCACCCCGCAAACCACGGTCAGCTATTACTACGCCAAGCTCCAGGACATCTACCGTCAGCAGTTCGTCGGGCTGATCGACACCCGCCCACTGGCAGAAGGTGTGAGCCTGCGCAGTGACCTGCGCTACTTCGACAGCCGCAATGACGGTGCCGAGCGTGCCGGCAACATCGACAACCGTAACTTCAACGCCATGTTCACCCTGGGCGTGCGGGCGCACAAGTTCACCGCCACCTGGCAGCAGATGTCCGGTGACAGCGCCTTCCCGTTCGTCAACGGCGGCGACCCGTTCACCGTCAACCTGGTCACCTACAACACCTTCACCCGCGCCGGGCTGGACTCTTGGCAAGTGCGCTACGACTACGACTTCGTTGCCATGGGCATCCCCGGCCTGAGTTTCATGACCCGCTACACCGACGGTCGCCACGCGGAAACTGCCACCGTGACCAATGGCCGCGAGCGCGAGCGCGACACCGACATCACGTATGTCATCCAGAGTGGCCCGCTCAAGGACGTCAGCCTGCGCTGGCGCAATGTCACCTTCCGCTCCGGCAACGGCCTGACCAACGCCGTGGACGAAAACCGCCTGATCATCGGCTACACCCTGGCGCTGTGGTAACAGCGCCCCCCACTTTTTGAACAGCATGGAGAACAGCATGTCTGCCGCCCCTACTCTGCAAAGTTTCATCGCCGGCCGTTGGCTCGGCCAGCACGGCGCCCAGGCCCTGCGCAGCGCCCTCGACGGCCACGTACTGGCCTACAGCCATGAAGAGCGCCCGGACTTCGCCGAAGCTGTGGACTACGCTCGTGCACGCGGCCTTGCTTCGCTGATGGGCATGGATTTCCAACAGCGTGCCCAACGCCTCAAAGCCCTGGCCCTGTACCTGGCCGAACGCAAGGAGCAGCTCTACGCCCTGTCGCACCACAGCGGCGCCACCCGGGCTGACAGCTGGATCGACATCGAAGGCGGCAACGCCACGCTGTTCTCCTATGCCGGTATCGGCAGCCGCGAGCTGCCGTCGGGTAACCTGGTGCACGAGGGCCCAGCCATACCGTTGGGCAAGCAAGGCCATTTCGCCGGTAGTCATATCCTGGTGCCACGGGCAGGCGTTGCGGTGCACATCAACGCGTTCAACTTCCCCATCTGGGGCATGCTGGAAAAGTTTGCCCCGACGTTCCTGGCCGGTATGCCCTGCATCGTCAAGCCGGCGACCTCGACCAGCTATTTGACCGAGGCCGTGGTACGCCTGATGAATGCTTCCGGCCTGCTCCCCGAAGGCAGCCTGCAGCTTGTTATCGGCAGCACCGGCGACCTGCTCGACCGCCTGCAGGGGCAGGACGTGGTGACCTTCACCGGCTCCGCCGACACTGCCGCGAAACTGCGCGTGACGCCCAACCTGATTCGTAACTCGGTGCCGTTCACCGCCGAGGCCGACTCGCTCAACTGCGCCATCCTTGGCCCGGACGTGAGTCCGGACAGCGAAGAATTCGACCTGTACATCAAGGAAGTGGTGCGTGAAATGACCACTAAAGCCGGGCAGAAGTGCACCGCCATCCGCCGCGCGATCGTCCCGGCCAGGCACCTGGATGCCGTTGCCACGCGCCTGCGCGAGCGCCTGAGCAAGGTCGTGGTAGGCGACCCGTCGCTTGAAGGTGTGCGCATGGGGGCCCTGGCCTCCCATGACCAGCAGCGCGACGTCGGCGAGCGTGTGCGCAGCCTGCTGCAGAGTTGTGACCAGCTGTTCGGCGCCAGCGATGGCTTTGCCCCGCGTGGCGAAGGCGTGGCAGAAGGCGCGTTCTTTGCGCCAACCTTGTTGCAGGCCCGCGATCCGCATGCCGAGGGCGGCGCCCACGATATCGAAGCGTTCGGCCCGGTCAGTACGCTGATGGCCTATGACGACCTCGACGAAGCCTTGGCACTGGCTGCCCGTGGCAAAGGCAGCCTGGTGGCGACCCTGGTCACCGCCGACCGCAGCGTGGCCGCCAAGGCTATCCCGGTGGCTGCTGCCTGGCATGGCCGTCTGCTGGTGCTCGATAGCCAGGCCGCCAAGGAGTCCACCGGTCACGGCTCGCCGCTGCCGCAGCTCAAGCACGGTGGCCCGGGCCGCGCCGGCGGTGGTGAAGAGCTGGGAGGCCTGCGTGCGGTGAAGCACTACCTGCAGCGCGCCGCAGTACAAGGCTCGCCGAGCATGCTCACGGCGGTCACCGGCGAGTACGTGCGCGGCGGCGAAGTGATCGAAACCGAAGTGCACCCGTTCCGTCGCTACTTCGAGCAGCTGCGTGTCGGCGAGTCGCTGCTCACCCATCGCCGCACCGTGACAGAAGCTGACCTGGTCAATTTCGGCTGCCTGTCAGGCGACCATTTCTATATGCACTTCGACGAAATCGCCGCCAAGGCGTCGCAGTTCGGTAAACGCATTGCCCACGGTTACTTCGTACTGTCGGCAGCGGCCGGGCTGTTCGTGTCGCCCGGCGCCGGACCGGTATTGGCCAACTATGGGCTGGACACCCTGCGCTTCATCAACCCGGTGGGCATTGGCGATACCATCCAGGCGCGCCTGACCTGCAAGCGCAAGATCGACCAGGGCAAGACCAGCCCGCTGGGGCAGCCGCAGGGGGTGGTGGCGTGGGATGTGGAGGTGACCAATCAGCTGGGTGAATTGGTGGCCAGCTATGACATCCTAACCTTGGTACTGAAAAAACCAGCATGATGTGTTGACGCTACTGGCCTCTTCTCGGGCAAGCCGCCTCTAAGCGGCACTGCACAGCTCCCCCGTAGGAGCGGGTTCACCCGCGAAGAGGCCAGTAGCTGCTCAAGGCACTTGGGATCAATGCACCTAAGAGGCTGCCGTGAATTACTCAGGTACCTGAAACCGTTGGTCAGCGACTGCCGATGCTCAGTGGACCTCTGGCGTGCACCTGTCGCTCTTAATTCATAAGGATCATGAACGAGGACTGCACCATGAATTCCCTACTGCGAATGGGTGGCGGCAATGTTGAAGATGACTGGCCGGAGCTGGAGCCGGATCGACGCAATGATCGGGCAGACGACCCGGATACCGACCCTAATGTGACTGATGATGAGGAAAACCGTCCCGGCGTCCCGGCCAGCGACCCTGAGTCTGGCGCCTGACACTAGGAGTGTCAGCGTACACTGCAGGAGCGGGCACGTCCGTTCCTGCAGTTTCTTTTACCGGTTGCAGGCGAGCTGTTAAACCATCGCCGCCGGATCGCCCACCGACTGGTTGGGCTTGTTCCCCGAAATCCGCCAGCTCACGGCGGTAATGCCGTAACGCTCGGCCATCGGCCGACTGACCTTCCTGATTTTCTCGCGACCGAACTTGGGAATGATGCCGATGCCCGCATCACAACTTGCCCAATGCCAGGCCTCGGCATTGTCCAAGCGTTCCAGGCGGATGATGAAACTGCGCGGCTGGTCATGCAGTTTGTAATCGATTATGTACAGCTGTGGGCTAGGCATCGCAGGGGGCCTCCTCTTCTCCATGGATGACCTTTTGATTGATCGGGCCATGGCCAGAAGATTCAAAGTTTTTGTCGACCTTTGTTACCAGTGGCCGAATGTGCGCCCCTGCCGAGAGCCTGTTTTATCGCTGTGCTTGATCGCTTTGCTGTCAGCTGACCGTCGGTACGAAAAGCAGCACACAATATATTTGCGTGACGGATGTGACCGTTCGTCAGCTTCAACGCAACGTTTATTGCCAGCCAGGGCCGAAACTTCATGCAATGAAGGAATCGCCCAGGAGCCTGAATGAAGCCAGTCAAGCATCGCGCCACCATCATTTGCCGGCATGGCAAGCAGCGCCACAAATGGTTGTGGGTAAGAAAGCCCAACGCGCCCTGGACCCTTCCAGGCGGCAAGATCGAGCCCGGCGAGACACCTATGCAGGCCGCCGAGCGGGAGTTGCTTGAAGAGACTGGGCTAAAGGCTGAATCGCTGGTTTTGTTGATGCGCCACGAAACGCCAGAGCGGATGCATTACGTGTTTGCAGCGGAGTTTGCCGACGCACCGCAGCCTAGGGCCCGGCATGAGATCTCCGATTGCCGCTTTGCCCACCTGGACCAGGTGGCTGTGGTGAAGGGCGAGATCAAGGCCCTGATCCGCTCCTTGCTGGCTTGTGACGCGAGCACTGCAGCGTCCGTTCGGTGAGCTAGGCGTGCACACTCCACTGCGTTGCGTCTGACGCGATGGGCATCTCGTCGATTGCATGGATCATTCCGTTTTCCAGCGCCTCCCGCGGCGCCAGTATCCTTGGATAGGCCATTAGATAGCGCGGTACATCCAAAACCTCGGTCGCGCCTTTCGTGCGCTCCGCCACGATCTGCGCATACAGGCGCAGGTCGTAATCCAGGCTCATCGCATACTCGGACATCCGCGAATGGTCCACCGAACCATGCAAGGTCCAATGAAACGGGTGGAAAAGAAACTTGCTGAAACTGCAAGCCGTGCGTCGCGCTCCGGCAAGGAAGAGGATATTGCCCATGGATTCCACCGTGCCCAGGTTGTGGGTATGCACCTCCACAGGTAACGCCCGCAGAAAGTTGTACAGGGTAAACCCATAGCTGCATTCGCCGCCCATGGTGGCGATGTTCAGTTGCAGAAGCTCGGCACCCTGTTGCAATGCCCGCGAGCAGGTCGTGATCAGGTTGCCGCAGGTAGACGAATTGATCGGTCCGGTGAAGTGGATGATATGTCTGGCCATGCTTGCCTCCACGGGTGGCAGGTCATTGCTTGATCTTTTGCCATCGTCGCCCAGCCCGGCCCTCTGGCGGTGGGCGAAACGCTCGAATGTCATCCTGGCACCCTTCCATGAAACGGGTATGCGGTGGAGACGCCAACTGCCGCAAAGTTCAACTCGGCGTCAGCATTTCCGTTGGTCAAGCGTTGTGAACCCTCGGCGGTCTTTGCCGGTCGCACCTTCAGAGCGACCGAACTAGGAACCGGCAGTGAGGACGGCAGCGTGAGCGATATTCGCATCGGTATCTCCGGGTGGCGCTATGGCCCCTGGCGCAAGGATTTCTACCCCAAAGGCCTGAAACAGGACGATGAACTGGCATTCGCTTCACGGGCGGTGAACAGCATCGAGATCAATGGCTCGTTCTACAGCCTGCAGACGCCCGAGCGCTATCTGGGCTGGCGTGAAGCAACGCCGGAAGGCTTCGTGTTCGCGGTCAAGGGGCCGCGCTATATCACCCATGTCCGGCGGCTGAAGGAAATCGAAGAGCCCTTGGCCAATTTTTTCGCTTCCGGCCCGCTGCTGTTGGGCGAAAAGCTCGGGCCGTTCCTGTGGCAGTTCCCCCCTAGCATGAAGTTCGATGAAGACCGTTTTGCCCGGTTCCTGGAGCTGCTGCCACACACACGCGAAGCGGCCCGTGAACGCGCCCAAGGCTGCGCCGAGCGCCTGAAGGGTAATGGCAGCCTTGCCATCAAGGGCAATGCGCGCTTGCGCCACGCCGTGGAAATCCGCCACGAGAGCTTCCTCTGTGAAGCCTTCGTCAAGCTGTTACGCAAACATCGCGTGGCGCTGGTGGTTGCCGACAGCGCCGGCAAATGGCCCTGTGCCGAAGATGTAACCGCCGACTTCGTCTACATGCGCCTGCACGGGGATGTGGAGTTGTACAGCAGCGGATATACCGCACGCGCGCTGCGGCGCTGGAAGCAGCGTATCCAGCTATGGAGCGAAGGTAACCAGGCGGACGATGCCCGCCTGATCGTGCCGGGGCCGCCGCCTCGGTGTGCGGCACGGGATGTGTTCTGCTACTTCGACAATGACCAGAAGGTTCACGCGCCATACGACGCCAGGCGCTTGCTGCAAAAGCTGTCGCTGGACCATGAGCTGATGACCGAGCCAGGCGTGGTACCGGAGGTGGCCTTGTGAACAAGACCCTACCCGCCCCACGCTGCATCATCGACAAGGTGACCGCTGTTCGTCGGCTGAATGTGCTGACGCTGAACGTGCACAAAGGCTTCACCTTCTTCAACCGGCGCTTCATCCTGCCCGAGTTGCGCGAGGCGGTGCGCGCCACAGGCGCCGACCTGGTGTTTTTGCAGGAGGTGCACGGCAGTCATCAGCAGCATGCCTTGCGCCACCCAGCCTGGCCCGAAACGCCGCAGTACGAGTTTCTGGCCGACAGCATGTGGCCGCAGTTCGCCTATGGCCGCAATGCGGTCTATCCCCATGGCGACCACGGCAACGCGCTGTTGTCGAAATTCCCCATCAGGCGCTTCAACAACCTGGATGTTTCGGTGCAGGGCAATGAACAGCGTGGCCTGCTGCATTGCCAGCTGGAGGTGCCGGGCCATGACGAGGTGCATGCGGTATGCGTGCACCTGGGCCTGCGGGAAGCCCACCGGCAGCGCCAGGTGAAACTGATGCTGGACCTGCTGGCCAGCCTGCCGCCCAACGCGCCGGTCATCATCGCCGGCGATTTCAACGACTGGCGGCTGAAGGCGGACGCGGTGCTGAGCGAACACCTGACAGAGGCCTTCGGCACCCCGGCGCGCAGTTTCCCCGCGCGCCTGCCGTTGTTGCGCCTGGACCGCATCTACCTGCGAAACGCGGTGCCGGGCGCAGCCCAGGTGCTGTCCAAATACCCGTGGTCGCATCTGTCCGACCACGTACCACTGGCTGCGGAGATCAACCTGTGAACCGACCTTGGGTAGACGGCAACAGCGTGCAGTTGCTGATCAATGGCGAGCAGTACTATCCCCGCGTGTTCGAGGCCATGGCCCAGGCGCGGGAAGAAATATTGCTGGAAACCTTCATCATCTTCGACGACAAAGTGGGCAAGCAATTGCAGCAGGTGTTGATCGAGGCTGCCCGGCGCGGTGTACGCGTGGAAGTGGTCGCGGATGGCTACGGCACAGCCGAGCTGCCGGCTGAATTCATTTCAGCGATGACCGACGCCGGTGTCAGCTTTCATGCGTTCGATCCACAACCCCGCTTGTTGGGCATGCGCACCAACCTGTTTCGCCGTTTGCACCGCAAGATCGTGGTGGTCGATGGTGAGCGGGCCTTCATCGGCGGTATCAATTACAGCGCCGACCATTTAGGCGACTTTGGTGCGATGGCCAAGCAGGACTATGCCGTGGAGGTCACTGGGCCGGTAGTGGCGCAGGTACATTCAGCCAGTAAGCGCCTGATGTCTCCCGTGCTGCAGCCACCCAGTGCGGTACGCCCGGTTACCGAACCCGCCGGAAGCAGCAGTGCTGTGTTGATCGAGCGTGACAACGGCATGCGCAGCACCGATATCGAGGCACACTACCTTCAGGCGTTTCGTAAAGCCCGGCAACGCATTGTGGTCGCCAATGCGTATTTCTTTCCAGGCTACCGGCTGATGCGTGAGCTGCGCAACGCGGCCCGGCGTGGCGTGGAGGTACGGTTGATTTTGCAGGGCCAGCCCGACATGCGCTGGGTACGCGCACTGTCGCGCCTGCTGTACAACTACCTGCTGCGCGACGGCGTGAAGATTCATGAGTACTGCCAGCGGCCGTTGCACGGCAAGGTGGCACTGGTGGACGACCAATGGGCCACCGTCGGCTCCAGCAACCTCGACCCCCTCAGCCTGTCGTTCAACCTGGAGGCCAACCTGTTCATTCGTGACCGGGCCTTCAACCAGCAACTGCACCAGCATCTGCAGACACTGGCCAGCGAGCAATGCAAACCGGTCACCCTGGAGCGCATGATTCGCGGCTACTGGTGGCGAGCACCGTTGATCTTCGTGTGCTTCCACGTGATCCGCCACTTCCCGCGCATTGCGGGCTGGTTCCCTGCGCACCGGCAGCGTTTGCGCTCGGTGCAGCCGGAAGCCGAACCCCAGGGCAACTTGCACGAGGGCAACTCCTGATGGCGCGCAAAAGCTGGCAAACGTGGGGCAAACGCGTGTTCACACTCGCGTTTCTGATCCTGATCCCTGTGCTTCTGTACCTGCTGGCGCGCAATCTGGACTGGAACGAAGTACGTCAGTCTTTGCTCGCCTACAAGCCTGGCACCCTTGCCATCGGCTTGGCGATCGCGCTGTGCAGCTACCTCGCGTTTGCCAGTTACGACCTGTTGGCCCGGGCTTACACCGGCCATACGCTACCTGCCCGGCAGGTATTGCCCGTCGCGTTCGTGTGCTACGCCTTCAACCTCAATTTCACTACCTGGGTAGGCGGGGTTGCCTTGCGCTACCGCCTTTATGGGCGGTTGGGCCTGGATACCGCGACCATTACACGAATCCTCACCTTGGGGCTGTTGACCAACTGGATGGGCTATATGCTGCTGGCCGGCACCGTATTTGCCCTGGGCCTGGTCGAGATGCCCGGCAACTGGGCGGTGGGCACTACAGGCCTGCGCCTGATCGGCCTGCTGTTGCTGGCGATTGCGGGCGGCTACCTGCTGGCCTGTGGTTTTGCCAAGAAGCGCACCTGGTGCTGGCGCGACCACGAAGTGACGCTGCCCTCGCTGCGTCTGGCGCTGTGCCAGGTCGCGCTGGGTGCCAGTAACTGGGCACTGATGGCGCTGCTGATCTTCTGGCTGCTGCCGGGCGAAGCGTTCTACCCGTCGATTCTCGGCATCCTGCTGATCAGTTGTGTGGCCGGCGTGGTGGCGCATATCCCTGCGGGGCTGGGTGTGCTGGAAGCGGTGTTCCTCGCCCTCCTGCATGGGCAGATGGGCCAGGGCACGCTGGTGGCTGCCCTGCTCGGCTATCGCACGCTGTACTACCTGATTCCGCTGCTGTTGGCGGTGGTGACCTACCTGATCCTGGAAAAGCGCGCCAAGGCAATGCGCCGGCGCGACAAGCCTGCTCAGACCTGAAAGGGGCTGTGTTCGCTGGAGGTGGCAGACGCGACGCGTTGCATGGCACCGGCTTTGCCGGTGTTCGCGGGTGAACCCGCTCCTACGGGGGCGCGCCAAGAAACCAACCAAGCCCAAGACATGCGCCGTAAATAATGTAGGAGCGGGTTTACCCGCGAAGCAGGCAACACGTTGCATGGCACCGGCTTTGCCGGTGTTCGCGGGTGAACCCGCTCCTACGGGGGGGCGCGCCAAGAAACCAACCAGGCCCAAGCCATGCGCCGTAAATGTAGGAGCGGGTTTACCCGCGAAGCAGGCAACACAACACCCTAGGCCCAAAGGATTGGGCGACCGGGTGAAAAGGCAGCCCGCCTACTGGCTTCAGGGCGAGATCGGATCACTCGCTGGAAAGGTTTCATCCAGCGCATTGTCCACCGCGCTCTCGCCCGGCTTCTCACCACAATGGCAGTCCTGCATCCGGCATGGCTCACCCTTGCGGTGGCCGCTGGCGCAGGCCTCGCAGCAATAGGCCTTGCCGTCGCGTTGCAAGGCATTGGCATCCACCGTGCAGGAACAGTGCGCGCAGGCGCAGCGTTGTTCGTTCATGGCTTGCTCTCCTCGTCATCAATCACATCGTCGGTCCAGGGCACCCCGTCCAGCGGCGCGGATCGGGCCAGTTCGGCCTCGTCCAGGCCAATGCCGCCACCGATCTCATCGGCATCCACCTGGCGCAAACGCTGGTCTGCCGGGCCGCCACTGCCGCCCGGCTCGTGGGGGTCGCGGGCACCGGTTTCGTCCAGCAAGGTGTCCGGGCTCAAATCGTCGTAGGTGACATTGTCCTCATGCAGGCTGTCACTCAGCGCCTCGCCGCCGGTCATGCCACTTTGCGCCACGCGCCGGGGGGGAAACTCACGGTCGACCTCGGCGGCAGGTCGCTCGTCGCCCACACGCCCTTCGCGCTCTTCCAGGCGTTCATCGAAATCCAGCTCATGCACGCTGCCCATGCGGTCTTCGATGTCATCGATTGCGGTGGGGGTGTATGGCTTAGTTGCATCGGGTCGGGTCATGTGCGTTCTCCATCAGGTGGCTTCATTCGGTCGACTACGCCAGCTCACGGAAGATTCAGAG
This sequence comes from Pseudomonas sp. GD03862, assembly GCF_029840855.1. Taxonomy (NCBI): domain Bacteria; kingdom Pseudomonadati; phylum Pseudomonadota; class Gammaproteobacteria; order Pseudomonadales; family Pseudomonadaceae; genus Pseudomonas; species Pseudomonas sp. GD03862. The sequence goes on from NZ_JAOCDI010000001.1 coordinate 153,469, forward strand.
TTTTTTGAACTACCGCCTCGGCCGGCGCCTCCCACGTTAGAGACCGTGATCTGCCCGGAGCCCGCCATGGCCAAGCCCCTGCAGGAATACGCGCGCAAGCGCGACTTCAACGCCACACCCGAGCCCAGCGGCAAACGCAAACGTGGCAAACGGGCCCATGCGCTGCAGTTCTGCATCCAGAAACACGACGCCAGTCATTTGCACTACGACTTCCGCCTGGAGCTCGATGGCACCCTGAAAAGCTGGGCGATCCCCAAAGGCCCGTCGTTGGATCCCAAGGTGCGCCGCCTGGCGGTGCATGTGGAGGATCACCCGCTGGACTACGCCGATTTCGAGGGCCATATCCCGGAAGGCCACTATGGTGCAGGGGACGTGATCGTCTGGGACCGCGGTATCTGGGAGCCTGAAGGCGACGCGCATGAAGCCTACGCCAAAGGCAAGCTGCGATTCCGCCTGCTGGGTGAGAAGCTAGGCGGCGTGTGGAACCTGTTCCGCACCCACCTGGCCGGCAAGAAAGAGCAATGGATGCTGGTTAAGTCGCACGACGCCCAGGCGCGCAGCGAAACCGAGTACAGCATTGTCGAGGCCCTGCCCGACAGCGTGCTCAGCGAGCGCACGCTGGTGCCACGCAAATCCGCTGCCAAAAAAGCCACTGCCCCGCGCAGCAGCCGTAAACGCGCCGACAAAGCTCAGGCTGCACCCTTGCCAGCACAGTTACAGCCACAGCTGGCAACGTTGGTGGATTCTCCCCCCAGCGGCGACTGGCGCTACGAAGTCAAGTTCGATGGCTACCGTATCCTGGCCCGCATCGAGGGCCAGGACATCCGCCTGTTCACCCGCAACGGCCATGACTGGAGCAGCAAGATGCCCCGGCAGGTTGCCGCCCTGCGCGCGCTGGGCATCGACTCGGCCTGGCTCGATGGCGAAATGGTGGTGGCCGATGACACCGGCGTGGCTGATTTCCAGGCGCTGCAGAACGCCTTCGATACCGAGCACGACGAACGCATCACCTATTACCTGTTCGACCTGCCATTTCTGGGCGGTCAGGACCTGCGACAGCTACCGCTGCAGAACCGCCGCGATACATTGCGCCAACTGCTTGAGCACAACCATTCCGACGTCATCAAGTATTCCGCCGACTTCGACGAACCTGTCCAGTCACTGCTCGACAGTGCCTGCCGGCTGAAGCTGGAAGGCCTGATCGGCAAGCGAGCTGACAGTGTCTACAGCGGCCGCCGTAGCCCGGACTGGATCAAGCTCAAGTGCAAGCAACGCCAGGAATTCGTGATCGTCGGCTACACCGACCCCAAAGGCAGCCGCAGCGGCTTCGGTGCCCTGCTGCTGGCCCTGCACGACAACGACAGTGGCGAGCTGCGCTATGCCGGTAAGGTCGGTACCGGCTTCAATGCCACGACACTGGCCAGCATCCACGCGCGGCTCAAGCCCCTGGAAATCGCCAGGCCAGCCCTGCCCTCGCCGCCTGCCGGAGCCGAAGCGCGTGGTGTGCACTGGCTGCGGCCGCAGTTGTTGGCGGAAGTCGCCTTTGCCCAGATGACCCGTGACGGCATCGTGCGCCATTCGGTGTTCCACGGCCTGCGCGATGACAAAGCGGCAACCGCCATTGACCTGGAGCGCGCCATGCCCGCCAAGACTGTATCCAGCCGCAACAAACAGGCCAAGGCGTCCGAGAACCTGGGTGAACTGCGGCTGACCCACCCCGACCGGGTCATCGACCCTTCAACCGGGGTAACCAAGCGTGAGGTCGCCGAGTATTACGCCGGCATCAGCCAGTGGATCCTGCCCCAGCTCAAGCATCGCCCGGTGGCATTGGTACGCGCCCCGGACGGCCTGGGCGGCGAGCTGTTCTTCCAGAAAAATGCGGGCCAGCTGCACATACCCAACGTACTTAGCTACGAAAAGGCCGAGGCCGGCCAGGCAGCGATGGTCATCAATCGCGCCGATACGCTGCTGGGTGCGGTGCAGATGAACATGCTGGAGCTGCACACCTGGAACGCCACGGACAAGGATTTCGATAAACCGGACCGTTTTGTCCTCGACCTGGACCCTGACCCTGCGCTGCCCTGGAAGGCCATGGTGGAGGCGACCCAACTGACCCTCACCCTGCTGGACGAACTGGGCCTCAAGGTGTTCCTGAAAACCAGTGGTGGCAAGGGTATTCACGTGGTTGTGCCCTTGACCCGGCGAGCCGGGTGGGACGAGGTCAAGGACTTCAGCCACGCCATCGTCAATTACCTGGCCAAGCTGTTTCCGAAGCGCCTGAGCGCGGTGTCGGGGCCGAAAAATCGCGTGGGACGCATCTTCATCGACTACCTGCGCAACGGCAAAGGCGCCACCACGGCGTGCGCCTATTCACTGCGTGTCCGTGACGGGCTGCCGGTATCGGTACCTGTCTGGCGTGAGGAACTGGCGCAAATCAAGGCCGCCAACCAATGGAACATCACCAACCTGCGCGAGCGTCTGGCGGAGGTCGACGACCCTTGGGCCGACATGGGCAAGGTACGCCAGTCGATCACCGCGCGCATGCGCAAGCAGCTAGGGCTCGAATGATGACGCCAAAGCGATTGGACACGACCCGGGAGGCCCGCCCATGAGCATCGTTCAGGACTTCAACCTGACCACCCTTGACCGCCTTTTACGCACCTTTGGCGAACGCCAGCTACCGCTCAACCTCGATACCCAATTGCCGCAACTGATCCAGGCGCTGCAAGCTGATCACCTCGACCTGCTACCGTTGCCGGGGCAAGGCAACACCTTGCGTCGCTGGCAGACCTTGGCACGGGTGGCCGGCTGTGACCTGGCACTGGCCAAGCTCTATGAGGGTCATACCGATGCCTTGGCGATCCTGGCGGAATGCGGCGCAGCGCACCACGCCAACGACGGCATCTGGGGCGTGTGGGCGGCAGAGCCACCCGATGCGCGGGTCCACATCACTGCGCGTGAAGGTGACCAGGTGCGCCTCAACGGCACCAAGGCCTGGTGTTCCGGTGCCTTGCAGATCGATCGCGCGCTGATTACTGCCTGGGATGAGGCCGAGCAGCCGCAATTGGTGGCAATCGAGCTGTCACAGCCAAGCCAGGGCCTGAACATCGAACACTGGCAGGCCGTTGGCATGGCCACTACCGCCAGTGTCGAGGTGGCGTTCAACGATACCCCAGGCACGCTCATCGGCACGCCAGGCCAATACCTCTCGCGCCCTGGCTTCTGGCAAGGCGGTGCGGGTATCGCCGCCTGCTGGTACGGCGCAGCCGAGGCGCTGGCGGATTACCTGCGTGAACATTGCCGCAAACCTCGCCCAGACCCGCATGCCGATGCGCATCTGGGCGCTGTGGACGCTGCGCTGCATGGCGCCCGTGCGTCACTGCGTGAATGTGCTGCCTGGATCGATCAACAGCCCGGTGTGGATGCCAGTTTCGAAGTTCGCCGCACCCGCGCCCAGGTAGAACAGGCCGTAGAGCAGGTCATCAGCCACGTCGGGCGTGCCTTGGGGGCCACGCCGTTCTGTCGCAGCAGTCATTTTGCCCGGCTGAGCGCCGACCTGCCGGTGTTCCTGCGTCAGAGCCACGCCGAGCGTGATCTGGCGATGCTGGGCCAGCAGCTGGCCCAGCTGCCAGCCGGGGTGTGGCAACTATGAGCCAGAACCTGATCCAGTCCGCGGGCGGCACGCCTTGGGCAGCCTGGCAGCAAAGCGCGCACCTGGCGCGTGCGACCTGGCTCGACTCACGCCAACTGTGCCCGCCGGGGCGCCGGCTGGTATTGATTGCTCCGCATCCGGATGACGAAATTCTCATGGCCGGCGGCCTGCTGGCAGGCTTCAAGGGGCGTGAGGATGAGCTGGTGCTGATCTCCGCCACCGACGGCGAAGGCAGCCACCCCGGCTCCAGCCACTGGACCGAACATCGCTTGCGCCGCCAGCGTCCCCAGGAAAGCCGACAGGCCCTGCAACAGCTCGACCTGGACCTTGAACGCCTGGACTGGCGCAGGCTCCATCTGAAGGATGGCCAGTTGCCGCGCGAAGAAGCGTTTCTGACCCGTCACCTCACCCAGCTACTGCGACCCGATGACCTGCTGATGGCCACCTGGCGCAGTGACGGCCATTGCGATCACGAGGCCGTCGGCCGCGCCGCTGCGCAGGCGGCGGCAAGCCGTGGGGTGCAGTTGGCTGAGGTACCGGTCTGGGCCTGGCACTGGGCCGAGCCTGACGACCCGCGCCTGCCATGGCCCCGTGCGCACCGCGTGCAACTCGATGAAAGCCGTCTGGCACGCAAGCGCAAGGCCTTGGCCGCCCACGTCAGCCAGCTGCAGCCGGACGGCGAGCAGCCGCCGGTGCTACCGCCGCACCTGCTGGATTGCCTTCTGCAACCTTTCGAACTGGTGTTCCTTTGAATGGAGCTGTCATGAGCCTCGATCCACAGTATTTCGCCGAGCTATACGCCACCAATGAAGACCCTTGGGCCTTTCGCACCCGCTGGTACGAGAGGCGCAAACGCGAGCTGGTGATGGCCAGCCTGCCACGCCAGTGCTATCAGCGTGTGTTCGAGCCAGCCTGCGCAAATGGCGAGCTCAGTGCGCTACTGGCCGAGCGTTGTGCCGAACTGCTGTGCCAGGACCTGGACCCGACGGCCGTAGGCCTGGCCCGTGAACGCCTGGCTCACGTGCACAATGCCTCGGTCGAACGGGCCCGGTTACCGGGGGACTGGCCGGGCGGCCGCTTTGACCTGATCGTGCTCAGCGAGGTGGGTTACTACCTTGATCCCACCGACTGGCTGCAGGTGATCGAACAATCGGTGGCCAGCCTTACCTACGACGGCGCGTTACTGGCCTGCCACTGGAAGCACCCTATCGCGGGTTGCCCGCAGGACGGTCGCGACGTGCACCGCCTGTTGACCCGGCATTTGCCGTTGCATCAGCAGTTCCGACATGAGGAGGCGGACTTTTTGCTGGAGTACTGGTCATGCCAGCCAAGCGTTGTCGATCTCGACGAGACGTGCCCATGATTGCCGTTGTCATCCCTGCACATAATGAAGCCCGCCGCCTTGGGCGGTGCCTGCGGGCAGTGCTGATCGCTGCCCAGCAGGCGCAGTATGCGGGAATGCACGTGGAAGTGCTGGTGGTACTGGACCGCTGCAGTGACGGCAGCGCCGCCGTGGCGCGGCGTTTCGGCGTACACCTACTGGAGGTGGATGCCGGTAATGTCGGCATGGCACGTCGCGTGGGCGCGGCGCACATGGTCGAGCGGGGCGCCACGTGGTTGGCGTGCACCGATGCGGACAGCCGGGTCCCGGCGCACTGGCTGCTGTCGCAGTTGGCCTGTAGCGCCGAGGTGGTTTGCGGCACCGTGCATGTCGAGTACTGGCAACCCTGGCAGACAGCCGCGCTGCGCAAGCTGTACCAGAGCCGCTACCAGGCGTGTGAAGGGCATCGGCATGTGCACGGCGCAAACCTGGGGGTATGTGCCGATGCCTATGAGCGTGTGGGTGGCTTTCAGCCCCTCGCGGCGCATGAAGATGTGCAACTGGTCAGTGACCTGCAGGCCAGCGGCGCCCAGATCGTCTGGACCGCCAGGCATAGCGTGGCCACCAGCAGCCGGCGCGACAGCCGCGCCCGCGAGGGGTTTGGTGATTACCTGGCCGGATTGCAGGCGCAGTTCTGAAATCAATGGATTTCGGCGGTGTTCATGAAGCCTTGCGCGTTTTCTTCACCGGTTTCTTGCCACCCAGGCTGCGCTTGAGCAGTTCGGTCAGGTCGAGGATGTCCGCACCTTTCTCGGCCGCCCCTGCGTCGCCCTTCTCCACCGCCTCGATCTTGCCCCTGCTGGCCTTCTCTTCCACCAGGTCCATGATCGTCTGGCGGAAGGCGTCGTGATAATCCTCAGGCTTCCAGGGCCCGCTCATGTCCTCCACCAGGCGTTTGGCCATCTCCAGCTCACGCTTCTCCACCTTGCTGTCGGTCACGCTGGCATCGAGCTCCAGCGTTTCCAGCCCGCGCACCTCTTCAGGCCAGCGCAAGGTGATCATCACCAGCGCCTGGTCCAGCGGCCGCAGCAGCGCCAAGTGCTGCCGGGTATGCAATACCACGGTGGCCAGTGCCACCTTGCCGGTCTTTTCCAGCGTCTCGCGCAGCAAGGCGTACACCTTGCCGCCACGGCGGTCCGGGGTCAGGTAGTACGGCGTATCAAAATGCTGCAGCGGAATATCGCCCGCTTCCACAAAGGAAAAGATATCGATCGTCTGGGTCGCTTCGGGCCGGGCCTTGCGGATCTCCTCCTCACTGATCACCACATAGCGGCCCTTCTCGAACTCTACGCCCTTGACGATATTGTCCTTGTCGATTTCCTTGCCGGTCACTTTGTTCACCCGCTTGTAGCCGACCGGCTCCATGCTGCGCTTGTCCAGCCAGTCGAAGTCCACGCGCTCGGTGCGCACGGCGGTATTGAGTGCCACGGGGATGTGCACAAGGCCAAAACTGATGGCGCCTTTCCAGATTGCCCGAGCCATGAGGGTGCTCCCAGGGTTGCCTGCTGATACCAGAAGTGACTGCGCCGGGCGACAAAGGTTTAGCTGCCCTGCCCTGCGGCAACTGTCACGCCTGGCTGAACAGCACCCGCTTGAACGCTTCGGCCGCCAGGTGCACTTGCACTGCCCAATCCTGCGCAGCATCGCTGCCGGCATCATCGGAAATGTATTTAAGGCACACGAACGGAATACCTTCGTCACGCGCGATCAATGCCAGCACATAGGCTTCCATGTCGATCACGTCATAAGGCGCGTCGCCATGGTTGATCTCGAAGCTGTCACCGCTGCCACAGGTTTCCACAGCCAGGCCGGGTATTGCCGCCCCGTGTTCGAGTACCACCGGGGTGTCGGACAAGGGCGTTTCATAACGGGCAAAGCCCAGTGGGGTCACATCCATGTCGCGTTGAACGAAGCGGTTACAGCACACGACTTCGCCCTTGCCATGACGCTGGCTGCCAGCCGAGCCCAGGTTGACGATAAGCTTGGGCCTGCGCGTGGCGATCGCCTTGGTCAGGGCGATCGCGGCATTGACCTTGCCAATGCCGGTGAACACGGTGTTCACCTCGGTAAAGACATCGCCAGCCTCGGCCTCGAGGGCAAAGACGAACAGCGTGTCATTCAGGGAAATGTCGGGGAATTGCTTGATCAGCATCATGGAGCAGGTGTTTCCGAGTGGCTGCAAAGGGCGCGGCCATTGTCGGTCAACACAGCCTAAATGCAAGTCCCGCCTCCACCATCACCTTTGGCGAGCGGGTGCTGTCGTGAAGCACTTGACCGGCACAGGGCCGGACCATGCTGCCTCAGCAGTTACGGGTAACGGTGAGCGCCACGGCGGCGATGCGCTCGACCTGTTCGTAGCCCGGCTCAGCCAGTTGCTCGCCAAATACATCGGGGTCGATTTCCCGATACACCCAGGCCCAATCCGGACCGGCCAGGCGCAGGCGGATGGCTTCGAGCAAGGCATCGCGGCCTTCGACAATGGCCACGCCTGTGTATAGCAGCAACGTACCGTGGCGGCTCAGCCGATCGCGAGCCTGCTCCACGATACGTAGCGACAGGTCGACGCCTAGCGCGCATCCGCCGTGACGGTACAGGCGGGCGTTGGGGTCAAGCATGTAGGGCGGGTTGGCAACGATCAGGTCGAACGTGCCGCTGATACCGTCCAGCAAGTCGCTGGGCTCGACCGACACGTTACTCACACCCGCCAAGGCTGCATTGATTGCCGTATAGCGCAGCGCCAGGGGGTTGATGTCAACGGCGCTGACCTGCGCGTGCTGGGCGGCGCGGGCAATCAGCAAGGCGCCCACCCCGCTGCCACAGCCGATATCCACTGCATGCTCGACCCGCGCGGGGCAGTGCTGAAGGTGCTCGTGAATGACCTGGGCAAAGCGGTAACTGTCCGGGCCGAAGAACACGGCATCGCTGGCGTCGGTTGGAAACGCCGAATGCAGCAACAGAAATTCATCCAGGCTGGACCAGCGTACCGTGCTGGTCAGCAGTTCACCCTGCGCAACTAACGCCTGCGCACGTTCGAGCAACTGCAACTGATCTGCCGACAGCAAACCGGGGTCGAAAGGTCGGCTCCAGCCGAATACATCGCGCAGGGTGCTGGCCTGCCCGCAGCCATCGCGGGCATTGACGCGCGCGTGGGTGGCGGGGGTTACGCAGGTAAAGCGGTATCCATCGGCACGCAGGCGCTGTCCCAGTTGCAGCAACGCCTGGCCTGCCTCGATTTGCCTGGGCGCGAGCATCATCAACGCGGTTCCTCCTGGCGCAGCCCGGTTACGCGCATGTAGGCGCGCGTGGCAGACAGACCGTCCGGCGTGGCGTGGCGGTTGCCAGCCATCCGCTGGATCAAGGCCTCGGGGGCCACATTCAAGGCGTCGCCGGGTATTTCCTCATGCACCTCCGGCAGCCCCCAACTGCCAGGGGCCACGCGGCGGATGGACGGCCGCCAGTCGTCGGCGATCCAGTCATGCCAAAGCTGTTTTTCATAGGCGTTGAATACACCGAACATCGCCGCAGGCGGCCCCTCGATCAGCGTCCACCAGCGGCTGTTAGCTGGCGGCTGCCCTCTGCGGATCCAGCCATGAGCCTGTAATGCGGCAACGAATGCGGGCATGGCGCCGGGTTCGGCCAGCCATTGATTGATCGTGCGCTGCTGCAGGCGGCAATGGTCGGCATGCATGAACTGGCCGTATACCCGCTTGCGTTCCAAGGCTGCGAACAGTTCACCTTGCAGGTCGAACTGGCGGATGAGGTCTGGCGTGGCGATACCCCGGTCATTCAGACGGTAGCCGCGGCGCACCCTGGCGTAGAACCCCTGGGGGTCACGCGGGGGGCTTAGCTGGTTCAATGCCTGGATTGCCAGGCGCGCGTGGCCGCTGGCTGCATTGTCGATGGTCACGTGCAGCTGAAAATACTGCCCGTCGATGCCCAGCTCGGCCAGCTCGTACGTGGTGATCAGCAGATGCAGCGGTGGCTGCTCATAACCGAGGTTGTAGCCAACCACCTCTGGTAGGTAACTGTCGCAATGCTGCCCCAGGGCAAGTTGTATCGCCCCTTGCAGATATCGCATGTCATCCAGGGGCATGGCCTCTACGCAACCCAGGCGACCAAGCAGACGCTGATAGATCAGCACATGGTTGCAGCGTGGGTCGCCGTTGCCGAGCTCTTCCAGGTAAGTGCGAATCAGCCCGTGGTAACGTGGATCGCGCCAGTGATGCAGGGTGCCCTGTAGCCAGGCGCCGTCGACGGCCTTGGTCGGCGCAACCTGTTGCAGGAACCACAATGCGTGGGCGCGGTTGGAAAAGTAACGGCGTGGCATGCCTTGACGGCGTTGTGCCAGGTAACGGGTATAGGCCTCGGCGACCTTGGCAGTATGCTTTCTGCTCCAGTCGGGCAACTCGGACGGTGTGTCGGGCAAGTCGTCCGGCATGTTTGCGGCACCCGCCAGTTGTTCCTCGAGCCATGAGGCGCTGCCAGCATCCTGCCCTGCGAGCATTGTTTCATAGCGTTGTCGCAGACTGGTCGATTCGGCGGCCACTTGCCCAGCGCTTGCAGTATTGCGGTTCATCACCGTCATGCCGTGCTCCTTGTCTACTTACTGGCTCGGCTTCTGCCCCGGCATCGGCTCGGGGTCGGGCGCAGGCTGCGGCGCAGGCTTGCTATCCGGTTGCTGCATCTGCAGCGAAGGCTTGCTGGGGTCCGAATCTTTGCCGGGGTGGTCATTGTCGCGGTCGAAACAACCGCCGACCAAGCTCAGCGAACCCATCAGGATGATCAGTGGAGTCAGGCGCATGGAGTACCCCCTTGGATAATTGCAGTGCCAGGTCGCCCCGGCACTGCGCCTCGGTCAGTTACGAACGGCCGCCCTTGTGGCCCGACTCGCGGTCGTGGGGCATGTTGCCGCCCGAGGACTGGCCGCCTTTGCGACCGGCTTCGGAAGCTTTTTCACGGTCATTGGCGAAGTTGCCCGGGTTCTTGTTACCGCCTTGGCTGCCTTGTTGATTGCCGGTGCGGCTGTTGTCTTTAGTGGCCATGGTGTTCAAACCTCATATGACTTCGGAATGCACGGCAAGATGCCGTACACAGATTCGGAGTTCGGCGATATCGGCAGATTCGGTTTATTACGAGAGGTTCGGACCGGTGGCGTTAAATAAGCGGCATCGCCGTATTTGGTGCGCGTGTCAGTGGTGCGGCGGGCGATCCATGCGCGCCTGCCGGCGGCCCAGCCAAGCGCCCGTCGCGCCCCAGCCCACGGCAAGCAACGCGCCGATGAGCATCGCCAATTGCGGGTGTTCGCCCATCACGTCCAGCGCACGCTTGACCCAGCCGCTCAGCGCATCGCCGCCACGGTAGACCACGGTGTCGATGAAGTTCTTGGCTTTGTACTTGTCCTCGGCGGACAGCACGGTGAACAGCATCTCCCGCCCTGGCCGCACCAGTGCGTATTCACCTGCCCGGCGCACCACCATCACCACCACGAACAGGGCAAACACCGGGGCCAGTGCCAGCCACAAGAAGCCGGCAGCCATTATCAGCGGCACTGCAACCAGCAACACACCGACACCCAGCCGACGGGCCAGACGCCCGGTAAGAAAGACCTGGGTGAGGATGGCCAGGGCCTGCACAACCGTGTCGATCAGGCCGAACACCTGTGTCTGCCGGGTGCGGTCAGTGAAGGTTTCGCTGACAATACGCGCCTGCTCGAAGTACAGGAATGTGCTGACGCTGGCCAGCAATACCACGAACAAAGCGATGCCTAGCAGATAGGGCGAGCGCAGGACGGCGGTGGCGCCGGTAAACGGGTTGCCACCCAGTGGCCGCGCGTCCTGGTGTTTGGTTTGCATCGCAATAGGTTGGCGTGCTCGCCAGCGTTGCAGGAACAGTGTCGCGCCGATACTGCCCAGCAGAAACACCGCCGCCAGCACCAGCAACCCGGCATGGCCGAGCGGCGCCACCAGCAACGTGCCAAGCACGGGGCCACTGAGCCCGCCCAGGCTGGCCCCGGCTGCCAGCAGACCGAACAGCCGCTTGCCTTGGGCGGTGGAAAACAGATCGGCGAGCACGCTCCAGGCCAGCGAGATCGTCAGCAAATTGAACACCGACAGCCAGATATAGAACGCCCGGGCGGTCCAGAGATTGTCAGGGTTACCGGCTAAAAGTGCCGCGAACAGCAACAGGTTGCTGGAGAAAAAACCATAGGTCCAAGGCAGGATATGCCTGCGCTGCACCCTGGAGGCCAGCCAGCCAAACAGCGGCAGGCACGCCAACGTGGCAAGGAAGGTGCCGGTGAACAGCCACTGCAGGTTTTCCACGCCACCGGCAACACCCATGGTTTCGCGTACCGGGCGCAGCATGAAGTAACCAGTGAACAGCAGGTAGAACAGCAGCAAGCCGGCGATGACCGCCGGCCCCTCACCAGGCTGGATGTTCAGCCCTCGGTCCAGGCGCCGCCGCCAGGCTTGCATGGTGTCAGGCAAACTGTGTGATCAGCGCCTGTTGCTGCGCCTGGGTGAGCATTGGCTCATGCCCGGCCTTGAGCTGATCGAGCTGGCGGTCAGGCCGACTGGTAGCGGGTATGACCGTGGTCACTGCCGGGTGACTGAGGGCGAACTTGAGAAACAGCTGTGCCCAGCTGCCGATGCCTGCTTCGGCGGCCCAGCCCGGCAAGGCCTGGCCTTTGACCCGGGCGAACAGCCGGCCATCGTCGAAGGCCCGATTGATCAACACCGCAACGCCCTTGTCCTGGCACAGCGGCAGCAGTTCCCGGGCAGCGTCCGGCGCGTTGACCGAGTAGTTGATCTGGATGAAGTCCAGCGGCTCGCTGCGCACGATACGGGCGACGTCGTCGTGGCCACTGTTCAGGTAATGGGTGATGCCGACATAACGTGTCCCGCCCTGCTGCTTCAGCTCGCGGGCATAAGGCAGCTGCGTCTGCCAGTCGCGCAGGTTGTGAATCTGCAGCAAGTCGACCTTGTCGGTGCGCAGGCTCTTGAGGCTGCCGGCCCACTGCGCCTGGGCTTCAGCCCGGCTATTGGCGGCGATCTTGGTGGCAAGGAAGCACTGTCGGTGCCAGCCGCCCTCTTCCAGCAACTGGCCGAGAATGCTGTCGGCGCCCCCGTAGTTGGGCGAGGTGTCGATCACCCGGCCGCCGCCTTCGAAAAATGCCTTGAGCACCGTTTTGAGCTGAAGGTACTGGGGCGAACCGCTTTCTACCTCGAAACTGCCCGACGTACCGGCCCCGATCACCGGCAACGCTTCACCGGTGGACGGGACTTTGCGCGCCAGCAAACCCGCCGGCGCGGCAGCGTGCAGCCAAGGGCTGGCGGCGGCCAGCAACCCCAATGTTGCACCTGCGCGTAGGACTTCACGACGTGCGTACATGGAAAATCTCCCGTCATGAATCGGAAACTTTCAAGGCTAGCCGCTCTGTCCCTCGCCTGCGGGTGTTTCTGTATCTGGATGTTTAGAGATCAGGCCCCCAGCAAGGGGCTCAGATCGACACCCGTCTCGCTCATTGGTGGGCACCAGTAGTAGCCCCCCGTCAGCGGGCGGCTAAAGCGGTACAGCCCGTCGATGATGCCGTCTTCCAGGCCACTCATGCGCCGCAGCTGCACCTCGAATGCCTCGAAACTCTTGCCCAGGGCGACGAAAGCCAGGCCGGCGCCGCGTTGGTCGGCCCAGGATACCGAGCGACGGACCATGAACGCCTCGGGTTCAAAGCTTTCCTGGGCGGTGCGCTTGACGTGCGCGGACGCGGGGGCGTCGTCGAGTTCTTCGTTATCGCTCAAGCGACGGCCGATGATGTTGTCCTGGTCTGCCTGGGGCAGCGACTTGAAGTATTGCAGGTCGTGCTTCCACAGCTGGAACGCGGCAAAGCTGGAGCCATCTGCGGCAATGGCCGCTTGCACCGCCTCTTCGTCTGCCGGGTTTTCGGTGCCGTCTTCATAACCGGTAAGGTCATGGCCGCCCCGGTGCAGGAAGCCATCAACGCTGTCGGCCAGGCTCAGGGCGGGAGCCAGCGCCTGCTCCAGGGCCTGGGCGCGCAGCAGCAGGTCGCCACGTTCGTCGCCACGCAGCCACAGCCACAGGGCGTGTTGGGTGCTGGGGTTCTCCACCGCGGCATCCAGCAGCGGGAACGGGCGCAGGCCTGGTATTTCACGGCCCAGGGCCTTGGCCAGCGGGGCGCCTACGCCCAGCAGCAACTGTTTGCCATCGACCTGCGGCAGCAAGGCATCCAGCGCGGCAGGCAACGCCTCGGGCGACTGCAGGGTGAAGAACAGGTGACGGGCGTGGGCAGGCACCGGGGTGGCAAGCAGACCTTGCTGGAACGGCATATCAGGCTAATCCTAAGGTAAAAACGGAATGCTACTTCGCCTGCATGCCTGCTGCAATGCGGCATGCAGCCTCGCCAGCCGCTGCACGTGGTAACAAACGGTTACCAAGAGCTGGCCCTTTGCAATTAGCTATCAATCAAGGCCGACCTACACTGCTTCAGATCCTTCGCCCGAGAGACCACTCATGACCGCCTCGCCCCTGCTCACTGCGTTTCTGCCGCTTGCCCTGGGCATCATCATGCTTGGCCTTGGGTTGTCGTTGACCCTGGCTGACTTCGCTCGCGTGGTGAAGTATCCAAAGCCCGTGGTGGTGGGCCTGGTGTGCCAGATCCTGCTGTTGCCGCTGGTGTGCTTCCTGATCGCCAACGGCTTTGGCCTGGAATCTGCCCTGGCAGTGGGGTTGATGCTGCTGGCTGCTTCGCCGGGTGGGACCACGGCCAACCTGTTCAGCCATCTGGCCCACGGTGACGTGGCATTGAACATCACCCTGACGGCGGTCAACTCACTGATCGCGATCCTGACCATGCCGTTGCTGGTGAACCTGTCGCTGAGCTGGTTCATGTCCTCGGACCAGGCTATTCCACTGCAGTTCGCCAAGGTCATGCAGGTGTTCGCCATCGTCTTGCTGCCGGTGGCGCTGGGCATGCTGATTCGCCATTTCGCCCCGGCGTTCGCTGCGCGCATGGAAAAACCGATGAAGCTGGTGGCTGCGCTGTTCCTGGCCTTCACCATCGTCCTGGCATTGGCCAAGGACTGGCAGACAGTGGTCGAGTACGCACCGGTGGTGGGCCTGGCGGCGCTCCTGTTCAACCTGCTGAGCCTGACGGTGGGCTATTGGGTGCCGCGGCTGTTGAACATTCCCAAGCGCCAGGCGATTGCCATTGGTATGGAAATTGGCATCCATAACGGGACCTTGGCGATTGCCCTGGCGTTGAGCCCTTCGCTGCTGAACAACGCGACCATGGCGGTGCCGGCTGCGTTGTACAGCTTGATCATGTTCTTTACCGCGGCCGGGTTTGGCTGGTGGGTGAGCCGCGGGCATGTGGTGGCAGAGCCCAAGGGTGAAACCGTGAACTGATGTCACCCGATGCCCGGCAGGTGCCGGGCGTGCCAGGGATGCGTCACGATTGGCTGCGCCTGCTGCGCAGCTGCTGCTTCAACACCTTCAGCGGCGGCGCATAGAAGAACCCGAACGACACGCTCCCCGTGCGCCCCTTCACCGCATGGTGCAGGCGGTGCGCGCGGTGCAAGCGTTTCAGGTAGCGGTTGACCGGCCGCGGCTTGCGCGGCCAGTGCCGGTGAAAGAAACCGTCGTGGGCCAGTACATACAGTGCTCCATAGCCTGCCACACCACCGCCCACCCACTGCAAAGGCGCATAACCACTTTTGCCCAGCGCCACCAGCGCCGTGGCGATCAGCCCCAAGGCCACCAGGTACAGGTCGTTGGTTTCGAGCATGCCCAGGTGTGGCTCATGGTGCGATCGGTGCAGCCACCAGCCCCAGCCATGCATGATGTACTTGTGAGCCAGTGTGCCAACGCCCTCCATGGCCACCAGGGTGCCGAACAATATGGCGAGATTGAACAGCATGGAACGGTCCGGGTGATGGCAAAGGAAGGCGCAAGGTTACCGGCTGCCCAGGGTTTTTTCCATGTGGGCGTGACCGGCAGCAGGCCGTTCCCGGATGAAGCCATTGTCATGTTTTTGACCTTGACCTGCTCTGCCCTGCGGCGTATGGTCCGCGACGCAATTTTGCCTTCCTCAACAGGAGACCTGCCTTGGACAGTAGCCCCAGTCGCTTGCGACAGGCCCGCGTGGCGCGCTAGCCCGGCAGTGTTCCGCACTGTCTGGCCGCTCTGGCAAGACGGTGGTTTCCCGTAACCCCCGCTTCTCCTTCCCTCCGCGTGGTCCTGCGCAATTTCTGGTTATTTCAACCGCGCCAACTGATGGCGTTCATGCGGGCGTGTGCCTGCGGAAGAGGTTTGCTATGGATTGGAAAGTATTTCTGCTGCGCGTCAGCATTGCCCTGGTGCTGGGGGCGCTGATCGGTGCCGAACGGCAATTGCGCCAACGCCTGACCGGGCTGCGCACCAATGCGCTGGTCAGTACCGGTGCCTGCCTGTTCGTATTGATGACCCAGGCGGTGCCAGGCATGGCGCCTGCCGATGCGTCGCGGGTCGCAGCCTATGTGGTGTCGGGCATCGGCTTTCTCGGCGGTGGCGTCATCATGCGCGATGGTTTCAATGTACGTGGCCTGAACACCGCGGCCACCTTGTGGTGCACGGCTGCGGTCGGCGTGCTGTGCAGCCTCGGGCTGATGATGGAGGCGGCACTGGGTAGCCTGGTGGTGCTCTGCGCCAACATCCTGTTGCGTGATATCGCCCAGCGTCTGGACCGTCAGGACGTGGTGCCGGCCAGCGAGGTGGAACAGCACTTCGAAGTCCGTATCGTCTGCCGCGGCGAGGACGAGATCCAGGTGCGTAGCCTGATGCTGCACAGCCTGGGCGATCCACAGCTGCGCCTGCAGTCGTTGCAGAGCCAGGACCTGGACAACCCTGCGCGCCTGGAAGTGCGCGCCGAGCTGTTGGGCACCGCGCAGGCGCCGGCGCAACTGGAGCGCCTGGTCAGCAGGGTCAGCCTGGAGAAAGGTGTAAGCTCGGTGCGCTGGCAATTGCAGCCGCAGGTGCTGGCGACGGATTAGAACGACAGGAGTGATTCATGCTTATCCGCCCGACCCTTGAACCAGACATCACGTGGCTGCCGGACGTCGAGCGCTCGGCAGCCCAGGCCTTTGCCAGTTGGCCGGCACTGGCCTGGCTGGCGCAAGGCGAAGTCATGGATTGCGCGGCGCACAGGGCTTTCGTCGAGGCAGGGGGTAGTTGGGTGGCGCAGGACGCGACTGGGCGCATTGTGGGTTTTGCATGCGCCCGGCTGGCGGATCAGGCATTGCACCTTCATGAAATATCGGTGTGCCAGGAGGCCCAAGGGCAAGGTGTCGGGCGCCGGTTGCTGCAGCAAGTGGTCGATGCAGCGCGCTGCGCCGGTGTACGCGAGCTGACGCTGACCACCTTTGTGGATGTGCCTTGGAATGCTCCGTTTTATGCCCGTTTCGGGTTTGAGATGCTTCAGGATAGCCGGCTTTGCGAACGACTCCGTGGCATCCTGGCCAGCGAGCATGCTCACGGTCTTCTCGGGCGTTGTGCAATGCGTCTGAACGTGGGGCTCTAGTTTCATCGCGCCGCATGGTGCCCCCGCGATCTCCAGCCAGGTCAGCAATTCTGCCCTGCCGCCACACTACCGGCCACGCAATACCCATCTCGCCCCTGCTGTTTGGCCTGGTACAACGCCCCATCAGCCGCCGCGACCAGCGCCTCGGCAGTACCCCCCTCCCGCGCCAGGTCGACCACCGCGATCCCGGCACTGAACGACACCCTTCCCAATGGGCTGGCGGCATGTTCCAGCGCCTGACGGCGCAACAGCTGCTGTAACTCCTGCACCAGCAGTTCCGCGCCACGGCCATCGGTATCGGGCAGCAACAGCGTGAATTCCTCCCCACCATAGCGCACCGCCAGATCGGCCGGCCGTTTCAAGGCCTGTTGCAGCACCTCGGCAAAGCGTCGCAGGCACTGGTCGCCAGCCGGGTGACCGTAGTGGTCGTTGTAGGCCTTGAAGTAGTCCAGGTCCAGCATCACCAGTGCCAGGGGATAGCCTTGGCGCCGTGCACGGCGCAGTTCAGGTTCGAACACGCCATCCAGCCGCCGACGGTTACCCAGCCCTGTAAGGCTGTCGGTCAAGGCCAACGCTTTCAGCGTCTGGTGAGCCTGGAGCAGCGCCCGCTCGATCACGATCCGCTCGCGCAGTTGGCGCAGCACCACACCGCCAAACGCTGCCAGCCCCACCAACAACAGCAGCAAGACCGCCACCGACTTGATCGCATCGTACCGCCAGGGCGCGACAATGGATTCACGCGACAGCCCCGCCTCCACGACCAACGGGTAGCTGGACAACGCGCGGTAGCCATACAGCCGAGGGGTACCGTCGACAACCGCTACCGCCTCGGCTACCCCTTCTGTGGCATACGGCAAGTGGTTGCGGAAGATCTCACTGTTGGCAAGACTTCGGCCTATCACCTGTTCCACGAACGGGCGCCGTACCAGGAGGGTGCCGTCGCGCTTGGCCAGCACCAGCGCGCCGCGTTCGTCGATCTTGAAGTCGCCGTAGTAACGCACGAACCACGCCACTTTGATGGTGCCGAGCAATACGCCGGCGAAGCTGCCGTCGGCATGCTCCAGGCGCCTGGAAATAGGAATGATCAGGTCGCCGGTGGAACGGCTGCGCACCACCGAACCGATATGTACACCAGGGTCGGTATGGCTGCGGTGATAGGCGAAGTAGTCCCGGTCGGCGTTATTGGCCTTGGGCGGGATGGCCGCCTGATCCGTGACGATCCAGCTGCCGTCCGGGCCGTAAACGAAAAGCCCGTGCAACTGCGGCATGATGCGTTTTTGCTGGGCCAGCAAGGCATGCAGGCGGGGCCGGTCGATGTGATCGAAACCATCGCCTTCCAGGCGCTCGGCCAAGGCTGCGGTAATGGCGTCGACCTGGCGGATAGCGTCCTCGGCGTGCTGCGCCGTAGCCCGGGCCAGGTTGCTGACCATGTTCTCGGCATTGTTATAGGCAAAGCGGTAGTCGCGCCAGATGCGCCAACCTTCCACCAGTACAAATGCCAGCATCACCACCAGCATGAATGCCAGTACCAGGCGGAACAGCGCCACGGCGCGGCCCTCGCCACTTATGGCGAAAAGCCCATCGTCATCCTGTTTCCTGGCTGCGCACATTGGAATCCCTGGCCCTACGGCGTTCGCCGTCTTCACTATAGTTCAGCGTCGCACGGTCGGAACCGGCGGCAAAAAAGATTAAACCTTTGCCCCGCCTTCACCCTCAACCGTACGCGACATTGAGGTCGCGCCACGGTTTAAAGGAGTGAAGCATGAATAGTCTCTTCATCAGACGCGTTGGTTTTTCCATGGTGTTGGGCCTGGCATCGGTGCACGCAATGGCCGCGACTTCCGATGATTTCGTCGATGCAGCCACCGAGGCCGGCATTGCCGAAGTGGTGACCGGCAAGCTGGCTCAGGAGAAAAGCCAGAACGCCGAGATCAAGTCATTCGCCCAGCAAATGGTCACCGACCACACCCAGGCCAACCAGAAACTCGGCGACATTGCCCGCAAACTGGACATTTCGGTTCCGGATGAGGCCGCGATGACCGACAAGATCAAGAAAGTGATCCTGGAGTGGCGCGATGAGTCCTTCGACAAGTCGTACCTCAACAACCAGGTCGACGCTCACGAAAAAGCGGTGGAGCTGTTCAAGAAAGAGGCCGCATCGTCCGACAAGGCCGAGCTGAAGGCCTTTGCCAGCGAAACGCTGCCCAAACTCGAACAGCACCTGGAACAGGCCAAAGCCCTTCAGTCCAAGCACGGCAAGTGAGGCCGCACATGAGTAACGATGCATTGAAGACCGAAGTACTTACCCGCCTGCTGCATGCCCACCCCGAAGGCCTAGGCAAGGAAGTGCTGGACAACTACCGCGGTGAAAAGGCGGTGGCCGGCATGCTCAAGACGTTGCAGGAAGCCGGTTTGATTCACGACGGTAGCGTGGCGGTAAGCAGTGATCACCAGATCAGCGTGCACTACCCGATCAAGCTGTCGGCGGCGGGCGTAGAGGCCGCCAGGCGCGCTGAAGGCTGACAGTCGTCTGTGGTGACCGTCGCCGGCATGCTGGTTCCCAAGGGATCGCACATGGCTTGCCGGCGACGAGACCAGTAATCAAGGCCGTGGTTTACTCCTTTTTCTCAATGTCTCTAGGCGGCTTGGCCGGCCCCTGCGGGTCGACTTGAGGGTCTTCGGCATCCGGGGAGTCGGGGTCGAAACCAAGGTCTGCCTTTTTATCGGCCTGCTCGGCCGAGTGAGGCCCCTCTTTGTGTGGCGGTTGAGATCCAGGCATGGCGTTGTCTCCGGTGAGTGTCTAAGGAAGAAACCACCCGCCAGGAAAAGTTTGATTAATCTGCAACCGAGGCCAATTGCGCCCGACACTGCGCCAGCGCCTCATCACGCGCCTTCAACTGCTCCTCAAGCCACTGCAACTGCCGCGCCTGCTCGGCGCACACGTCGCGCCTGGCTTCAAGGCTCTGGGCTTGCACATCCAGCTGCCGACGCATCTCTTCGCTGGCGCCTTGTGCCTGGGCCAGGATGGTGCGCAGGCCCTGGATCTGCGCATCGCGTTGTTCCAGCAACTCATCCTGCGCCCGGCATTCGCTGGCCGCCTGACGATGCTCTCCCAGCAGGCGCTCATTGTCACGGTGCAAACGGGTAAGTTCGTCCTGCTTGACGATCATGCCCTGCTGCAACTGACGTAATTCCACCTGCATCTGCTGCAACTGCGCTTCGTGGCGGCGCTGTTCCTGCTCGCGCTGTTCACGGCTGGCATTGCGGTAGTGCTCCAAGGCGTCGCGGGCATGGCGGTGCTTGTCCTCCAGCGACTTGACCTGCTCGTCCTTGTCAGCCAGGCGCACCTGCAACTCACCCAGCGACTGGTTGAGGCTGGCACTGCGCAGCTGTTCGGCCTGCAACGTGCTTTGCGTGGACAGCAGTTTTTCGGTTTCCGCGGCCAATGCCGCTGCATCGATCTTGTGTTGCTGATGCGCTGCGGCCAGTGCCTTCCGGGCAATTTCCAGCTGCGCCTCAAGCTGCTCGCGCTGTTGAGTGAACGTGCTCTCGGCCTGCTCGATCTTCAGGTCGGCCTCGTCCTGCAGCTGCGTTGCCAGTTGCCCGACCAGGCGGCTCAGCACATCGCTCAGCGCCACCCCGCCTTCGGACGCCACCGGCTGCTGGCCGTTCAGTTCCTTCAGGTAGCGGTGAATCGTGGTTTTGGAGCCGGTGTTGCCCAACTCGATACGTATGGCATCGATGCTGGGGTTCTCACCCCGGGCGATCAGTGCCTGACGCGCCTGCTGCACTACCACCTTATTGATACCGCCACGGGCCATGCTTGCTCCTACGATTTTGTACTGTGTTATGTAACATGTAATTACGTACCAATTATGGCGATAGCAAACCCCTCCTGCAAACATTTCCTCAGATGAAATAATCACGGCTTATCGCATGTGATGCACAAAACGGGCTTGTTTTCGATTCGATCACTTGGCTTTTATCATGCCCACCTCAAGGTGCCCGGGTAGGCTCCCGAACAGAGTGATATCCAATAAAGGAAAAACACCATGAATCGCCCCGCTCCATCGAGGGTTCGCCTGTATGACGAAGACGATCTGGACTGTGTGCTGCGCTCGATGGCCCGCCAGGCCATGGCCTGCTTGCCTACGTCTGAAGTCGCGCTGGTAGGCATTCAGCGGCGTGGTGAGCCGCTGGCGCAGCGCCTGCAACTGCACCTGCAAGCACTGAACGGTGCTGCGCCATTGCCGCTCTACCCGATCAAGGTCAAGCGCTATGCAGACGACCTGAGCCTCTTGCATGCGCATACTCAACTCACCGAAAACCCGGAACTCGCCAAGCTCGACCTTGCCGGAACCACCTTGCTGGTGGTCGATGACGTGCTCTACGAAGGGCACTCTCTGCTACGCACCTGCGCCTACCTCGCCGAACTGGGTGCGCGCCACCTCATCAGCGCGGTGCTCGTCGACCGCCACGTCTGCCGCCAACCGGTGCATGCCGATATCGTCGGCATTCATCTGCAGGTCGCGGCGCAGGATATCGTCGAATGCCATGTGCCCCCCTACGAGGGGCAATTCTGCGTGGAGGTGGTGCGCCACGGCCGAACAGGCGATACCGCCTGATTCAACGGCCAGGTGCGGGGCCTTCTCGTCAGGATTGAAAATCAAGGCCTCCAGGCGCTACCTTGCACCGGGTGGTGCTGAGCCACTGATTACACGTCGCCAGCCGTTCGTCGTTCTTGCGGTCGTCGCCAGCCGCACAGCCCTACACCACCAGAATATTGCAAGGCACCTGGTACAACACATGCTCGGTGGTACTGCCGAACAGACGGTCCAACCCCCGTGCAATTGGTCGCCCCATGACCAGTACGTCCACCGGCTGTGATTCGACGTATTCGCTGAGCACCGGGACCGGGCGGCCGAGCACGAAGTGGCAGCGTTCCGGTGGTGCGCCGAAGCGTTCGGCCAGTTTCCTGAAATCATCTTCCAGCGCTTGGCGCATGGGCTCGGCAATGTCACCGATGGCCCAGGCGGCATAGCCCATGTCGCCCATGTAGGCCATCGACAGATCGCAGGCGTGCAGCAGGTCCAGTTGCGCCCCTGTCTGCAAGGCCAAGGCACTGGCCTGCTGGACGATGCTGTCATTTCGGGCTTGCCCCTCTTCCGAGGTGTCGGCCACGTCCACCGCCGCCACGACCTGGCGCGGCAACGTCGGCCGGTTGGCCCCGAGCAGGTAGACCGGGACCGGGCAGTGGCGCAACAGTTGCCAGTCAAGCGGGGTGAAGAAGGCGCGCTTGAGCGCGGGCTCATGCTCGACCTGCTTGAGCAGCAGGTCCGGTTGCATCTCCATGACGTGCTCCAGGATGTCATCCTGCAGGTCATTGCTCCACGCCACCTCGGTCGTCACCTGCACGCCGGAGGCACGCAGCGCGTTCGCCTGGGTTTCCAGCTGTTGCTGCTGAGCGCGCCGGTAAGCCTCCCGCTCCGTTTGGTGCTTACCGGACTCCAGTAGCCAGAGTTTGTCCAGTGCTTCGAGCAAGGCGACGATGTGCAGGCTGGCCGATGCGGATCGGGCCAGTGCAACGGCCTGCTCCAGGGCGACCGCCTGGTGCAGCATCGGGCGCATGATCAGCAACAGGCGTTGATAGTGGCTCATGATTGCCTCCAACGGTGGGCCGGCCTGATCACTCAGGTCGCTCGGGTTGCATCGAGAGGGGGCTTTCGTCGGGCAGTGATTGACTGCTGCTGCCAGCATCCAGTTCATGCCGCCCTTGGCGCTTGGTTTTTATCAAGCGTGCGAACGCCTGCAGCGTGGCTCAATGTCTGGCCTGTTGGCGCAGTTGCCGCACCTCGTCCTGAGCCTGGGTTGCCCGCCTTAGGGCCTCGTTGGCGGTCTGCTCGACCAGATCGATGCGGTAACACACTTGATCGGCGCGCAACCTTGCGGTGGCGGCGTTGTTCTCCGCCGACTCCAGGCGCGCATCGTATTCCTCGGCGCGCCACGCCGTGCAGCCTGACGCGGTAACCAGCAACAGGCTTGCCCACCCGCAAAGCACATAACGTCGCATGTCCGTACCCTCTTGCATGCCAGGACACGCTGAGTATCGCTGGCGGCGTGCGCTGCAGCCTGACATTTGTCAACCGCGAGCGGCCTTTTCACCGGGTTTGACCTTTATCAATTGGGGATGCTGTTGCGACTGTTGCAGCGCCAAGAGGTCAACGACATTCACCACCCTCACACGCACGTCTGGAGCCTGCATTGCCAATCAGGTATCGGGCGCTGGGGCTGGGCCTGCCATGATGACGAGATGCCCGAGGTGGTGCTTGCCTGTGCGAGCGATGTGCCGACGAATATTGGCGCGCCGCATATTGAGGATGACATCGAACAGGTCCTCGTTCTGGTTCGCGGTGATCAGAGGCCGGGGCAGTACATCGACCGCCTGCAGGTCCTCCTGATCCGGTGGGTTGCGCGCAATGATCCGCAACGCCAGGTCGCGATCGGTGATCAGGCCGATGGGCCGACAACGCTCGCCGTCGACATGTTCGGCCAGCACAAGATCGCCGACATGGTACTGATTCATCATGCGCGCCGCGGCATAGATGGAGATACCGGGTGGTGCGGTGACCACGTCCCGGTTGCAGTATTTGCCAATGGACATCATGTTCTACCTCCACGGGCGGAGCCTCCTTGCTCCTCGATGCAGTGAGGGTGGGTGATCATTTACCGCTCTTGATCGGAATCACCTTTTCCGGATGGATGGCTTCGGCACGCTTGGGCAGGTGCACCAGCAGCACGCCCTTGTCGAACTGGGCGTCGATTTTCTCGGCGTCGACCCCACGGGGCAGCTGGAAAACCCGTTCGAAGCTGCCGTAATGGCGCTCGGACAGGTGATATTCCTTGCGTTTTTCGTCCACTTCCTCCTTTTTCTCGCCCCGGATCAACAGGTTGCCATTGACGAGCTTGATCTCGATATCCTTGGCATCCACGCCAGGCAACTCGGCGCTGATGCGGTATTCCTCGGCCAGCTCGCTGATGTCCATGGCCGGCATGCCGTGGGTGAACAGGTCACGCCGCCAGAACGGTTCGACATCGAACGGTGTGTGGCTGAACGGCATGCGCATCGGCCGCCGTCCAAAATCCTCGAACAGGCTGTCGATCTGACGGCGCAATTGCTGGAAGGGCCGCCACAGCTCTGAAGGTTCTACGCTGGGCGGCGAACCTTCGGTTGGCTGGCTGGCGACGGGGGTAACAGGCACTTTCTTGGCAACGTCTGACATGGAGTCCTCCGCGAATGAGTGAATGAGTATTGCCTCCCAGGGAGACGCCTCGATCATGCGCCGTGGGGCAGCACCCCATTTGATCTTTATCAACAAGGTGAAGTCCCTGCCGCCCGCTGGTTTGATCCTGGTCAAAGTGCCGGATTGGCGACGGTCTAGGCTGATTACAGCAAGTCATCATTACCGTGCGAGGCAGTCATGGACCGGGAGGGTGCCAGCGTCCGCTTGCTCCAGACATTGCCCGGCCTGGGCATCCAGCAATTCGTGCGCCTGGCCCTTTGCAGCCAGCCATGCAGCGAGGCAATGGCTGGCCAGTACTGCGTGCTCAGCGGTCGAACCGAGTGCTGGCCATGCAGTTACGTGACCCTGCCTGGCGTGGCCGGGCAATTTATCGTCAGCACCCAGAGTGCGCAGCCCTTGGGACGGGCGGGGGAACTGTTCGACTATTCCGGGCCGCTTGGCAGCGCTTGGCCGTTGCCCCTGCAAAGTACAAGGTTGCTGGCCATCAGTCGCGCCGATGGCCTGCTGCCCTTGCTGGGTGCGCTGGATGAGATTCGCTGCTGGCTGCCTGGGGTAGAATTGCAGCTGTCACATGACGGCATTGCGGCCGAACTGCTGCCTGACGATTGTCGAACCTGGCTGTCGGCACTGTCGCCAATGCCGCGTGACTACAGCAGTGGTTGGTGGCAAACCAGGCACTTGCTGACAACTTTCCGCCCGGACACGGTGTACTGTTGCGCGCCGCCACAGGTGGCGCGCCAAGTGGCACGGTTGTGCTGGCAAACTGGCGTAGCCGCGCAGCGTATCTGGATACGCACAGATCATGTGTCACGCCCGATCTGGGTGGGGCACTCCGCCGGAAGCTGGCCTGTGCAACGCTATGACCGGGTGCTTGCCGCGCTCAAGTGGGCTCCTCCAGGCGGATCAGGTTGACCAGGCCTTGCATGTCGATGAGCCTGACCTCACGCCCGGCGCACAGCACGAGACCTGCATGGACGAAGCGGCTGAACAGTCGGCTGACCGTTTCCAGCGTAAGGTCCAGGTAGTTGGCGATATCACCACGGGACATGGGCAGGTTGAACACATCCGCCCGCAAGCCTCGCGCCTGGTAACGCGCGGACATGCCCAGCAGGAAGATCGCCAACCGCTGTTCGGCACGCCCATGGCAGCAGCGCAGGTGCTCGTCCTTGCCCTGGATCCCCAGGCTGAGCATGTGCAGCAACTGATAGCGCAGCCCCGAAATCTGGCCGGACAGGTCCACCAGCTGGTCCAGCCTGATGGCGCAGACCAGCGAGACTTCCAGGGCAACGGCAAAGCTTCGGTAATGACTGGCACCAATAGCGTCCAGCCCGAGCATTTCCCCCGGCAGGAGAAAGCCGGTCACCCGCTCGGTGCCCTCGGCATCGAGCAGAAAATTCTTGATCGCCCCGGGGCGCAAGGCATACACGTGCTCCATGGGTTCATTGGCCTTGAACAGGTACTCACCCCGCTTCAACGGCCGGTTACGGCGGACAATTCGCTCCAGCTTGGCCACTTCGTCGGCACTGAGGCTGGCTGCCAGGCAAAGCCGGCTCAACGAGCACGCAAGGCACTTGACCTGGAGCTTTGCTCCCATTTCCGCAGGGCCTGACATGCCGATGCCTCTGCTTTTTTGCAGGCGGGTATCTATTGAAGTTAGCGGCTCCACTAAACGTTAGCGGTCTGTCCGACCAAGGGTCGGACGCTACCCCCGGCAATACCCGCTTTTTACTATCGGTTTGACAGGTCATGTGGGAAGCAATTGACAACTGTCAAGTCAGGGCAAGGCCCGCTGCCGAAACTGAACTTCCTTGTTCATTCGACACAGAGGACATTGCCATGGCGCCCGCCGAGACTTCCCGTGAGCATAAAACGCCTTCGTTCCCAAAACCTTCGGGTGAATACTGGATCGAAGCCCTTGAAAACGGCGTTCACGTATTGATCAGGCCCTTGCAAGCCCAGGACCGAGAACGCGAAAAAGCCTTCATCGAACGGCTGTCGCCCGAATCGCGGCATTTCCGCTTCCTGTGCCAGCTCAGGGAGCCCGGTGAGGCCATGCTCGACCAACTGATGAAGGTCGATCAGGATCGCCAGGCGGCCTACGTCGCCCTCGCCCACGTGGATGGCGAATTGCAGGAAGTGGGCATTTCCCGCTACGCCACCGCCAGCGGCAAGGACGAGTGCGAATGTGCCGTTACCGTCATGGACAGCTGGCAGCATCATGGCTTGGGTCGCCTGCTGCTCAAGCACCTGATCGACCATGCCCGAGCCAAGGGCTTGCGGCAGATGTATTCGGTCGACGCAGCAGCCAACCAAGCGATGCGCGAGCTGGCCAAAGCGGCGGGGTTCACCACCGCCGCTGACCCGGATGATCCCAGCCAGGTCATCCACCGGCTCTCCCTGATCTGAACCCTGGGCCGTCGCACTGACGGGTCAATGCGCGGCGGCCCGA
Source organism: Pseudomonas sp. GD03862 (assembly GCF_029840855.1). NCBI lineage: Bacteria > Pseudomonadati > Pseudomonadota > Gammaproteobacteria > Pseudomonadales > Pseudomonadaceae > Pseudomonas > Pseudomonas sp. GD03862. The sequence continues at coordinate 179,821 of NZ_JAOCDI010000001.1, forward strand.
TTACGGGAGGCTCCCCATGAACGGCCCTTCGAAGAAATTGATGGAAAAACTCTACGGCAAGCAGTATCAGGTCGACACTGCCGATATTGCCCCGGTGCTTCATCAGTACGCCGAACCTTTGCCGAACCTGGATACGCCGGCATTCGCAGCGCTGTTCGATCGCTACGCTGACGCGCGCGTCATCCTGCTGGGCGAGGCAAGCCACGGCAGCAGCGAATTCTATCGCGCCCGCGCGGCGATCACCCGGCGCCTGATCGAACAGCATGGATTCAACATCGTCGCCGTCGAGGCCGACTGGCCGGATGCCGGGCATGTCGATCAGTACGTCCGAGGCTTGGCGCACTCGGCGTGGAAACGCCATATTTTCAGCCGTTTTCCAACCTGGATGTGGCGCAATAGCGAAGTCAAAGCCTTCGCCCAATGGCTGCACGGGCACAACCGCCTGCTGCCCACCGACCACCGCGTGGAATTCCGCGGCCTGGATGTCTACAGCCTGCGCAATTCCATCCATGAAGTCCTGGCCTATCTGGACCGGGTCGATCCGCATCTGGCCCATGAAGCCCGTCGCCGCTACGGTTGCCTGACGCCTTGGCAGGACGACCCCGCGCTGTACGGGCACTTTGTCGAGCACAGTGGCGTCATGCCATGCGAGCAACCGGTGATCCAGCAACTGAATGCCATGCTCGCCGAGCAATTGTCAGGGCTTGTCCGCAATGATGAAGCTTTTTTCAACGCCACGCAGAATGCCCGTGTAATCATCGCCGCAGAGCACTACTACCGCGCCATTTACCGAGGTTCGACGGCGTCCTGGAACCTGCGCGACCGGCACATGTTCGATACCTTGCGCGCGCTGCTGGAACACCGTGGCCCCCACGCCAAGGCGGTGGTCTGGGCTCACAACTCCCATATCGGCAATGCCGCAGCCACGGAAATGGGCTGGAAAGGCCAGTTCAACATCGGCCAGCTTTGCCGCAGCGCTTTCGGGCACGACGCGGTGTTGATCGGCATGGCCACCGACCGCGGCCAGGTGGCCGCCGCCGATGACTGGGACGGCGACATGCAGATCAAGGAAATCCGACCTTCGCGCAGCGACAGCTGGGAGCATCAGTTCCGCCTCGCAGGCGTGCCTGCCTGCCTGAGCGACTGGCGCGACCCACGGCGCAAGGAGCTGCGCCATGTGTTGTCCACGGTGCTACTCGAACGCGCCATCGGTGTCATCTATCGCCCAGAGAGTGAACGGCTGAGCCATTACTTCGAGGCGGTGCTGGCCGAGCAGTTCGATGCGCTGCTCTGGTTCGAGCAGACCCGGCCGGTGACTGCCCTGCCCTTGCCGAAACAACAGCATCTTGAGCCAGAGGACGAAACCTATCCATTTGGTGTATGAGCCTCGGCCAAGCCCCATCAGACGGATATGCGCTGCAGGTACTTCACGAACCAGTCACCGGCGAGCGCCGCGGCCTTCGCCAAGGTGCCAGGCTCTTCGAAAAGATGCGTCGCGCCTGGCACCACTTCAAGATGCCGCTCACAGCTCAGCAAGCGGTCCACCTGACGATTGAGCTCAAGGACCAGGGCGTCCTGGCTACCTACGATGTGCAAGGTTGGCGCCTGCACACGGTCCAGCATCGGCCCAGCCAGGTCTGTTCTGCCGCCTCTGCTCACCACCGCCGCCACCCGTTCGGGACGCTGCGCAGCCGCCCACAGGGCCGCAGCGGCCCCCGTGCTTGCACCGAACAAGCCGATGCGCAACTTGCGCAGTTGCGCATCGTTTGCAACCCAATCGACAACATCGATCAAGCGCTTGGCCAGCAAGGCAATGTCAAAGCGCAATTCTCCGGTCTCGTTATCCAGTCGTTGCTCAGCCTCGGTCAGCAGGTCGAAGAGTAGTGACCCCAGGCCACGTGCCGCGAGAGCGTCTGCTACGTATTGATTGCGGGCGCTCAGACGTCCGCTGCCGCTGCCATGGGCAAAGATGACCAAAGCGCAGGCGTTGGCCGGCTCACGCACGTCCGCCACGAGTTCGACGCCTGCCAGCTTCATCGTCTGTGTGCGAACTTCAACCCTGTGCTCAGTCATGGGGCGCCCTCCGGCAAAGCGCTTGCTGATCGGCCTGCCCCATGAGCGTCATCACTTCCTCGTCTGATGTCTGCGGGAAGTCCTGATACCAATAGCCAACCGAAACCATCCGCTCAGGCACCAGCGGGCATACCAGCTCATCCACTTCACCGTACAGCGCTTCGAGCGTTTCTGGCGGTGCGACCGGGACGGCGACCACGATCCGCGCCGGTGATTGGGCTCGCGCGGCCTGAATAGCCGCCCGCATCGTGGCGCCGGTCGCCAGGCCGTCATCGATGAGAATCACCACCTGATCCTTGAGTTGCAGGGGTGGCCGCCCTCCCCGGTAGCCCCGTTCGCGCCGGGCCAGCTCCTCGGTTTCCCTGGCAACCACGGCGTCGAACAACGCGGGTTCTACCGGATAGGCCCGTAGCGTGTCGTCATTGAGGAAAGTGACTCCGCCGCTGGCTATCGCCCCCATGGCGAACTCGGGGTGAAACGGCATGCCGAGCTTACGCACCACCAGCAGGTCCAGGCGGACGTTGAGGGCGGTCGCGACTTCGTAGGCCACCGGAACGCCACCACGCGGCAGTGCGAGCACGATCACGTCGGGCCTGCCAGCGTAGCGGGCCAGTGGCTCGATCAGGCATCGTCCTGCCTGGGTACGGTCGGCAAACAAGGTTGGCAACGCAAGGTCATGGGACATGAACACCTCCCGCGCCGCTACGGGCGCCTGTCACTGCGGTTTCCGATGGGGGCCGTTGGTTGCTTCAAGCCGTGACTGCACGCCCCTCCTCGGGCAACAGGTCGAACTGCGCGAGGCAACGCTGCTCATCTGCAGGGGGGGCAGCGCCCTCAGGCCGCTCACTTCCTGCATGGGCGTTTCGAACAGGGCCAGGCGGAACACCCCATTGCGCTTCAGAAAGGCCGGGTGCGATGCAGTCGATAATCCGCCCACACCCGCATCGGCATTTGATGCAGATCAGAAAACCGCTTATCGCATGTGAGCACCCAGATTTTAGTTGCTAGGCGGCTGATACACGTCCACCGCGCTGGTATCCACCGCCTTGGGTAACAACCCCTCGCGATAGAACGCGTCGGCAATTCGTTGCTGCTCGGTCAGGTTGTCCAGCTTCACCGGCTGCACATCGTAACTGCGCCGGGCGTTGGCCTGCTGCACCGTGGCGCTGTCCAGATTACCCCACAGCGGGCCAAGGATCCGGGCAGCGGCCTCGGGGTTGGCCTTGGTCCAGGCACCGGCTTCACGCAATGCCAGGTACACCTGCTGCAATACCTCAGGATGCGCCTTGGCATAGTCGCTGCCGGCGAGGTAATAGCGCTGGTAACTGGCCAGTTCGCTGCCGTCGGCCAGAATCCGCGCGTTCTGCTGACGCTGGGCGCTGGCCACGTAAGGGTCCCAGGTCACCCAGGCATCGACCTTGTGGTTCCCGAAGGCAGCGCGGCCGTCGGCGGGGATCAGGTACGCCGGCGTGATGTCCTTGAAGGTCAGCCCAGCCTTGGCCAGGGCCCGGATCAACAGATAGTGGCTGCCAGCGGCTTTGGTCACCGCCACACGCTTGTCTTTGAGGTCGGCCAGGGTCTTGAGCGGTGAATCCGCCGGCACCAGGATCGCCTGGGCGGTCGGCGAAGGTGCTTCCCGGGCGAAATAGGTCAACTTGGCGCCTGCCGCCTGAGTGAACACCGGCACGGTGTCGGCAACGTCCGCCGAGAGGTCGACATTGCCAAGGTTCAGGGCCTCCAGCAGCGGCAGACCACTGGGGAACTCGTGCCAGGTCACGCGAATGCCCTCGGCCTGCAGGCGCTGTTCGAGAGTGCCCCTGGCCTTCAGCAGGGTCAGCAGGGTCGAGGATTTCTGGTAGCCGATGCGCAGGGTCTGCTCGGCGCTGGCAAGGCTTGGCAGCAAGGCGCTGGCGAGCAGCGCCAGGCCCAGCTGGCGCAGGGGTTTAAAGGTCATGAATACGTCTCCGGGATCAGGGTTGCGCTGCAAGCTTGGCGGCGACGGGAAGGGTGAAGCCGGTGGCAAAGGTCGGGGCCACATCGAGGCGCTCGGTCATCAGACCGTGGGTGTGGTAGAAGTCGGCGGTGTCCTGCTGCTCGGTCACGGTTTGCGTGTCGATCACCTGCCAGCGCAGCTGCCGACGCTCGAATTGCAGGCGGGCCGCCTCTACCGGGAAGCCAATGATCGCGGCCAAGGTTTTCGAGTAGGTATCCAGGTGTTGGTTGGCCCACACCTGTGCTGCGGCCAGGCGGTTGAGATAGTCCTGCAGCGCTGCACGACGCCCAGGCTCCTCCAACGCCTTGTCGGTGGCGGCAAGGAAACTGTTGCCGGTGGACAGGCCACGACCGTTGACCAACACACGGCCTTGCCCACTCAACTCGGCCAGCGCTGTGTAAGGCTCCCAGGTCGACCAGGCATCCACCGAGCCGTTGGCAAGGGCGATCTTGGCATCCACCGGCCCAAGGAAACGGAACTCCACATCCTTCTCGGTCAGCCCTGCCTGGGCCAGCGCCTTGAGCGCCAGGTGGTGCCCGATCGACCCTCGCCCGGTCGCGATGCGCTTGCCCTTGAGTTCGGCCGCACTGCGCAGCGGCGCCTCCGGCCGCACCAGCAACGCCGTGCCATAAGGGTCGGACTTGTCCACTGCGATGGCCTTGACCGGTGCTCCGGAGGCCAGCACGAACAGCAGTGGCGCATCGCCGATGATGCCGGCATCGATCGCCCCAGCGTTGAGCGCCTCGGCCAGCGGCGCGGCGGCAGGGAACTCGGCCCAGCGGATGTCGTAGGGCAGGTCGCGCAGGGCGTCGGCGGCCTCCAGCTGGGCGCGCATGTTACCCTTCTGGTCGCCGATGCGCAGGGTCAGGCGCTCGCTGGCGCCGGCATGACCGGCCAGCAGCAGGGCAACGGCAACGGTCAGCAGCTTCGTTCGGATGGACATGATGCTCCTCGGTGTCTTGGCGGGCAGCATCGTGCGGCCCGGGTCAAGCGACTCTAGCGAGATCTTTTAAATAAATTAAATTGATTTTAGGAATAACCTAATATGCGTTTTTATCTTCTAGAATCGTCCCGATGGCACTACCCTCCAGTGCGATGATGCTGATGCCTGATTTTTTCCCGTTCGACCCAGAGAGCGCCGATTATGAAAATCGATGATATGGACGCCTTCGTCGCCGTCATTCGTTGCCAGTCCACCAACCTTGCCGCCGAGGCCCTGCAACTGACGCAGCCGGCCATCACCCGCCGGGTGCAGAATTTCGAGGAAGACCTCGGCGCCACCCTCCTCGACCGCAACACCAAGCCGCTCAAGCCCACCCCCATGGGCTTGCGGGTCTATGAGCAGTGCAAGGCGATCCTGCGCGAGATAGACTCGCTGCGTGAACTGGTAGCCAACGACGGCGCGCCGTCGGGCACCTTGCGCCTGGGTGTGCCGCAGACATTGGGCGACGTTGTGCTGCTCGACGCCCTGGCACAGATCCGTGAGGCCTACCCCCAACTGCGCACCCAGGTCACCAGCGGCTGGGGCAGCAGCCTGATCGCGCGTATGGAAAACGGTGAACTGGACGCTGCCGCGGCCCTGTTCCCGCCTGGCAAGATTTTCCCCGAAGGGATCGCCAGCCAGTCGATCGCGCGCATGCCGCTGAGGGTGGTCACGGCCAAGGGCAGCGCCGGCAAGCGCAGCTACAAGCTCAAGGACTGCTACACCCGCGGCTGGGTGCTGAACCCGGATGGCTGTGGCTTCCGCGCCGGGCTGCAACGGGCACTGAGTGAGCAAGGGCTGAGCCTGTCGATCAACCTCGAAACCTTCGGCACCGAGTTGCAACTGGGGCTGGTCGCCAACGGCCAGGGCCTGGGACTGGTTCCCGAGCCGCTGCTGCAGTCCAGCCGGCACCGCAGTGCGCTGGATGTACTGAATATCAGCGATTTCAAGCCGCAGGTGGATCTGTGGCTGTTCCATCCGCGCTACCTGGGTAATTTACAGGAGCCGGTGGAGCTTTTTGGTGAGGTCGCGGGACATCGGTTGTTGGGTTGAGCTCACTGGCCTGTGGCGCCTTGCGTGGCGAAAGGGCTGCAACGCAGCCCAAGCAATAAATGCAAATTACGCATAACAAACAAAAGACTAAATTATTAAAACTGATAATTAGCATAGAACTAAAAAGCCTTTTACAGCCTTCATCCATACGAATACGGTCTTAGGAAACGCACCGTCATTCAGGGATGAGCCTCATGAGTCAACCGTCCGACAGCGCTCTCGCCGAGCTGACGCTGGCCCTCGCGGCAAACGCCGAGCGCTACGACCGCAGCGCCCAGTTCCCCCAAGACAACTTCCACTTGCTGCACCGCCACGGGTTGCTCGCCCTCACCGTACCCCGTGCCTTCGGCGGAGGCGGCGCGGACCTTGCCAGCGCCCGCCGGGTGATCGGCGCGGTCGGCAAGGGTGACCCGGCCACCGCGCTGATCCTGGTGATGCAATACCTGCAGCATTTTCGCCTGCAGGACGAAGCGCGCTGGCCCCAGCCCCTGCGCCAGCGCGTGGCTTACGATGCCGTGCGGCACGGCGCGCTGATCAACGCCCTGCGCGTCGAACCTGAACTGGGCACCCCGGCCCGTGGTGGCCTGCCCGCCACCGTGGCGCGACGCACGGCCGAAGGCTGGCGCTTGAACGGGCGAAAGATCTACTCCACCGGCAGCCACGGCCTGACTTGGTACCTGGTGTGGGGCCGCAGCGACGACACCGACCCGTTGGTCGGCGGCTTCCTTGTGCACCGCGACACGCCTGGCATCACGATCATCGATGACTGGGACCACTTGGGCATGCGCGCCACTTGCAGCCACGAAGTGCGCTTCGACGATGTGCTGATTCCCCTCGACCACGCCGTCAGCGTCAGCCCCGCCAGTGCCCCGAAGGCCGAACTCGACGGCGAGAGCCTACTGTGGATGGCGGTGTTACTGCCGGCTGTATACGACGGCGTGGCCCGCGCCGCGCGCGACTGGCTGGCGGGCTTTCTCAAGCAGCGCACACCTTCCAACCTGGGGGCGCCGCTGGCCAGCCTGCCACGCTTCCAGCATGTACTGGGCCGCATCGACACCCTGCTGTTCGCCAACCAGAGCCTGCTCGACGGTGCCGCCGCCGGGCACATCTCACCCCAGCATGCCGGGCAGCTCAAGCATCTGGTCAGCGCCAACGCCATCCAGGCCGTGGAACTGGCCATCGAGGCCGCCGGCAATCCCGGGCTGTCGCGGCGCAACCCGCTGGAGCGCCACTACCGCGATGTACTTTGCAGCCGGATCCACACCCCACAGGACGATGTGGTGTTCGGCCAGGTCGGCCGTGCCGCGCTGACGGAGGTACAGGCATGAACCACTCGATCATCGCCAGCCAGCTCGACGACCAGGCCAACCAGCACCTGCGCGAACACTTGCCAGGCCATGAAGTCATTGATATCGCACCCGACCAGCTGGCTGTCGAAGCCCCCGCCGATGTGTTAATCCTGCGCCCGATCAATGTGCGTGGGCGACGCGTAGGCACCCCGCCACCCGGGTGGCCCTGGGGCCTGAAGTGGGTGCAACTGGTGTCTTCGGGCATCGACTTCTACCCCGACTGGGTGTTCCAAGGGGCAACGGTAACCAGCGGCAAAGGCGCCAACGCCGAACAAGTGGCTGAGTTTGCCCTGGCTTTGGTGTTCGCCGCCGCCAAGCAACTGCCCGGTCTATGGGTCAAGGACGCCGACTGGCGCCTGACCCCGCTGGCCCCGTTGCGTGGTCGCACCCTGGGCATCCTCGGCTTCGGCAGTATCGGCCAGAGCCTGGCGCGCAAGGCCGTGGCCCTGGGGCTTCGGGTTCTGGCCCTGAGCCGCCCCGGCCAGGGCATCGCAGACATCCCTGGCGTAGAACCTGTGGCCGACCTGCGACAGCTGTTCGCCGGCAGCGACCATCTGGTGCTGGCCGCCCCGCTCACTGCGGCCACCCGTGGCCTGATCGACCGCCAGGTCCTGGCCTATGCCCGCCCCGGCCTGCACCTGATCAACATTGCCCGCGGCGGCTTGCTCGACCAACAGGCCCTGCTCGACGCCCTGGACAGCGGCTTGATCGGCCGGGCCAGCCTGGATGTCACCGAACCCGAGCCACTGCCGGCAGGCCACCCGTTGTACCAACACCCACGGGTGTTCCTGTCACCGCACACCTCGGCCATTTCCGAGGACGGTTACCCGGCCTTTCTCGATGCCTTCATCACCAACTTCCACCGCTACCGCGAGCAGGCGCCCCTGGCCAACCTGGTCGACACGGCGCGCGGCTACTGATTACCGGAGAGCCCCATGAGTTCACTGTCTGCCTTCACCACCAGCACCTGCAACGTACGCGAACGGGTCAGCGCCGAAGAGTGGGAGGTGCGGGTCAAGCTGGCCGCCGCTTACCGTCTGGCTGCGCTGCTGCGCTGGACCGACCACATCTACACGCACTTCTCGGTCCGCGTGCCGGGGCCGCACGAGCATTTTCTGATAAACGCCTTCGGCCTGCTGTTCGACGAAATTACCGCCTCCAACCTGGTCAAGGTCGACGTCGACGGCGCGATCATCGACGACCCGCTGGGGCTGGGCATCAACCAGGCCGGCTACGTCATTCACAGCGCCATCCACCGCGCACGGCCTGATCTCAAGGCTGTGCTGCACACCCATACTCGCGACGGCGCGGCGGTGTCCGCCCAGCGCGACGGGTTGCTGCCGATCTCCCAGCACGCCTTGGCCTACTACAGCCGCGTGGTTTACCACGACTACGAAGGCGTCGCCCTGGACGTGGACGAGCAAGCACGGCTGGTGGCCAATCTGGGCGACAGCAACATTCTTATTTTGCGCAACCACGGGCTGCTGACCGGAGGTGTCAGCGTGGAACACGCGTTCCGTGAGCTGGACGGGCTGGAGCGGGCCTGCAACATCCAGGTCGCCGCCCAGGCCGGGGGCAACGACCAACTGTTACATGCGTCAAAGGCGGCGATTGCCAAGGTGCATGAGCAGTCCAAGCGGTTTTCCGATGGCCAGGGGGAAGGTATCCAACGGCATTGGGATGCGCTGATTCGGCAGTTGGATCGCGAGGGCCTCGATTACCAGGACTGACTCCAAGGCACCTTTTGCCTGTTCCGGCGAACTGGCCGGAACAGGAGAGCCCCATTCATTGAAGGATCAATCCCATGCCCCCACTGCACCAACTGCTCGCGATCGGCACCCTGGCCCTGGGCCTCACCGCTTGCTCGCCGGCCGACAACACCTCAACCAGCAAGACCCTCAACATCGCCTTCTGGGGTGACAACACCACGCTGGTCAGCGTCGACCCCTTTCAGGTCTACTGGCTCGAACACCGCGTGCTGCTGCGCAACGTCGTCGAGTCGCTCACTGACCAAGACCCGCAGACCGGTCGCATCATCCCGTGGCTGGCGAAAACCTGGGAGGTCGGTGCCGATGCCCTGAGCTATACCTTCCACCTGCGCGAGGACGTCACCTTCAGCAACGGCGAACGCTTCGATGCTCACGCCGTGAAAACTGCCTTCGACAGCAACAAAGCGTTCGCCAGCCAGTTGCCGGCCACCTTCGGTGCCACCTACCTGGCCGGCTACGACCACGCCGAGGTGATCGACGACTTCACCGTGCGCCTGGTCCTGGCAAAACCCAACGCGGGTTTCCTTCAGGCCACGTCCACCACCAACCTGGCCATTCTCGCCCCGGCCTCGTACCGGTTGAGCGCGCAGCAACGCTCGCTGGGCAAGATCATCGGTACCGGGCCATTCACCCTCGATCACTACACCCCGGAGGTCGGCGCACGCCTGCTCAAGCGTGCCGATTACGCCTGGCCCTCGGCCAATGTGCGCAACCAGGGCGCGGCGTACCTGGATGCCGTGGACATCAGCTACATCCCCGAAGAGAGTGTGCGCAACGGCCTGTTCCTGCAAGGCAAGGTCGACATCCTGTGGCCACGCAACCCGTTCTCGGAAGTCGACCTGAAGCTGTTTCAGTCCAAGGGCGCGACCATCCAGAGCCGTTCGCTGCCAGGCCCGGCGCTGAACCTCTACCCCAATACCCGCAACGACCGCCTGCTCGGTGACCGCCAAGTGCGCCTGGCGCTGCAGAAAGCCATCGACCGCACCAGCTACGCGCACACCGTCTACAACACTGCGTTCCCGGTGGTGAGTGGCGTATACGACGTCACCACACCGTTCTTCAAAGCCCAAACCGACAAGCTCGCCTACGACCCCAAAGGCGCCGAGCAACTGCTCGACGCCGCTGGCTGGCACAAAGGCGACGACGGCTACCGGCACAAGAACGGCCAGCGCCTGACGCTGCGCTACAACCTCACACCCGCCGAAAGCGCCGGTGACGTGCTGGTACAGGACCAACTGCGCAAAGTGGGCATCGACCTCAAGCTGAACGTACTGACCCGCGCCGAATGGGTGACCGGCAACTCGACAGGCGCCTACGACCTCACCTCCACCTACATGACCCGCGCCGACCCGATCATCCTGCAGACCATCCTCGACCCGCGCGCCGCCAACAGCGCCACGCTCGCCACCAACACCTACGAGCCCGACACCCTGGCCAAAGCTCAGGCGCTGTTCGACAGCGGTATCACCGCCACTGCCGACACGCAACGGGCCCAGGCCTACGGCCAACTGCAGGACCTGCTGGTCGACGAAGCGTCGGCGTTCCCGCTGTACGAGCGCGTCTGGCAGGCCGCCACCGCGCCGCGGGTCAAGCACTTCCACTGGACCGCCGAAGGCTTCGCCCTGCTCAGTGACATCCAGGTCGGCCAGCCATGAGACGCTACCTGATCGGCCGCGTCGGCCAGGCCCTGCTGGTGTTGTGGGGGGCCTATACCATCACCTACTTCATCCTCTACCTGCTGCCCGGCGACACCTTGGCGATCATGCTGAGCGCCTCCGGCATGGAAGCCGACGGCCTGTCGCCCGAGGACCTGGCCAAAGCACGCACTTACTATGGGCTGGACAAAGGCTTGTTCGAACAGTATTTCGACCTGCTGTGGCGGGCCCTGCACGGCGACCTTGGCCAATCGCTGTCGCTGGGCCGACCGGTCACGGCACTGTTGGCCGAGCGCCTGCCGCAGACCCTGGCCCTGGCCGGTGCCGCCATTGCCCTGTCGCTGTTGGCGGGTGTCGGCCTTGCCTGTCTGACCGCCTACCTGCAATGGCGTCCACTGAAGACTGCACTGGCGCGCCTGCCCTCGCTGGGCTTCTCGGTGCCGGTGTTCTGGATGGGCCTGCTGCTGATCCAGGTGTTCGCTTTCGCGTTGGGCTGGTTTCCGGCCACGGGCAGTCAAGGCCTGGCCAGCCTGGTGCTGCCGGCCATCACCCTGGCGATCCCCAGCGCTGCGGTGTACGCCCAGGTGCTGCAACGCGGCTTTCAGGGGGTGTGGCAGGAGCCGTACATCACCACCGCCTTCGCCAAGGGCCTTAGCCGGGCCCAGGTTCAGGCACGCCATGGCCTGCGCAACGCGGCGCTGCCGCTATTGACGCTGGTCGGCCTGCAAGTCGGCAATACCGTGTCCGGGGCTGTATTGGTGGAAACCATCTTCTCGCGCAACGGCGTCGGCCGTCTGGCCCAGGAGGCCGTGCTACGCCAGGACATACCCGTGGTGCTGGCGATCGTCGGGGCGTCGGCTGCGGCCTTCGTGGTGGTGAACCTGCTCGTCGATCTGTTCTATCCCTACCTCGACCCGCGCATCACCCACACCGCGAAGGTGAACTGAGATGACCCTCGACATACCCCTGTCACCCCTCGACACCGCGCCCTCCGAGCCCCGCCCTGCCGCCACCTGGAGGCGTCGCACGCGTTGGCAGCGCGCATACCAGATGTTGGCCCCGCTGCTGCGCCGACCCGGTTTCAGCCTAGCGCTGCTGATCGTACTGTTCGCCCTGCTTTGCGCGCTGGCCCCGCACTGGCTCAGCAGCTTCGATCCCTACTCCACCGCACCCGCCGACAAGCTCAGTCCACCCAGCCTGACGCACTGGTTCGGCACCGACGAACTGGGCCGCGACCTCTACACCCGGGTGGTGTACGGCGCGCGCCTGTCGGTGCTCGCCGCCCTGCTGGCGGTGGCCATCGCCTTGCTGGGCGGCTTGGGCCTGGGCGTGCTGGCCGGTTTTGCCGGCGGGCGCGTCGACGCGGCGCTGATGCGCCTGCTCGACGTACTGCTGGCCCTGCCCGGCCTGCTGTTGGCCCTGGCCATCGTCACCGCCATTGGCTTCGGCACCGTGCCGGTGGCCGTCGCCGTGGGTGTCGGCATCCTGCCCGGTTTTGCCCGCACCACCCGAGCCGAAGTGCTGCGCATCAAGACCCTGCCCTTTGTGGAAGCCGCACGCCTGTGCGGTGCCAGCTGGGCACGCACCCTGCTGCGCCATGTACTGCCCAATGCCTGGAGCCCGGTAGCTGTGCTCGCCACCCTGGACTTCGGCGCTGCCATCCTGGCCACGGCCGGGCTGAGTTTCCTCGGCTTTGGCGCGGCGCCACCCGCCGCGGAATGGGGCACGCTGATCGCCAACGGCCGTCACTTCCTCATCACCGCCCCTTGGCTATCCCTGCTACCGGGGCTGTTCGTGGTGGCCGTGGTGTTCAGCCTCAACCACCTGGCGCGCAGCGCCGAGGAGCATGCCCGATGAGCCAGTCACCCCTGATCGAGGTCCGCGACCTAAGCGTCAGCTACAGCTTCGCCGGGCAACGCAGCCAGGCCCTGCGCCAGCTGTCGTTCAGCCTGGTCCAGGGCGAGACCCTGGCGGTGGTGGGCGAGTCAGGCTCGGGCAAATCGACCCTGGCCAACGCCCTGCTTGGTCTGTTACCGGGCAATGCACGCATCGACCAAGGCCAGTTATGGGTCGATGGTGTCGATATGGCGCAAGCCAGCGAACGCGCCAGGCGCCAGTTGCGCGGGCGCACCATCGGCCTGGTGCCGCAAGACCCAATGGTCAGCCTTAACCCCACCCAACGGGTCGGCCAGCAAATCGCCGAGGCGCTGCAGCTGGCGCGTGGACGACGCTATCCAGGCCAAGAGGCCGAGGTGCTGGCGCTGCTGGACCAGGTCGGCCTCGACGAGCCGGCGCTGCGTGCGCGGCAGTACCCCCATGAGCTGTCCGGCGGCATGCGCCAGCGGGTGCTGATTGCCATCGCCCTGGCCGGCGAGCCACGGTTGATCATCGCCGACGAGCCCACCAGTGCGCTGGACGTGACCGTGCAGCGGCGTATTCTCGATCACCTGCAACTGCTGGTCGCCGAGCGTGGCATCTCGCTGCTGATCATCACCCATGATCTGGGCATGGCCTGTGACCGCGCCGACCGCCTGCTGGTGATGAAGCAGGGTGAGCAGGTCGAACACAGCTCGCCCCGGCAGATCCTCTGGGGCGCCCAGCAACCCTACACCCGTGCCCTGCTCGATGCCGCGCCGGCCTTCGTGCCACGGCGCTGGCCAGCCGCACCGCGGGGCCAGACGCCACTGCTGCGCCTGAGCCATGTCGGCAAACGGTTCGAGCTGCCCGGAAAAAACGTGCGCTACACCGCCCTGCACGACCTGAGCCTTGAACTGCATGCCGGGCAGACCCTGGCGATTGTCGGCGAATCCGGCTCGGGCAAGAGCACCGCCCTGCGCATCGCCCTGGGCCTGGAGAAGCCCAGTCAAGGGCAGGTGGTGTTCGCCGGCGAGGACGTCACCGATTACACCTGGAGCCAGTTCCGCCCCTTGCGCCGGCGTATCCAGCTGGTGCAGCAAAACCCGTTCGCCGCGCTCGACCCACGCTTCACCGTGTTCGACAGCATCGTCGAGCCGCTGGTCTCTTTCGGCCTGCTCCGGGGCGAGGCACTAGAGCGCAAAGCCCGCGAGCTGATCACACGGGTGCAATTGCCAGTGCAGTTCCTCGATCGCCTGCCCAGGGAATTGTCAGGTGGCCAGCGCCAACGCGTGGCGATTGCACGGGCGTTGGCACTGGAGCCAGAGGTGCTGCTGCTCGATGAGCCAGTCAGTGCACTGGACGTGTCTGTGCAGGCGCAGATCCTCGCCCTGCTGGACGAATTGCAGCGCGAGCTCGGCATGGCCTATGTGCTGGTCTCCCATGACCTGGCGGTGGTGGCGAGCATGGCAGACCAGGTGCTGGTGCTACGGCGCGGGCAGGTGGTCGAGCAAGGGCCGGCGCTGCAGGTACTCAGCAAGTCGGCCAGCGCCTACACACGGGCGCTGATCGAAGCGATACCAGGGCATTCACGCAGCGTGTTGCCCGTAGCGATTTAACGGTTGTGCCGTGCGGAACTGACGTGTTGCACGGATCGACCCTTGGTGCACATCTGAAAAGAGGTATTGATCATGAGTAAACGGCAGGTCCATCTCGGCGCCATGATCCACGGCGTCGGCCACAAAAGGAGTTCCATTGCATGAGCCTCGAATTCATTGGCCTGATCGGCCCCCATGAAAGCAGCGAATCACAGGCGCCGCGCGGACCGCAGGTTGACCTGGGCTTCATCAAGGCCTTCGCCCAGGCCCAGGAGTACGCCGGCTTCGACAAGGCCCTGCTGGCGGTGAATACCAGCGCGCCAGACTCGATGATTCTCGCCAGCTACGTGGCCGCGCTCACCGAGCGCATCGGCCTGCTGGTGGCACACCGCCCCGGCTTCCAGGCACCGACCTTCGCTGCCCGCCAATTCGCCACCCTCGACCAGCTCAGCCGCGGCCGTGCTTCGATCAACGTGATAACCGGTGGCGACAGCGGCGACCTGCAGCGCGACGGTGACTTTCTCGACAAAGATGCCCGCTACGCACGTACCGACGAGTACCTCGATGTGCTGCGTAACACCTGGACCCAGACGTCGCCCTTCGACCACCACGGCGACCACTACCGGGTAGAGGACAACCTGACCTTGGTCAAACCCGTGGGCAAGCTGCCGGTGTACTTCTCCGGCGCCTCGGACGCGGCGGTAGAAGTCGCGGCCAAGCATGCCGACGTCTACATGATGTGGGGCGAGCCGCTGGAGCAGGTGCGCGAACGCATCGCCCAGGTGCGCAAGGCCGCCGCTCGCCATGGGCGTGAGCAGCACATTCGCTTCAGCCTGTCGCTGCGGCCGATCCTGGGGGCCACCGAGGAGGAAGCCTGGGCCCGCGCTGAACGCATCCTGGCCGATGCACAGCAGCGTATTGGCATCCGCCAGGGCAACCGCCGCGAGAAGAATTTCGGCAAGAGCAACGTGGGGTCCGAACGCCTGGTGCAACTGGCCAGTCAGCGCAAGGTCCACGACACTCGGCTGTGGACAGAGATTGCCGCACTGGGTGGCGGGGCCGGTAATTCCACCTCGCTGGTCGGTACCGCCGAACAGGTCGCCGAAGCGACGCTGGCGTACTACGACCTGGGCGTGAGCACGTTCCTGTTCCGTGGCTTCGATCAGTTGCGTGATGCCGTGGAGTATGGGCAGGCGCTGATTCCGCGGATTCGGGCGCTGGTAGCAGACCAGGAAGCCGGTCGCAGCACCCGCAGCGCCTGATCTGCACCGGCCTCTTCGCGACCAAGGACGTTCCTACAGGTGATTGAAGATCCCTGTAGGAACGGTTGTTAGCCGCGAAGAGGCCGGCCCAGGCGATCTAGCGGCCAGACCGCGGTATCGCCAACCCCAAGCTTTCCCGAAGGGTCGTGCCCTCATACGCCGTGCGATACACCCCACGTGCCTGCAGCAACGGTACCACTTCTTCGGTAAACCGCCGGAACTGGCCAGGATGACCAATGTAGATATTGAACCCATCCAGCGCCCGCGCTTCGAACCACTCGGCCATCTTCGCCGCCACGGTTTCGGCCGAACCAACGAAGGCCCCTGGCCGTAACTGACGGCCAAACTCAACAGCCTGACGCAGACTGAAGGCCTTGTCCCGCGCCTGGTCGGCAATACGCTTGGCATTCGTGAAAAAGCTGCTCCGTGCAAACTCCAGGCTCTCTTGCGGGAACGGGGCATCCAGGTCGTACTGGCTGAAATCATGCCAGCCGAAGTTGCGCCCGAATTCCTTCAACGCCAGTTCGAAACTGTGGTCGGCCTGATGGTAATGGCGCTCGATCTCACGGGCGTGGGCGTCGTTGTCACCCACGTAGATCTCCGCGCCGGGCAATACCAGCAACTGCTCCGGGTCGCGACCCAGGCGCGCGGCGCGGCGTTTGATGTCGCGGTAGAAGGCCTGGCCCTGCTCGATGCTGGCGGCGTGGGTGAACACCACATCAGCCGTGGCGGCCCCGAGCGCTCGGCCTTGTTCGGAATCGCCCGCCTGGAAGATCACCGGCTGCCCCTGGGGCGAGCGCTGGATGTTGAGCGGGCCGACGACCGAGAAATGCTTACCCTTGTGGTTGAGCGCATGCAGCTTGGTCGGGTCGAGGAACCGGCCACTGGCCCGATCACGGGGGAAAGCATCGTCTTCGTACGACTGCCACAGCCCCTGCACGACTTGCACATGCTCCTCGGCACGGGCGTAACGGGTGTCGTAGTCATAATGCTCGTCGAGCCCGTAGTTACCGGCAGTGCCGGCATCGCCGCTGGTGACCACGTTCCACCCTGCACGGCCCTTGCTGATCAGGTCCAGCGAAGCCAGGCGGCGGGCGACGTTGAAGGGCGCGTTGTAAGAAGTGGTAAGGGTACCCACCAGGCCGATATGGCGGGTGCTGACCGCCAGAGCCGAGAGCAGGGTCAACGGTTCCAGCCGATTGAGATAGTGCGAAGGCGAGCCGGGGGTGATGAACTGGCTGTCGACGATGAACATCAGGTCGAACAACGCGGCTTCCGCCTGCCGGGCGATGGCGATGTACCAGTCGATGTTCACGCTGGCGTCGGCGGGCAGTTCGGGGTCGAGCCACAGGTTGTGCCGGCCCGGGCCGCCACTGCCCATGGTCAGGGCGCCAAGTTTGATCTGTCGTTTGCTCATGGGAGTTCCTGTTGGATGGTCCATATCTGAATGCCGCCGCGGTCCTTGCGCAGCGGCCTAGTTATTGCCGAACGCTGCGTTGAACGAGGTATCGAACAGGCTTTGCGCCGGGTATGCCTTGATCAGCCCGAGCCCGGAGAAGAAATCCACGGTTTTCTGCGCATCGGCGATCACCTGCGGGTCCAGCGGCGCGAGGTCGGTGCGTGCACGGGCGAACCAGGCACGGGCGATGTCGCGATCAGCACGGGTGAGCTTGGCCCACGCGTCGGCGTAGGCCTCGGTATTGGCAGGGGCACTCAGGGTCCAGTCACGGGCCTTTTTCAGGCGCTGGAGGAAATCGGCGATCTGCGCACGCTTGAGTTCCACCGCCTTGCTGTTGGCGACCACGAAGCTCTGCGCCGGGATTACCCCATCGGCGGTGGCCAGCACCCGGGCGCCCTGCCGCTCCTGTTGAGTGACGTAAGGCTCCCAGGTGGCGATCACATCCACCGAACCACCGTCCAAGGCGTGGGATGCATCCAGCGCACTGAGGTAACGCAGCTCCACGGCATCACGCGGCAACCCGGCCTTGTCCAGGGCACTGAACAGCAATTGCTGGCTCCACGAGCCTTTCCAGATGGCCGCGCGTTTGCCGCGCAGGTCCTGCAGGCTATGGATCGGCGAATCCTTGCGCGCCAGGATGGCCACGCCTTCGAGGTTCTGCCGGCTGACCGCAATCACCTTGATCGGCGCCCCCAAGGCACCGAGGAACAGGGGCGGCGCGTCGCCCAGCAGGCCAATATCGAGACTGCCGACGTTGAGCGCTTCGGCCACCGGGGAGCCTGCGGTGAACTGCTTCCACTCCAGGGTGTAAGGCAGTTGTTCTAGCACGCCGGCGGCTTCCATCACTGCACGAGCGTTGTAACTCTGGTCACCGACCACCAGGGTCTGGGCGGCGGCGGTAAGGCTGAAAGTGGTGGCCAACACGGTGGCGGCCAGCTGTTTGAAGTAACGCACGTTCGTCTCCAGATACCCGCTTGGGGCATGTGAGGCGATCCGCGCGTGCGGTCTCGTCTGTGATTGTTTATAGCTCCGAGGTATTAACGGAGTATTCTTTATAATCTAATCAGTGTTACTCATCCTGTGAAATGCACGTTGGGTATATCCTCATGCCTTTCGCTGCGGCAATTTCAAAACAAACGGTCCAATCTGTAAATGCATATTTTGCATATTAGCTTATGTTTATTTTGCATTTTGAGAATAGAAAAAAGGTTTGCTAGGGTTAACTGAAACCTGAGAGCAGAGCCTGAACCATGACCGACCCCCTGCGCCCGCAGCGCTTGCGCCACTTCATCGACCACCTCGCCACGCTGCTTGACCAACAGCCTGACGAAGCCACCCTGCTCGACGCAGGCCAAGGCCTGCTGGCCGAGCTGGTCGCCCATGACGACTGGCTGCCGGACGACCTCGCCCAGCCCGACCCGCAGCGCTATCAGCAATACCTGCTGCACTGCGACTCGCGCCAACGTTTCTCGGTGGTGAGCTTCGTCTGGGGCCCGGGGCAGCAAACACCGATCCACGACCACCGGGTCTGGGGGCTGATCGGCATGCTGCGCGGTGCCGAGCACGCTCAGGGCTTCGTGCGTGACGCCAGGGGCGCTTTGTTGCCAGAGGGGGCCCCCATCCGTCTGATGCCCGGCCAGGTGGAAGCGGTGTCGCCGCGCATCGGCGACATTCATCAGGTGAGCAATGCGTTCGCCGACCAGGTATCGATCAGCATTCACGTCTATGGCGGCAACATCGGCGCCGTCAAGCGCGCGGTGTACGCCTTGGATGGCAGCGAAAAACCGTTTGTCTCCGGCTATTCCAATACCCGCCTGCCAAACATCTGGGACCTGTCCAAAGAGAACCCTGCCCCATGAGCACCGTCACCACCCGCCGTTACCACGACATCCGCCGTGCTTTACTGGCCAAGGAGGAGCTGGCCCTGATCGACGTACGCGAAGAAGACCCTTTCGCCCAGGCCCATCCGCTGTTCGCGGCCAACATACCCCTGTCGAAACTGGAGCTGGAAATCTTCGCCCGCGTACCCCGGCGGGACACCGCCCTCACCGTCTACGATGACGGTGAGGGGCTCGCCGCTGTCGCCGCGCAGCGCTTACTGGCCTTGGGCTACGTCAATGTTGCCGTGCTTGATGGCGGCCTTGCCGGCTGGCGCGCTGCGGGCGGCGAGTTGTTTCGCGATGTCAACGTGCCAAGCAAAGCTTTCGGCGAACTGGTGGAGAGCGTGCGCCACACGCCTTCGCTGGCTGCCGAACAGGTCAAGGCGCTGCTTGATGGACAGGCCAATGTGGTGGTCCTCGATGCCCGCCGTTTCGACGAATACCAGACCATGAGCATCCCCGGCGGCATCAGCGTGCCTGGCGCCGAACTGGTGCTGCGCGTGGCAGAACTGGCGCCTGACCCGGCGACCCAGGTGATCGTCAACTGTGCCGGGCGCACCCGTAGCATCATCGGCACCCAGTCGCTGATCAATGCCGGCATTCCCAATCCGGTGGCGGCCCTGCGCAATGGCACCATCGGCTGGACCCTGGCGGGGCAGCAACTGGCTCATGGTCAGGACCGCCGCTTTGCCGAGGTCACTGCGGTTACCCGCGCCAACGCCGCCGGCCAGGCCCGGGCGGTAGCAGACCGCGCCGGCGTGCTGCGCCTGGACCGCGCCGGGCTGGGCCAGTGGCAGGCCGACACGCAGCGCACCCTCTACCTGTTCGATGTGCGTACGACCGAGGAATACAGCGCCGGTCATCTGCCGGGCAGCCGCCCGGTGCCCGGCGGGCAACTGGTTCAAGAGACCGACCACGTCGCCAGTGTGCGCGGGGCGCGCATCGCGCTGGTGGACGACGATGGCGTGCGCGCCAACATGAGCGCCTCGTGGCTGGCACAGATGGGCTGGCAAGTCGCTGTGGTCGACGGGCTGACTGCAGCGGACTTCAGCGACCGGGGCGAATGGCAACCGCCGCTGCCCGAATTGCCGGAGGCCAGCGAAATAACCGTCGAGCAACTGGCCAGCTGGCTGCAGGAAGACGGCACCGTAGTACTGGACTTCACCGCCAGTGCCAATTACGTCAAGCGCCATATCCCGGGCGCGTACTGGGCGATCCGTGCCCAGCTGGCCGACGCCCTGGAACGGCCGCCCGAGGCCCGCCGTTATGTGTTGACCTGTGGCAGCAGCCTGCTGGCGCGTTTCGCCGCGCGCGACCTGCAGACGCTGACCCGCACGCCGGTTTACGTGCTCGCAGGAGGCACCGCACGCTGGATCGCCGCCGGTCTTCGATTGGAAGGCGGTGAGGCCCGCCTTGCCGTACCGCGCAGCGATCGCTACCGGCGTCCCTATGAAGGCACAGACAACCCACACGAGGCGATGCAGGGCTACCTGGACTGGGAATTTGGCCTGATTGCGCAGCTTGAGCGCGATGGCACTCATGGTTTCAGGGTGCTTTGAACCGTATCCACGGTGGTATCTGAAACGACGCGCTGGATCGAAAGCGGGCCTGGACGGCCGAAAGCTTTCGAACCAGACGCGTTACAACGGTAATAACCGTTGCTGGTCGGCTCTCGTCGATACACAACGCTTGATGAGTGATGATCAACGGAGCCTGTACCAGATACTCAGTGGTGGGTCTGAAACATCACATTAGAAATGCACCTTGATCAATGCACTCAACGCGTTCTGATCGGTCGGAAAGCCGTGGCTGTCTTCGATGCCATATTTGTCGGACCAATAGTCCCATTCGATCCCGGCATAGAAACGCGCCGGCGCTTGCCCCATCGCCTTACCGACGTCGTACTTGATCTGGGGGTTGAAGTGGAAACTCTTGGCTACGTAGTTCGAGGTACCCTTCGTCCCCACATCATTGACGTACCACTCCAGATAACCGTCGAACAAAATGTCTGAGCGGCCGAGCGGTATCGTCATGGCCCAGGTCGGGTTGATCTGCCACTGTCCAGACGCTTTACCGGTTACCCCATCGGGCTTGCGGTAGTAAGTGTTGAGTGAAAAACGATCAAATCCAGGCAGGTTCAGGTCAACAGCGGGCCCAAGCAGGTACTTTCGATTGCGCCCTTCTCCGCGCTCATAGGTGGCAGCGATCAACACATCCTTGACGATGCCATAGCTGAGACGGTGACCACTGATCTTGCCGAGCGACAGTCGCGGTGAAAACTCGCCGTAATAGGTGTAGCCATCGTTGCCCGACAAGCCGTTGGACCACTTGTTATCGACGAACAAGAACATGTCGCCCCACGTCCAGCCACTGGCGTGCTCGAAGGTGATGGTTTGCTGGATATCGTTGCCGGTGCCATCGACTTTATAACCGTGACCGTAGAGGTAGCTGAGGCTGTTGTTGCTCCACATCAGCGGATTCGCCTGGGCACTGCCAGTGGCCAACGCGCAGAGTGGGACGACGCTGTGAAGCAGCCAGGAAAGAGCGTTCGGTTTCATTTGCATCCCTTGGGTCGTGATTGTTGGTTTTCGCCAGCAAGGGGATGCAGCAGCGGACGACCTCTCCTCTGGCCCCGGCTCATGCCGAGGCGCCACCCTTGCCGGGGGAGCGGCGCAAGGCCGCCAGAGCAATGTCCCATGCCATCTTTGGGCACTGACCGCTTCTACTCGAGTTAGCGCAAAGCAGGGCGCGTGCCAACTAATCGGATACACGTAAATTGCTTATTGTGAGCAATCCCAAGCATCAGTGAACACCATCGCATCAGAACATTGCGCACTTTATTAGTGCTCAATCGGTACGTTCTGCACCTTCTCAATTCACGCGTCAGTGCCGGCCCCCTCGGGTGCGGGTCGCTACACCGCAAAGTCAGCGGTTTCATGAAATTGGCATGCTTCTGGCTTCTTGTATCAGCGAGTAGAAGCGGTCAGTGCCAGGCATGGCATGGGGCATTGCTCTTGCGTCCTTCGGGGCGTACATCCGAGCGGATGTTTGAACGAGGCTATGGCAGCCCCGGGCAAGAGAGCAATGTCAGTCGCCAGTTCACGCCCTTTTGCTTCGCGACGCCATTCTCTTCCCACGTTCTCTCCGCCCGGCTCCTTCG
This sequence comes from Pseudomonas sp. GD03862, assembly GCF_029840855.1. NCBI lineage: Bacteria > Pseudomonadati > Pseudomonadota > Gammaproteobacteria > Pseudomonadales > Pseudomonadaceae > Pseudomonas > Pseudomonas sp. GD03862. The sequence goes on from NZ_JAOCDI010000001.1 coordinate 201,908, forward strand.
CTGTCGCGCTATCAGGCGCACGGCGGTTTTTGAATCGGGGTGAAGAACACATGATGAAAACGCGTTTTGCCTTGGCTCGCCCGCTACGCTCGCTGTTGGCAGCAGCGTTGCTCCCCACCACGCTGACGATCGCTCCGCTGGCGATCGCTGGTGACAAAGTCGTGTTGCTGACCTCCTGGTATGCTCAGGCCGAACAGGGCGGCTTCTACCAGGCACTGGCCGATGGGTTGTACGAAAAGGAAGGCCTGGATGTGTCCATCCGCATGGGTGGACCACAGGTCAATGGCATGCAACTGCTGGTCAGCAAGCAAGCTGATTTCATCGTCAACTATGACCTGCAGATTCTAAAAAGTGTCGAGCAAGGCCTACCAGTGGTCGCAGTGGCTGCGCCCTTCCAGGGAGACCCGCAAGGGTTGATGACCCACGCAGACGTCAGCGGACTTGATGGGCTTGGCGGCAAGCCTGTGCTGGTCTCCACGTCGGGCCAGCAAACCTGGTGGCCTTGGCTGAAGGGTAAATACCAATTGGCTGACAACCAGGCGCGGCCCTACACCTTCAACCTGCAACCCTTTCTAGCCGACCCGCAAACCACACAACAGGCGTATGCCAGCTCGGAACTGTTCCAGGCGATAAAGGCAGGCGTGACCCCTAACTTTTTCCTCTTCGCAGATGCCGGTTATCCACCCTACGGTTCCACCGTGGTCACCCGTCAAGACATCATCGCTCAGCACCCGGAGCGGGTAGCAGGTTTCGTGCGCGCATCCATGGAGGGTTGGAAGCGCTATCTGGATGACCCCAGCGCCGGCAATGCACTGATCAAGCGCGACAACCCCAACATGACCGATGAGCTGCTGGCCTGGGGCGTCTCGACCCTCAAGCAGTACCGCCTGGTCACCGGTGGAGAGGCTGCAACCCAGGGGATCGGCACCATGACTGACAGCCGCTGGCAAGCGACCCGCGACTTCATGGTCGAGGCGGGTCTGCTCGGTCCCGACGCACCTTGGCGCAACGCGTACACCACGCGCTTTGTGCAAGACCTGAAGGTACTCCCTGAGGCCGAGCAGGTCGGCAGCCGCTGAACACCATTACAAGCTCAACGCTGTGAGGAATCCTGATTATGTTGGTTACCAAACAACCTGTATTGCGCCGTTTCTGGTATGCCCTGCTCCCTATGACAGCCCTCGAAGACGGCCCCAAGCCATTCACCCTTCTGGGTGAAGCGCTGGTGTTGTGGAAGCGTCCCGATGGTACCCCGGTGGCAATGCGGGACCGCTGCTGCCACCGCACCGCCAAACTGTCCAAAGGCTTCGTCAGTGCTGAGGGCAATATCGCCTGCGGGTATCACGGCTGGGAATACGACTGCACCGGCACGTGCGTGAAGATCCCGCAGAATCCCACCGGCGCTATTCCTCCGGGGGCCGCGGTGAAGGCTTATCACTGCCAGGAAAAGTACGGCTATGCCTGGGTCAGCCTGGACGACCCGCTACAACCGATCCCTGAGTTCCCGGAAGACGGCGCCCCCGGTTACCGACGCATCTTCCAGTTTTACGAAGAGTGGAAGACCAGCCCGCTGCGGGTCATGGAGAACTCCTTCGACAACTCGCACTTTTCCTTCGTGCACAAGGCCAATTTCGGCTTGTTCGACCAGCCGCAACCGGCCAGTTACGAGTTTCGCGAAACCGATTATGGCTTCGAAGCCGAGACCCGCGTGCCGATCCGCAACCCCGAGGCAAGCTTCCGTATCACCGGTACCACCGAGCCAATCACCCAGCGGCACTTGCTCAACCGCTATTACCTGCCCTTCTCCCGGCGCTTTGGCTGCATGTATCCGGACAGCGGCATCCATCACATCATCTACAACTGCGCCACGCCCATCGACGACAACCGACTGATGCTCGTGCAGTGGTTGTATCGCAACGACAGCGAAGAGCAATGCTCGACCCAGGAACTGATCGACTGGGACGCGGCGATCACAGCCGAAGACCGCGACATCCTGGAGGCCACCGATCCTGACGCCTGTGTCGACACCCGCCGCAGGGTGGAACTGCACATGCCATCGGACAAGCCCGGGTTGGTTATCCGTCGGCAACTACTGGGTCTGCTTGAAGCCCATGGCGAGAGCGAAGTGTTCCTCAGCCACTGACACTTGCCCAACGCCCCGGTGCGCCGGGGCATACACCACCGCTCATGACCCACGGGGAGAGCGCTATGTTGATGCAGACCCTATCCAAGGCCGACGTCCAGCCGCAGGCCCTGCCGAACACCATCGGTGTGGACACCCCTTTGTTCGCCAATCAGGTGGAAAAAACCTACAGCAATGGCACCCATGCCTTGAGCCGCGTGAAACTGGCGATCGAACGCGGCGAGTTCGTCTCGCTCTTGGGCCCGTCGGGGTGTGGCAAAAGCACCCTGCTGAAAATGTTCGCCGGGCTCGAACAGCCCTCCGCCGGCCATGTGCGCTGGTGGGGCAAGGATGCCCCGGGTACGGACCACCACGCACGCACACCGGGGCGCAGCCTGGCCATGGTGTTCCAGGAAGCCACCCTGATGCCATGGGCCAAAGTGCACGACAACGTGCGCTTGCCCCTGGACTTGGCCGGCGCCCCCAAGGCCCAGAGCCAGCCCAAGGTGCAAGCCGCCCTGGAACTGGTGGGGCTGGGCAAGTTCGGCGACGTTTACCCGCGGGAGCTCTCCGGCGGTATGCAGATGCGTGCCTCCATTGCCCGGGCATTAGCCACCGAACCCAATCTGCTGCTGATGGACGAACCCTTCGGCGCCCTGGACGAGTTCACCCGCAACAAGCTCGATAGCGACCTGCGCCAGCTCTGGCTCCAGCGCGACCTGACGGTGGTATTCGTGACCCACAGCATCTTCGAGGCGGTGTACCTGTCCTCGCGGGTGGTCGTGATGGGCGCGCGTCCCGGTCGAGTGATCGCCGATGTAATCATCGACGGCCCACTGGAGCGCGACGAGGCATACCGCACTTCACCGGCGTTCATCGAGCAATGCGCGCACCTGTCCCGACTCCTGGCCCAGGCCAATGGCGACCCTTCCTGAGAGCATCATCATGAGCCGACCCTCTACTCCCTGGCTACGCCACCCTTCTGTACTACGCATCGTTTCACCGCTACTGGTTGGCGCCTTGCTGCTCGGCGTCTGGCAACTGGCATGCATCGCCTGGAAAGTCCCGGTGTACCTGGTACCGTCACCAGCCGATATCGGCCGCACCCTGGTCGCCGATGGCCCGATGCTGCTGGGAGCACTTTGGATGACCCTGAAGATCACCTTCCTGTCATTCGCCCTCGCCGTGCTCATCGGGACGCTGGCGGCGTTCGTGTTCGTGCAGAGCCGCGTCGTGGAGGCCAGTCTGTTTCCCTACGCGATTCTGCTGCAGGTCACGCCGGTGGTGGCCATCGCGCCGCTGATCATCATCTGGTGCAGCGATACGACCTTGGCGTTGGTGATCTGCGCCACGCTGGTGGCGATCTTCCCGATCATCGCCAACACCGTACTGGGCCTGCGCAGCGTCAACCCTGGCCTGCTCAACCTGTTCCACCTGAACCGCGCCAGCCGCTGGCAAGTGCTGTTGCGCCTGCGCATTCCCAGCGCCTTACCGTGCTTTTTCGCTGGCCTGCGCATCGCCAGCGGCTTGGCATTGATCGGCGCGGTGGTGGCCGAGTTCGTCGCCGGTACGGGTGGCACGGGCGCGGGCCTGGCGTATCAGATCCTGCAAGCGGGATTCCAGCTCAACATTCCCCGCCTATTCGCCGCCCTGGTGTTGATCGCCCTGACCGGCGTGGCGCTGTTCAGCCTGATGGCTTTGCTGGCTCGGTTGAGCCTGCGCCACTGGCACGAAAGCGAACTGGGCTGAGTTCCATGCAAAACGCCATCCTGCCTATGGAGACGAACATGAATCACACCAACAGCTGGCTGATCCGTAACGCCAGCGCCATCCTCACTGGCCTGCGTGGCGGCGCCGCGCGCCATGTGGGGCCGGACATCCGCATCACCCAAGGGCGTATCGCTGCCCTGGGCTCGCTGCAACCGTTACCAGGTGAGCCAGTGCTCGATGCCACCGATTGCGTGGTGTATCCAGGCTGGGTGAACACCCATCATCATCTGTTCCAGTCCTTGCTCAAGGGCATTCCCGCTGGCATCGACCAGAGCCTCGGTGCCTGGTTGGGGGCCGTGCCCTATCGCTATCGCGGGCTGTTCGATGAGCACAGTTTCCGCTTGGCCGCCCGGGTCGGGCTGGTGGAACTGGCCCGTTCCGGCTGCAGCACGGTGGCCGACCATCATTACCTGTACTTGCCAGGCATGGCCTTCGACAGCGCACAGATCCTCTTCGAAGAAGCCGAGCGCCTGGGGCTGCGCTTCGTCCTTTGCCGGGGTGGCGCAACCCAGGTACGTCAGGCGGAAGGCCCCGCGACAGCCGGACCTGAGACCCTCACGCAGTACCTGGACGATGTTCAGCGCTTGGTACAGGTCTACCATGATCCCGCCGACGATGCCTGGCGCCGTGTGGTAATGGCACCGACCAGCCCGCCCTACTCCATGCCGCCCGAGCACCTGCGCGAGACCGCCCGCGCCGCACGCCGCCTGGGCATCCGCCTGCACAGCCATTTGAGCGAAACCGTGGAGTACCAGAACGAAGTCCATGATCGCCACGGCCTCTCGCCCGTGGTGTTCTGCGCGGAGCAGGAATGGCTCGGGCCGGACGTGTGGTTCGCGCACCTGGTCAAGCTGAGCGCCGAAGAAATCCAGCTGCTGGGCGCCACCGGCACCGGCATCGCCCACTGCCCCCAAAGCAATGGCCGGCTTGGCAGTGGTATCGCAGATATCGTTGCCATGGAGGCCGCAGGCATGTCGGTCTCGATCGGCGTGGATGGCGCTGCCTCCAACGAAGCCTGCGACATGATCAGCGAAACCCACGCCGCCTGGCTGATGCAAAGGGCCAAGGCCGGCGAACGCGCCATGGCCCGCCATGCTGGCGGCGATCTGGAGGGTGGTGCCCATGTCGCCAGCGTGGAGGACGTTGTGCGCTGGGGCACAGCAGGTGGCGCCCAGGTGCTGGGCCTGGACGCCATCGGCACGCTGCAGGTCGGCATGGCGGCGGACTTGGCGATCTACCGCCTCGATCAACCCCGCTACTTCGGTCTGCATGATCTGGGCATCGCGCCAGTGGTTGGCGGTGGCCGTCCGACGCTGCGGGCATTGCTGGTAGGCGGCCGCCTGAGCGTGGAAAACGATGCGATTCCTGGCTTGGACCTCGCCGAGCTGGGCAGCCAGGCACGGCAGGCTGTACTTCATCTGCAACAGGCCGCGGGGGTACGCGCATGAGCTGGACGCCTCTGCAGGTGCGGGCCCTGCGCCTTGAAGCCGACGACGTGCTGGGTGTGGAACTGGCCCCGCCGAGTCCTGCTCCCCTGCCCTTCGACTGGGCACCCGGTGCTCATGTGGACCTGCGCCTGGGCAATGGCGTGGTACGCCAATACTCAGTGGTCAGCCTGCCCGAGGACGGTCATGTATACCTGGGCATCAAGCGCGAAAAAGCCTCCCGCGGCGGCTCGCAATGGCTGCACGAGCACCTGCGGCTGGGTGCCCGGGTGGAGGTGGGCGTGCCGCGCAACCTCTTTAGCCTGCAACCTGGCACAGGACAGGTCGTCTTGGTGGCCGCAGGCATAGGAATCACGCCACTGCTCGCCATGTACCGGCAATGCCAAGCTCAAGGTCGGTCGGTGCGCTTGCTGTTTTTCACCCGCGATGCCAAACAGGTGCCTTTTGTCCAGTACCTCGATGCGAATACCGAGGTTCATGCAGGCTTGCGCGCCCCGATGATCGCCGGGTACCTGGAGGAACACCTGCCGGCCTGGGACGGCAGCGCAAGCCTCTATTGCTGTGGTCCTGCCGGTTTCATGGCGTGTGTCGAACGCGTCGCGCTTGCAAGCGGCTGGCCAACCACGGCGCTTCACCGCGAACATTTCCAGGCTGCAGCGCCCACCTTGCACGTCGAGCGTCACTGCACGCTGGTGCTACAGCGCAGTCGTCTCCAGGTCGAGGTGCAACCGGGCGAAAGTTTGGTACAGGCGGCATCGCGGGCGGGCGTGGAGCTACCCGTGTCATGTGGAATGGGTATCTGCGGCGCCTGTGTCAGCCGGGTCATCGAGGGGGCGCCTGATCACCGCGATGAGTACCTCAGCGATGCCCAGCGCAACAGCGGAGAATGGATAACGCCCTGCGTATCGGGCTGCCACAGCGCCCGGTTGGTGCTGGACGTTTGACCATCGCCCGCAGCTGCCCGACGGCCGACGGCTGACGGTAGCTGCGCACGCACAACCGCTGGCGCAGTAATGGCCGAGGCGAGCGGCTCGCAGCCAGGCCTTGATCCCGACCCGGTAAAGATCCGTCTTGTGCCCAGTATTCTCCAGGGCCACCATAGGCATTCTTCAACAGACCATTGGCTAATGCATGACACTGGAAAATTACCAGGCAATCGCTGAAAGCATTGCCCTGCTGCTGTACCCCCACGCGGAAGTCGTCATTCATGAGATACGCAGCCAGACAATCGTTCATATCGCCAATAATTTCTCACATCGCAAGCTCGGCGATGATTCGGCACTCGGTCCAGAACTGGGGGACCTTTTGAAGGGTACCAACCTTGGTCCCTACGAGAAGCTTAACTGGAACGGTCAGAAGGTCCGCTCGATCAGTGCTGTGCTGCACAATTCGCAAGGCGAAGCCGAGTATCTGATGTGCATCAATCTGAACGTGTCGGTGCTGGAACAGGCGCGTGTGGCATTGGATGCGTTCTTCCAGATGAGTCGGCTGGAGCCGCAACCGGATGCGTTGTTCCGCAACGATTGGCAGGAGCGCATCAACACCTTCCTGCAAGCGTGGCTGCAAGCGCATAACCTGTCGCTGCAGACCTTGAAGATGAAAGACAAACGCAACCTTGTCCTGGCCTTGCATGCCGAGGGTGCATTCGAGGGGCGCAGCGGCGCCGATTACGTTGCCAACGTCCTCAGCATGGGGCGGGCCACCGTGTACAAATACCTGAAGGAAGTCAGGGCCTAGGCGGTATTGCCTGGCTGTAGGCACACGCTCTTGCTGTAGGTGGAATATTATTCTATGGTGGACAAATTATCCATATGCCTGCAAGGACCCGTCATGCCAGCCACCCCGTCAATTGATGCCCAGTACCTTGATACCCTTTACGAAAACATTCAGGACGCACATGCAGCGCTCCGCCCGGCCGTCAGCATTACCCCGCTCTTGCACAGCCCTCGTTTGTCGGCACTGACCGGCTGTGAAGTGCTGCTCAAATGCGAACACCTGCAGCACACCGGTTCCTTCAAGTTTCGCGGTGCCAGCAACAAGATGCGCCTGCTGCCGGCCGAGGCACGCAAGCAGGGGGTGATAGCCGCCTCTTCCGGTAACCATGGGCAGGCCCTGGCCCTGGCCGGCAAGATGGCTGGCGTGCCAGTGAAGGTCTACACCACCACGGGCGCATCGGCATACAAAACAGAGGCAATGCGCGCGCTGGGCGCCGAAGTGGTCTGCCTGCCCACCGACCCGCTGAGTGCAGAGCTGGAAGCCGCCAGGCAAGCCAAGGCCCAGGGCGTTCCTTTCGTGTCACCTTACAACGACCTGCAAGTCATTGCCGGCCAGGGCACCATAGGCATGGAGTTGTTCGAGCAGGCGGCAGACCTGGACGCGGTGTTCGTCGCCGTGGGCGGTGGCGGGATGATTTCCGGCATCGGCGCCGCCCTGCGCGTACTCAAGCCGGGCACTGAGATCATCGGCTGCTGGCCGGCGAATGACCCAACCCTGCAGCAATCACTCGAGGCTGGTGAAATCATCGAATTGGATGCCTGCGAAACGCTGTCGGATGGCACGGCCGGCGGCGTCGAGCCAGGCTCCATCACCTTCCCGCTTTGCCAGGCGCTGCTCACCGATACCGTGCTGGTCAGCGAGGACGAAATCCGCTGCGCCATGCGCGACATCGCCAGCAGTGAGCGCTGGATCATCGAAGGCGCTGCTGCGGTTGCGGTCGCCGGCATGCAGAAGCTCGCCGAACGCTATCAGGGCAAGCGTGTCGCGGTGATCCTGTGTGGCCGTAACATCCTGCTGGAGAAGTTCCTCGAGGCCGTTCAATGAGGGTCTTCAGCAAGACGCAGATCATCGCCCGCTTCAACCCGGAGCTCGCGGTCAGCCAACTGGAGGAAGGCTTCATCGCCTACTCCGAAGGCAAGGTGCAGGTACCGCCCGTGCAGGGATTCGCATTCAAGGGCGCGAACGGTGACTGTTGCGTGAAATCGGCCTACATCGAAGGCAGCCCGACCTTCACCGTCAAGCTTTCGACAGGCTTCTACGACAATCCGTCCAAGGGCCTGCCGAGCAATGATGGCTTGATGCTAGTGTTGTCTGCACACACCGGTCAGCCGCTGGCACTGCTGCAGGACCAAGGCTGGCTGACTGCCATGCGCACCGCGTTGGCCGGGCGTATCGCCGCCCGGCTGCTGGCGCCATCCCAGGTCAAGGCCATTGGCATCCTCGGCACCGGCATGCAGGCGCAGATGCAGCTTGAGCAGCTTCGCGCGGTGACCGATTGTCGCCAGGTGATTGTCTGGGGCCGGCATGAACGCGGGCTTGCGGCCTATACCGCATTTGCCCGCGAGCTGGGCTTCGCAGTGCACAGCACGCAGGATGCGGCCGAGGTTGCGGGCGCGGCAAACCTGATCGTTTGCACCACGCCTTCTCGCCAGGCGCTGTTGCACAGCGATTGGGTCCAGCCGGGTACGCATATCACCGCCGTCGGTGCCGATGCGCCCGGCAAGCAGGAACTGGACCCGGCACTGGTGGCAAGGGCGGACCGCATCATCGTCGACGCCATCGCCCAGTGCAGCCAGTACGGCGAAGTGGCCCATGCCCTCGGCAGTGGCCGCATCGACGCTAACCAGCTGATCGAGCTGGGTACGCTGCTGGCTGGCCGTGCCAAGGGGCGTGAGCACGACAGCCAGATTACCTTGGCGGACCTGACCGGTGTGGCAGTGCAGGATGCACAAGTTGCAAGCCACGCCTTGGCCGCCCTGTGCACCTGAGGCTACAACAGCGTCAGCGCAAACGTTGCACCTGCGCTGGCGTGCGCTGCATCAGCACCTTGCCATTGCGTACCGACACCAACGCGTGCCCCTGGCTGCGCACCATCTCGTAATCATCCGGCGCCGACAGCAGCAACAGGTTCGCCGGCCGCCCCACCTCGATGCCATAGCGCTCGCCCAGGTTAAGGGTGCGGGCGCTGTTGTCGGTAATCAGGTCCAGGCAGCGCTGCAGGTCTTCATACCCAAGCATGTGACAGATGTGCAGGCCGGCTTCGAGAATGCGCAGGATATTGCCATTGCCCAGTGGGTACCACGGGTCGACGATGGAGTCCTGGCCGAAGCACACGTTCATGCCGGCGCGGTCGATCTCGGCCACGCGGGTCACGCCACGACGTTTCGGGTAGTTGTCGAAGCGCCCTTGCAGGTGAATGCTCTCGGTCGGGCATGACACGAAGTTGATGCCCGACAGCTTGAGCAGGCGGAACAGCTTGTAGCAATACGCATTGTCATACGAGCCCATGGCCACGGTGTGGCTGGCCGTGACCCGGGGCCCCATGCCGCGTACCCGTGCTTCTTCGGCCAACACTTCGAGGAAGCGTGATTGCGGGTCGTCGGTCTCGTCGCAGTGCACGTCCACCAGGCAGCCGGTGCGCTCGGCCAGGTCCATCAGGAACTTCACCGACGATACCCCCTGGTCGCGGGTATTTTCGAAATGCGGAATGCCGCCGACGACGTCGGCGCCAATCGCCACGGCTTCAGTCATCAGCGCCCGGCCGTTGGCGTACGACTCGATGCCCTCCTGCGGGAAGGCGACAATCTGCAGGTCGATCAGCTCACGCACTTCGTCGCGTACCTCGACCATGGCCTTGAGCGCGGTGAGTTTCGGGTCGGTCACATCGACATGGGTACGCACATGCTGGATACCGTGGTCCACCAGCATGTCGATGGTTTTTTTCGCACGGGTCTTGATGTCGTCGTGAGTGGTGATTTCCTTGCGCTCCGACCAGCGCTCAATGCCTTCGAACAACGTGCCGCTCATGTTCCACTTCGGCTCACCCGCGGTCAGCGTGGCATCAAGATGAATGTGCGGCTCGACAAAGGGCGCTACCACCAGGTTTTGCCCGGCGTCCAGGTCATTGGCCGTAGCGGAAGCCACGACGTCGGTCTGGGGCACGATGGCGGCAATGCGCTCGCCGTTCAGTTCGACGCGGAACAGGCCAGGCTTGCCGCGCAGGCGTGCGTTGATGATGTTCATGCAGTTACTCCTTGCCGTGGGCTTCGCTCATGCGCCATACCAGCATGGCGACCGAAGCATTCATGCGAAAAAGCGGGTCGTCCAGCGACTGCCCGCTCAGTTGTTCGATGCGCTGGATGCGCTGATTGATCGTGTTGCGGTGCAGCCCCAGACGCTGTGCGGCCTTGAGCCCGTTGCCATTTTCCATGAGCAAGGCGTCGAGGGTATGCACCAAAGCATGGGCGTGTTTGCGCCCAGGGGCGATCAGCGGGCCGAGGGTGCGGCTGACGAAATCGTCGACCAGCGAGCGGTCGACAATACCTTGCAGCAGGCGCAATACGCCGAGCTCGCTGAAGTTGCAATAGCCGTTGGCCGGGCGCAGATGCTGCGCCACATCCAGCGCCTGGCGTGCCTCGTTGAGGGCCTGACGATAGTGCGCGCAATCGTCAGCGAGGCTCGACAGGCCCATGTAAAGGCCCAGTTCACCTGTCGCGGCTTGCAGCTGCCGGTACAGCGCACCCAACGTCTCGGGTAAGTCGCGTGTATCGGCCAGCAGCACCACGAACAGATCGCCCGGCAACTGCGCCGTCACACTGCCTGGCCGCTGGCGGCACCAGGCTTCGAGCTGGTCTTCCAGGGCCTGGCGGGTGGCTTGCCAGGTACGCTCGCCGTGGGCCAGCCCTTGGCGCTCGAACAAGGCGTCCACGCCCGTCAGGCGCAACGCCAGCAGGCGCCGCGGTTTATCCAGGGCCAGTTGCAGGTGTGCTGCCCGCTGCCGGGCAATCGCCAGGCTTGGGTAGTCGCCTGTGAGCAGTTGCCCAAGGATGTCGTTACGCGAGCGGCGCGCCTGGCTCATCTGTACCAGTGCAGTGCCGATCAGGTGGGTGACCACCACCATCTTCAGTGCGTAGGGCTGTTCGATCAGCGGCAAGCCCAGCTGCTCGGCGCGCGCGACAACGGGCGCCGGGATGCTCTGGATGAAACTGCCGCCGGTGAGAATCACCATGCCGGCAATGCCCACGGCGTCGCCATCCTCCACCAGGCTCAGCAGGTTGGCTTCGCCGCGCGGGTGGTTGATGCCGGTGACGAATACCAGTTCACCGCCCATCACCCATTCGGCGATACCCTCGTTCTCCGCCACGTAAGGCCAGCGTACCCGCCGCTGCAGGTTGCGCGCTCCGGCCCGCACCTGCATTTCGTGCAGACCGGGCAAATACAGGATCTCGTCCAGCGCCAGGCTCACGGCTCGACGCCCGCCTGACCCGGCGCGCGGCGGCGTGCGCCCAGCTCCAGAATGACGATGTAGCACACTGCCGAGGCGGCGATGCCCACCAGCGGCGCGACCCACGGTGAGGCATAGGCCAGTACTGCGCCCACGGCATAGGCAAACAGCCCGGTGAGGTTGTAGCGTGGCAGGTTTGCCGTACCCAGTGGCGGGTATTTGCCGCGGTGGCGGTACCAGAAATCAGCCATGATCACCCCACCCACCGGCGGAATTATCGACCCCAGCAGCACCAGGAACGGGATCAGCATTTCGTACATGCCACCCATCGCCAGCACAATGCCAACCCCGGCCGCCACCAGCGTTGCCGTGCGCCGGCGCTCGCTGCGCAACAAGTGGCAGGCGGCGGCTGACACGTTGTAGATGGTCGGACCCTGAATGGTCCACAGGTTCAGGCACAGCATCACCACCGCCGCGAACGACAGGCCCTGCAGCATCATCACGTCGACGATATCGGCCTGCTGGTAAACCATCGCGCACCACGCCCCGGCCACCACCATCAGGCCGTTGCCAAGGAAGAATGCCACCCCGCTGGCGATCACCGCTACCCGGCCACTGCGTGCCAGCCGTGTCCAGTTGGTGGCTTGGGTGGCGCCACTGGCGAAGGTGCCGAAGACCATGGTCACTGCCGCCGAAAAGGTCATGGTTTCATGCGGTACTACTGCAGCCAGGCCGGCAAAGCCACCGGCATCTCGGGTGGCGATGTACATGGACACCAACAGCAGCCCGAACATCAATGGCACCGACACCCGCGACAACAGGTCCAGCCCCTTGAAGCCGATGATGGCCGTGATGCTGAAACCCAGCCCGAACAGCACCATCAACGGCATGCCGAAGCCATCCGCCAGCCCCAGCAGCTTGACCAGCACGATGGCCACCGTGGCCGTACCCCAGGCATACCAGCCCAGTTCGGCAAAGCCCAGCAGAAAGTCCGAGAGCCGGCTCCCCGCTTCACCGAAACAGAAGCGCCCCATCAACACGGTATTCAGCCCGCTGCGCGAGGCAATGAAGGCCAACGCTGCGGCATACAAGGCCAGCAGGCTGTTGCCGAGGGTAGCCACCCACAGCATGTCGACAAAACTGAATGCCATGCCCAGCTTGCCGCCGGCGAACATCGTGCCGGTAAAGAAGGTGAAGCTGAACAAGACCATCGCGATCGGCAGCAGGCCCTTGCGGGCGGACTGGGGGGCTTCGCTGAGGGGAAATTCGCTGGGTGAGCTCATTGCACGGGGGCTCCGGGTTTGTAGTTGGGAGCAGAAAGAGCAATATGCGGGCCGCTTTTTCCTGCGCCGCCACCCGGAAAAAATCGGGCTGTTCGCCCAGAAATCCATATGCACTGTGCACATTAAAGCTGCGATCTGACGATCTGGAGTGTGCGGGACGACTTATTTTGAGGCGCCCATGCACCAAAGCGGTCCTGGGCTGGGTAGTAATCACCCAGCCCACGGCGGTTTACACGGTCCCGTCCAACCCCATTTGCCAGAAATCCGCCTCCAGGCTGGAGGCCTGGCCAAAAATCCCTGCCAGTTCGGCGAACCGCTGCTCGGTCATGCTGCGCGCTGCCAGTTCATCCAGGTGCTTGCGCGCTGCTGCGGCCACCCCTTGGTAGCCCTCCCCGGCATACTCGCCAATCCACTCGCGGTAGGGGTGATTGCTCAAGTCGCCAATGCGCTCGGCCAGGGTCCGGCCGATTTCGGCATAGCCGATCACGCAAGGTGCCAGTGCCACATGCAGCTCCAGCAGGTCGCCGGCTGCGCCGCAGTCCAGCACATAACGGGTGTATGCCACCGTGGCCTGATGCTCTGGCGCGGCCTCGATGTCTGCCTGGGTCAAGCCCCAGCGTGCGCACAGGCGCAAGTGCAGCTCGGTTTCATCCAGTATCGCCGACAGCCCGGCCTGCGCCGCACGAATGTCGGCCGGGCGGCGGCTTTTGTAGGCGGCCAGCGCCCAGGCGCGGGCGAACTGGATCAGGAACAGGTAATCCTGCACAAGGTAGGTCCGGAACGCTTCCTCGCTCAGCGTGCCCTCGCCCATCTGCCGCACGAAATCATGGTCTACGTAGCGGTTCCATTGTGGTGTGGCAGCAGCCTTGAGGCGCTCGAAGATATCCATGCTCATTTGCCCTCCGGATAAACTGCATCGAAGAAAGCCAGCTCCAGCGCCACCGTGCGCTGGTAGAAGTCACTTGCCAATGCGGCCTCCTGCGGGCCGACGCGGTCCAGCTCGGCCTGCAGGAAAGCGACGAATGCCTGGAATGCCGGGTTGTCATGCAGGGTAATCCACTCGGCATGGACGAAGTTGTCCGGCATCGGTTTCGGCGCCTTGAGCGCCCAGTCCAGGTACAGGCCTTCGGCAACGTTCAGCACCGCCAGTGCCGCTGCATAGGAACGGGTGGCTGCCGCTTCGCGCATGATCGCTTTGAAACCTGCGGTAGGCGCGGTATCGGCCGGTTCACTGCGTTGCGCCGGGCTGACACCCAAGGCCTCGAAGGCACGCAGGAAGTAGGTGTTCTCGTCACTGCAGATCATCCCGGCAAAGCGGCCGAAGCGCAGGCGGGCTTCAAACGTGTCAGCGGTAGCGATGGCCGCGCCCAGCAGGGTCAGGAAGCTGTCGAGGAAACGGTGATCCTGGACCAGGTAGTCGACCATGATCGGGTCAGGCAGGCTGCCGTCGCACAATCGGGTCACGAAACGGTGGCCAACGGCCGCCGACCAGGTTGGCTCGCTCTGGCGGCGCAGGGACTGGCTGAAACGTTCGGTCATGTTGCTGTCCTTGATGAGGGTGACAGCGAGACCTTGGCAATTGACATGGACTGGCCTCGCAGTGAGGCCGGCAAAAAGGCAGGTTACAAGCCCCATCCCTTCGCCGGCATGATCCGGATCAGGTTCGAAGGGTCACCGCGCTGTGGCGTTCAGCGGTTTCTCAGCCCATTGCCGGGCTCCCCTTGGTAGCGCTCAGGTATACCCGAGGGCGCCGCGCCTGTCACTACTCCAACTCCCCAAACTGTGGGCAAGGGTGACCCGCTAATGGGTATCTGTCCCCATTCTTGACGCTCCATTTTTTAGTGCACGCCAGACGCTGCAAGGTTTTGTATGTCAAAGCATTACTGGAAAATCTGTTGGCATAGCTGTTGCTGATGGCCATTTAACGGGCAAAACGCCATTGATGGCTTAAGGCCCTAAGGCCGCAAAAGAGGCTTAAGCCAATGAAAACACCTGCTGCGAGTCACGCGTCCAGACGCGCGTTCCATCTGTCCTCCGTCACTGCGCTGATGATCAGCCTCGGGTTGATCACGACCATGGCAGCCCCCCTCGACGACAACAGCATGCCACCGCCGACCGACCCGTCGGCCTACACCGACCAGCCGGACGACCCGACCGCTGCCTTGCTTGAGCTGAACACCTTGCCGGAGGCCAACGAAGGCTCGTTGGAGCTGACCGATGGCGTGTATGGCGACCGCAACACGGTACGCACCGACAACGTGCTGCCGCCTGCCCTGCAAACGTCGGACAAGTACCCTACCAACGGCAAACCCAGCCCGTTGTTCGGTGCGCAACCATTCACCCAGCAACTGTTACTGTTCGAAGAATTCGGGCCAGAGAAGCTCGACCCGACCACGCCGGTGCCCGATCTGACCTTCCCGGTACCGACCCTCGGCGCGTCCCCCGCGCAAGACCCCAACGTGGTGGCACGCAGCGGACCCAGTGGCAGCGCACTGGAAGCGTTCCTCAAGCAGCCCGGCCTGTACCCGTTCCCGACCCAGTACGCCAACGTGCTGGACCGCAACCCATGGAAGGCGCAGATCGAGATGTTCCTCAACCGCCAGCCGGTCGGCTCGCCCGCTGAAGGCCGGCCACCAGGAAAAGGCTGGTCGCACCAGCGCTGGAACGAGTTCTACCCGCAGGCAGCGTTCAAGACCGCCCAGGCCGGTGCGCGCATCAACCTCGGCCTGCGCGACCGCAAGCAACTGCACAACTATGCTGTCGGCGAGTTTGCCCCAGGAGGCCTGTACTACCAGACCTCCGACATTCCGACCACGCTGGGCACCACCAAGGGCATCGACATACGCTTCCACCCAAACATGCCGCTGCAAAATCACAAATCACTGTGGACCTTCGACGGCACTTTCCCGCCCAAGCTGCTGATGGTGCGCTACGGCCAGCCGATCCTGATGCGCCATTACAACGCCCTGCCGATTGACCCCTCGGCCAACGGTGGCTTTGGCCTGCATACCATCTCGACCCACGAGCACAACGGCCACTCCCCGGCCGAAAGTGACGGCTTTGCCAACGCGTACTTCTTCCCCGGCCAGTATTACGATTACCGCTGGCCGGTGCAGCTGGCCGGGTACGACACCATCAACACCCGTGCCCAGGACCCGCGCGCAGCTTTCCCCTGCTCGCCGGGTGAAACCTTGTTCGTCAACGATGGCACTCCAGGCCTGAAAACCTGCGAGAACGGCAGTATCAAGATTCGTGGCGACTGGCGCGAAACCATGAGTACCCACTGGTTCCACGACCACATGATGGATTTCACGGCGCAGAACGTCTACAAGGGCAACGCCGTGATGATGAACTACTACAGCGCCCTGGACCGCGGCAACGAGGCCCTGCAGGACGGTGTCAACCTGCGCTTCCCAAGCGGTTCAGCCATGCCTTGGGGTAACCGTGACTATGACGTCAACCTGATGATTGCCGACAAAGCCTGGGATGCAAATGGCCAGCTATGGTTCAACCCGTTCAACACTGACGGCTTCCTCGCTGACCAGATTCTGGTCAACTGGCAGTACAAACCCAGGCTCAAGGTGCGTGCGCGCAGTTACCGTTTCCGTCTCCTCAACGGCTCGGTGTCGCGCTACTTCAAGTTCGCCGTGGTGCGGGAGATTGCCGGTACCAGTGGTGAGTTCAAAGGCCCGTCCGGCTCCAACCTGTCGTATGCGCGGGTGCCGTTCCACATGATCGCCAACGACGGCAACATCATGGAACACGCGGTGCCATTCGACGGCACGATGGACCTCAATGGTGACGGTAACCTGCAAGACAACAACGGCATCCTGCCACTGCAGGGCATTGCCGAGCGCTACGACATCATCATCAACTTCGCCAAGAACGGTATCAAGGCGGGCGACAAGCTGTACTTCGTCAACCTGATGGAGCACGACTCCGGCAAAGGTCCGAAGCAAGCTATCCCGTTGGCCGACGTGCTGTCGGAAAAATACAAGGCGGTGATCAAGCAGACCAGCAAAGGCCCGCAGTGGGACAACGGCGACCCGGCTGTCGGCAAGTTTCTGCAACTGTGGGTGCAACCGTACACCGGCCAGGACGTGAGCATGGACCCGGTAGCCTATGAGCCGGCCAAGCCAGGCAAGGCTGCAGGCCTGAAAATGCTGCCCCTGCCAATTGACCGCGACGCCGCAGCCGACCAGGCCAAACTCAAGGATGCCCGCCACCGCGAGTTCATCTTTGGCCGCTCCGACGGCACGGACACCACCCCGTGGACCATCAAGACCGACGGCGGCTTTGGCTACAGCATGGACCCACGCCGTATCAGTGCCGCACCGCAACTGGCCAACCAGTCCACCGACGGTGGTTTCAGCGGCGACGGCACCCTGGAAGTGTGGAAGATCGTCAACGGCGGCAATGGCTGGAGCCACCCGGTACACGTGCACTTCGAGGAAGGCGTGATTCTTAGCCGCGACGGCAAGGCCCCGCCAGAATGGGAAAAATGGGCGCGCAAGGATGTGTACCGTATCGGGTCGGAACCTGATTCGTCCGAAGAGGTGGAAATGGCCATCCGCTTCCGCGAGTTCGCCGGCACCTACATGGAGCACTGCCACAACACCCAGCACGAGGACTCTTCGATGCTGCTGCGCTGGGACCTTGAACACCCGGGGCAGTTCCAGGTGATGCCCACCCCGCTGCCAGGATGGGATGGCGTGCGTTACGTGGCCTCGGTAGGCCTGCCAACGTTCCGCACCAAAACCCATGACGACGATGACGACCCGGCCAACAAACCACCTGTCGTGGCCAACGACAGTGCCGCAACGACTGCAGGCAAGCCGATCACCCTGAACGTGCTGGCCAACGACAGCGACCCGGACGGCAACGTACCGCTCACGGTCACCGGCCTCAGCCAGCCCGACTCCGGCCAGGGAACCGTGAGCACGGACGGCAGCACAGTGACGTACACCCCACCCGCTACGGTCGCCACGCCGTTCACGGCCAGCTTCAATTACACGGCGCGTGATACCAAGGGGGCCGAGTCGGTGAACCCGGCCACGGTCAGCATCGCCGTCACCCCAGCAGCGGCGGCCGACGAGCTCAAGGTCACCAGTGCCACGGTGCAACTGCGCAGCGGCAACCGTTACACCTGGGATGTGCAGGGGACTACCACGGTGGCCACGGGCAACAGCATCAGCGTGACTGCAGCAACCACCGGTGGTCCGGTAAGCCTGGGGAACGCGACGCTGACTGCCACGACTAAGGGGGCCCGTTGGCGGGTAGCGGTGACCACCACCGGCTTTGGCCCGGCCACGCCAGCGACGGTCACGGTGAAATCGACGCTGGGCCAGACGGTGACAGCGCCAGTCACATACAAGTGAGTGCAAAGCGGGGCCGCCATGCGGCCCCCATCAGCCAACCCACGAGGACCGCATCATGCCCGGCTCATGGCGATTCCTGCTGGTACTCGCGTTGTTCGCCGCCAGCATTCCGTTCTGGCCGCTGCAACCCCAACGAACGGTGGCAGAAGCAGCGGCCTCTCCCTGGGGGGCCAGCTATTTCCCCAACATCCCCCTGCTCACTCAGGATGGCGAAAAAGTGCATTTCTTCGACGACCTGATCAAGGACAAGGTGGTCGCCATCAACTTCATCTTTACCGGCTGCTCCGATTCCTGCCCAGTGGAAACCGCGCGCCTGCGCCAGGTACAGAAAATCCTCGGTGACCGGGTCGGCAAAGACATCTTCCTCTACTCCATCAGCATCGACCCCTATAACGACACCCCCGCCACCCTCAAGCGCTATGCCGAAAAGTTCGGCATCGGCCCAGGCTGGACCTTGCTGACCGGCGAACCCGACGACATCGAGCAACTACGCCGCAGCCTGGGGCTGTGGATCGATGGCCTGGAAAACGGCCGCTCCAAAGACCACAACCTGAGCCTCATCATCGGCAACCAGGCCACCGGCCGCTGGATGAAAGCCTCGCCTTTCGAAAGCCCGTACATCCTCGCCGACCGGCTGGGCAACAGCCTGCACAACTGGAAGCAGGCCAGCGCCATGAGCAATGACTACGCTCAGGCTCCGCAAATCCGCTCACCCAGCAGCGGCGAGCAGATATTCCGTACCCGTTGCTCGTCCTGCCATACCGTGGGCAACACCGAGCCAGGCCAGCCAGGCATCGGCCCCGACCTGCTGGGCGTGACCCGTCAGCGTGACGCCAACTGGCTGGTCCGCTGGCTGAAGGTGCCCGACCAGATGCTGGCCGAAAAAGACCCCTTGGCCATGCTGCTGTTCGAACAATACAACCGCCTGGCCATGCCCAACATGCGCTTGGGCGATGCCGAAGTCAGCGCATTGATGAGCTACCTCGAAGAGGAAACGGCTCGCCTGCAAACGCCCGTGACAAATAGGGGAATCCCCTAAAGGCTATTGGCCACCAGTCATCAGACTGTCATCTTATTGTCGTATTTTCTGAGCATCACCCAGGGTCGGGAACTATCAGCAGTGATTCGCCGTTCGCTTTCCTCCACCAGCCTTCTGCGACTGCTGATCCTGATGCTCTGTGCAGCGACCCTGGCGTTTCTCTGGGGGCTGCACGTCACCCAGAAAGCCGCCGCCCGACAGAATGCACTGTCGACCAAGGCCATCGAGCACCTGAACCTGGCCAGCATCGTGGGCGAAAGCCTGCGACAGCTTGTCGACCGCGCCCAGGCGATGGGTCGTGTTACCCAGGACGACATGAACGCGCGGCGCCAAGGCAACTTCAGCCTGGCAGCAGACCCAGTGTTCAAGCGCTTGAGCCTGTACGACCAACAAGGCCGGCTGCTAGCGGCCAGCCATACCGATGAGGCCGCCGAGTTGCCGGCAGACTGGTTGCGCCAACTGCAGCGGCACATTGACCGCTACGGTTTCAAACCTTTCCTGCCGAGCATTCAGCCTGTCAGCCAAACCGCTGCCCTGCCCACTTGGCGCCTGCCCTTCCTGCTGCCGTTGACCAATTCGACCGGTCGGGAAATCGACAACATTTTGCTGGTGCACTTGGACGTCGGCTACCTGGCGGTGCTGTTCCAGCCTATCGACCTGGGCAACAGTGGCCTGGTGCGTCTGCTGCAGGATGACGGCCTGGAGCGGCTGCGCATCGACAACAGCGGCGTGGTGACTGCCGGCGACCTATTGCAGCCCCCGCTGCCGGCGCTAGACACCGAAGCGGGCATGCTGACCCAGTACGTAGCGGGTGATGCCTACCAAAGCGTGTACCGCCGTGTACCTGAGCAAGGCTTCAGCGTGGTGGTCAGCCAGCGCCAGGCAGAAATCCTCGCACCCTCGACGCTGGCCTATTCCCGGCAGTTCTGGTTGAACCTGAGCATGACCCTGATGATCCTGGCCAGCCTGCTATGGACCTTGCGCCTGCTGCGCAAACGCCAGGAGGCGTTCGACGCGCTGGAACATGCCCAGCAAGTCAATCAGCAGCTGATCGTGCGCCTGGAGGACGAACACCGGCGCAGCAGCCACGCCGCCGCCACCGACCACCTCAGTGGCCTGCACAACCGCCGCCAGTTCGTCGAAGTGGCCAGCCAGGTGCTGACTCGGCAACGTGGCAAGCGCCGACTGATGGCGATTCTGTTCATCGACATGGACCGTTTCAAGTCGATCAACGACTCGCTCGGCCACAAGATTGGTGACCTGCTGCTACAGGCTGTGGCCGGGCGTATCCAGCGCCTGCTGGAGCCCGGCGACGAGGCTTCGCGGTTTGGCGGCGACGAATTCGTGGTGTTGCTGGCCGGTGAGCGCAGCGAGGAGCAGATCAACGCCTGGGTCCACGAACTGGTGCAAAAACTGTCGGCCACCTACGCCCTGGATGGCCAAGAGGTCAACACCAGCCCCAGTGTAGGGGTGAGCATCTGCCCGCGTGATGGCCAGGACATCGACAGCCTGATACGCAGTGCCGATGCGGCCATGTACTCGGCCAAGCAGGCAGGGCGCGCGCAGTATCGCTTTTTCGACCCCTCGCTGAATCTGGCCGATATCCAGGCGTTTACCCTTGAACAGGCGTTCGGCAGTGCCTTGGCCGAACGCCAGTTCGTGCTGCACTACCAGCCACAGATGCGCCTGGACACCCACCAGGTGCTGGGCTATGAGGCGCTGGTGCGCTGGGACCACCCTGATTTCGGCCTGCTGTACCCGGACCGCTTCATCGGCCTGGCCGAGCGCAGTGGTTTCATTGTCGAACTGGGTTGGGAGGTGCTGCGGCTGGCCTGTGAAGCCTTGTCGAGCTGGAATGCCCAAGGCCGCAAGACACGGCTGGCCGTCAATGTCTCCGCCCTGCAGCTGCGTCAAGCCGATTTTGCTGACCGGCTGCTGAGCAAATTGCAGCATCATGGCATCGCCCCCCAGCAACTGGAGCTGGAAATTACCGAAACCACAATCCTCGACCCCGAAGGCACGGCGGTGGCGCACCTGCATACGTTGCGCGGCGCAGGTTTGGGTATCAGTCTGGACGATTTTGGCCGTGGCTACGCTGGCTTTGCCCATCTGCATTCACTGCCCCTGAGCAAGCTGAAGATCGATCGTTCGCTGATCGCGGCGCTGTCCAACAGCCATGACGACAGCCCGATCGTGTCCTCCACCATCATCCTGGCCAAGCGCCTGGGCCTGGAAGTGGTGGCCGAGGGGGTGGAAACCCGTGAACAGGTGGTGTACCTGAAGCTTGCCGGCTGCGATATCGCTCAGGGCTACCACTTCAGCCGGCCACTGGCGCTGCCGCAGCTGTGGGTTTACCCGCCCTTCAACGGTATCGAGGACAAGGCATGCGTGTACTGAGCGCAACGGCAGGCTTGCCGAGGGCGTTGGGCAAGGACAGGCAACGCATTTCGGTTTATCGTGTACCGATCACACACCGACACCCGCACCATGACCGATATCGAGCGCTACCTTCGCGCCGCCACCCGTGACAACACCCGGCGCAGCTACCAGGCCGCCATCGAGCACTTCGAAAGCCATTGGGGCGGCTTTCTCCCGGCCACCGCCGAGAGTATCGCCCGCTACCTGGCCGATCATGCCGACCAGCATGCAGTCAGCACCCTGCGCCAACGCCTGGCCGCGCTCAGCCAATGGCACGTCGCCCAAGGTTTCCCCGACCCGACCAAGGCGCCGTTGGTGCGTCAGGTGCTACGCGGCATCCGCACCCTGCACCCGACGCCGCCCAAGCAGGCTGCCCCGCTGTTGTTGCAACACCTGCAAACCGCTGTAGCGTGTTTTGAAGAAGAAGCCCGACAAGCCCGCGAGCACCATGACTTGGCAGCCCTGCGCCGGGCCCGCCGTGACAGCGCCTTGCTGTTGCTGGGTTTCTGGCGTGGTTTTCGCGGCGATGAGCTGGCACGCCTGCGCATCGAACACATCCAGGCACAAGCCGGTGTCGGCATCACGCTTTTCCTGCCGCGCAGCAAGGGCGACCGCGAAGCCTTGGGCGTCCAGCACCGCACCCCTGCCCTCAAGGCCTTGTGCCCTGTCACTGCCTACCTGCAATGGCTTGAAGTCGCCGGTATTGCCCATGGGCCGGTGTTCCGCAAACTCGACCGCTGGGGCAACCTTGGCGACAGCCCGCTCAACAGCAACAGCCTGGTCGGCCTGCTGCGGCGCATGCTGGAACGTGCCGGGGTGCCGGCGGCGCTGTATACCGGCCACTCGCTACGGCGTGGTTTCGCCACCTGGGCCACGGCCAATGGTTGGGAACTGAAGTCGCTGATGAGCTATGTGGGCTGGAAAGACGCCAAATCGGCGCTGCGCTACATCGACTCGGCGCAGCGTTTTGGCGATCTGGCCGTGCTACCGGCCAGTCAGGTGCAACCGCTTATTCCTTGAAGCTGTGCCTGGCGACGCCCCCCGTTTCCGGGCGGATGGCATACAGGTCGCCAGCGTCCGGATAATGGTGCAGGTCTTCTGGCGTCATGTCGTAACGCGCGGTGCTGATGTACAAGGTGTTCATCCCGGGCCCGCCAAAGCAGCAGCTGGTGGGGCACGGTACTGGCATCAACACCTGGTCGGTCAGATACCCGTGGCGGTCGTAGCGCAGCAGGCAGCTGCCATGGTACTGGCACACCCACAGCCCGCCGTCGCGGTCCAGCGCCAGGCCATCCGGCCGCCCCAGTTCGGCGGGGGTTTCGGCAAACAGCGTGACAGCACCCAGCCGGCCTTCGATGAGGTACTCGGCGCGGTAGATCGCACGCGCCGCCGAATCGACGAAGTACACCGTATGGCCGTCCTGCGACCAGGCAAGGCCGGTGGGCAAACCCATGTCATCGTGGATCACCTGGTCGCTCAACTGCCAGTCAAAGCGAAAAAGCGCCCCGGTATTGCCACTGAGGGCCTCGTCCATCAGGCCAGTGACGAAGCGTCCCTGTGGGTCGCAGGCGCCATCGTTGAAGCGGTAAGTCGAGCGCGGATGGACCGATGCCGAATGCTGGCTCACCTTGCGCGTTGGCACATCGAAGAGGGCCACGCTGGCATCCTCGGTGAAAATCAGGTTACCCCGGTCGGTCAGCGCCAGGGCGCCAATGCGCGCGGCAGACTCGTAAAGGCACTCGACTTCGCCATCGGGTGTCAGGCCGTTGATGCGCCCGCCAGAGATATCGACAAAGTACAGCACGCCGCTGCGTTCATCCCAGACCAGGCTTTCACCTAGGTCCGCGCGCGTGTTGGCCACTTTGACCGGCACGTAATTGCATTCCTTGATGCGGCTCCAGCGCTCGGCCACCTGCACACGGTCAAGGTCCCGAGGGTGGCTGACACTGCTATGTTCGTTGAAGCGGGTGGCGATGTGCTGGCTATTGCTGGCGCGCAAGGTGCGATCAGTGGGATGGCACAGCGCACCGGCCAGGTGAGTAACGGGCATTTCTGGCTACCTTCAATTCTCCTTTCTTACGATATCAACAAAAAAATCAATGACTTAATATTAAAAGCATGCAACTTTGATATCCCATGGATATCACCGCCGAGTCGCCACGCTGCAGGAATGCTGGATGATCGAAACACGCTTGCTCAGGCAGTTCATCGCCGTGGCCGAAGAGCTGCACTTTCACAAGGCCGCCCAGCGCCTGCACATGGCGCAACCACCGCTGAGCCAGGCGATCAACCGGCTCGAGGAAAAGCTCGGTTTCGGCCTGCTTCTGCGCAACAAGCGCGGGGTGCGCCTGACCGCAGCGGGTGCAGCGTTTCTCGACACCGCCTACCGCACGCTTGCTGAACTTGAACAAGGGATCGAGTACGCGCGCAACGTTTCTGCGGGCGTCAGCGGCAAACTGACCATCACGGCCATTTCCATCGCTTATTACGATTCGCTGCTCAACCGCTTGCGCCGCTTTCGGGAGACTTATCCAAACGTACAGCTGACCATCCGCGAGATGCCATCTGCCTCTCAGGCCAAGGCCTTGCTGGCCGGTGAGGCGGACATCGGCTTCATGCGCAGGCTACCGCTGCCGGCCGGCACCCTGGAGGCACGCTTGCTGCTTGACGAGCAGATCGTCATGGCGCTGCCCGCCAGCCATCCCAAGGCGCGGCACGAGGCTGTCGACTTGCGCGAGTTTGCCGATGAGGACTTCGTGTTCACCCCGCAAGCGCTGGGCGGGGGCTACCACGCACAGTTGGTTGCGCTGTGCGAGTCGGCCGGGTTCTACCCCAAGGTCGTGCAGGAAGCGGCGCAGATCCACACCCTGCTGGGTCTGGTGGCTTGCGGCTTTGGCGTGGCCCTGGTGCCGGAGTCGTTCGTCCGCTCGACCCCGCGCGAACGCGTGCGGTTTTGCCCGATCCGCCCTATCGGTGACCAGCCCGCCCCAGGGCTTGGGCTGTACATGAAATGGAGCGCCCAGAATGCTTCGCCAGCGCTGGCCAACTTCATTGCCATGTTCGAGACGCAGCAATAAGGCCATTTCTACAGGGTGTTCAGCCTCGCTTCGCGCAGCGCCACAGCCGACCGATATCACAGGCCCTGGCCTGCAACAGCTCGGCAGCATTTGCACACGCCTGCTCCAGGCTCATCGGTCCGCTGGCCAGGGCAAATGCAGCATCGACCCCATGGGCATACAACTGCTGATACCCCTCCCCCAAGGTCCCGGCCAGTACCACCACCGGCACGCCATGGCGCTTGGCAACCCGCGCCACCCCCATCGGCGTCTTGCCGCGCAGTGTCTGGGCATCGAAACGCCCCTCGCCCGTCACCACCAGATCTGCCCCTTGTGCCAGGGCGTCAAGGCCAGCCAGCTCAGCCACGACTTCCACCCCAGGGCGGAACTGCGCGTCCATGAATGCCCGGGCAGCGAAGCCCATGCCACCGGCCGCACCACAACCAGGGTAATCGCGCACATCCGCGCCCAACAGCAGCGCACAATGGTCGGCAAAATGATTCAGCGCGTGGTCCAGCGCCTCTACTTGCTGCGGGTTGGCACCTTTCTGCGGGCCGAAGATCGCCGATGCGCCGTTGGCGCCACACAAGGGGTTGTCGACATCCGCTGCGACTTCAAACTGCACCCCGGCCAGGCGCGGGTCGAGGCCGCTGGCGTCGATATGGGCCAGCTTGGCCAAGGCCAGGCCGCCCTCTTCCAGCGCTTGCCCGTCAGCATCCAGCAGGCGCAGGCCAAGCGCTCGCAACATGCCACTGCCGGCATCGTTGGTGGCGCTGCCGCCGATGGCCAGCACCACACGCCGAGCGCCGGCGTCGAGGGCTGCGGCAATCAGCTCGCCGGTACCCCAGGTGCTGCTGCGGCAAGCATCGCGCCGGCCTGTTGGCACCTGTTGCAGGCCACTGGCCTGGGCCATTTCGATGATTGCGGTGCGACTTTGCGGCAACCAGCCCCAGCCAGCCTCGACGTGCTGCCCCAATGGCCCGCGCACGGCCTGGCGGCGCAATTCACCGCGGCTGGCGGCCAGGATCACCTCCATGGTGCCTTCGCCACCGTCGGCCATTGGGCACTCGACCAGTTCAGCCTCCGGCCACGCTTCGCTCAGGCCCGCAGCGATGGCGCGGGCGACACCGGCAGCATCGAGGCTGTCCTTGAACGAGTCGGGGGCAATGACGATTTTCATGGGGTTTCTCCTGTCCTGATGAGCGGCATGCTGACAGGTGGCTGGCCAGGTGGCCTCAGTCAAATGCACAAAACGCCGGCCGGGTTGTTTGGGCAGATGCCTTTTTGCCTGTTCTGGCCCAACCGCCGGCAAGTGAATACTTCAGTCAGCTGGCAACAGCTGCAACCCCAGATACAAGCTAAGCATCCCTTCCAGGCGCAGCGGGTCGACCTCACCCAGCTCGGCTATGCGCTCCAGTCGATAGCGCAGGCTGTTGCGGTGGATGCCCAGGGCATCGGCACAGGACTGGCTCTGGCCGTCATGGGCACACCAGGCGCGCAGGGTGGTGAGTAACTGGCCACTGCTGTCCTTGGCGCGGATGCGCTGCAACGGCTCCAACAGCTCGTCCAGCGCATCGTCGTTACGGTGGCGCCACAGCAGCGCCGGCAGCCGGTAGCGCTGCAGGCTGAGCAATCGTTCGCTGGGCAACACTTCGCGGCCATAGGCCAGCAAGTCACGCACCCGGCGGTAACCACGGCGTAACTGCTCCAGGCTCTGCGCTGCACTACCCAGGGCCAGTCGCTCAATGTCCCAGCCGTGGCGTTGCAGGCGTTCCAGCAAGCGCAGTTCATCCAGTGCCACGCCTGCCGGGCGGCACCACAGCAACGACTGGCGAGCCGGGCTGACGCACCAGCTATCCGGATAACGGTTCATCAACCATGCGGCCAGCGCCTCGGCAGGTGGCCCGGAAGTAATCTCGAACAGGCACGGTATCCGCGGTAGCTGAGGTTTCAGGCCCAACTGACGGGCTTCGTCCAGCAAGCGCGGGGAGTTACCGCTGCCGCCGAGCAGTAGCGCCAGCAGGTCGTCACAGCGCTGCCTTCGCCATTGCTGGTCAGCCTGTAAATTGCGTTGGGCCAGCAGCATTTCGGCGGTCATGCGCACCAGCTCGCCATAGGTGCGCACCTGCTGCGGGTCGCCGGTCAGGCCCAACACGCCCATCAGCCGCCCATCGAGCATCAATGGCAGGTTCACGCCGGGCTGCACACCCTTCAGGCACTTGGCCGCGTCGCTATCCAGTTCGACGATCCGGCCATTGGCCAAGACCAGCTGCGCGCCCTCGTGACGGGTGTTGATACGCTCCGGCTCACCGCTGCCCAGGATCAACCCCTGGCTGTCCATGACATTGACGTTGCAAGGCAAGATGGCCATTGCCCGGTCAACGATATCCTGCGCCAGGTCATGGTCGAGTTCGAACATTGCGGGGTCCTTTAGGTGTTTGGCTTTTGGGCTCGGGCACAGCAGCCTGGGCCAAGCGCTGTGCAAAAGCACAAAGACAGGCTGGCCGCAGTCCCCGAGACTCGTCAGGGCGAGCGCCGGAACAGGCGACGCGGCGAAAACCATAACAACAGAGAACCCGATCATGGCACACAGCCCCGCCCCTGACCAAGGCACGGACACCACCCGCAACGCGCTGTACCGGCGTATCACCTTGCGGCTGATTCCGTTCATTTTCATCTGCTACCTGTTCAACTACCTGGACCGCGTCAACGTCGGCTTTGCCAAGCTGCAGATGCTCGACGCCCTTAAATTCAGCGAAACGGTGTACGGCCTTGGCGCCGGCATCTTCTTCATCGGCTACGTACTGTGTGGCCTGCCAAGCAACCTGGCCCTCAACCGCTTCGGCCCACGGCGCTGGATCGCGCTGATGATGATCGCCTGGGGCAGCCTGTCCACCTGCCTGCTGTTCGTCACCACCCCTGCCGAGTTCTACACCCTGCGCCTGCTCACCGGCGCTGCCGAAGCCGGCTTCTTCCCGGGTGTGGTGCTGTACCTCTCGCGCTGGTTCCCGGCGGCCCGGCGCGGCCGAATCATGGCCCTTTTCATGTCGGCGATCCCGGTATCGGGCCTGCTTGGCGGGCCGTTCTCCGGCTGGATCCTCGAACATTTCGCCGCCGGCCAGCACGGCCTGGCCGGCTGGCAGTGGATGTTCCTGATCCAGGGCCTGCCGACCGTGGCCTTGGGCGTACTGGCGGTGTTCCTGCTCAGTGACGGCTACCAGAAAGCTGCCTGGCTGAGCCCGGTTGAACGTCAGCTGATCGCTGCCGACCTGCAGGCCGATGCCGCAAGCAAACCGAGCACCACCAGCGACAGCGTGCTGGCCGTGTTGACCAACCCGCTGATCTGGACCTTCGGCTTCGTCTACTTCTGCATTCAGAGCGGCGTGTACGCGATCAACTTCTGGCTACCCTCGATCATCAAGAGCATGGGCTTCGACAACCCGCTGCTGATCGGCTGGCTCAGCGCCATCCCGTACCTGCTGGCGGGTGTGTTCATGATCCTTTGCGGGCGCTCGGCCGACCTGCGCAACGAGCGCCGCTGGCACCTGGTGGTGCCAATGCTGATGGGCGCCGTCGGCCTGCTGATTGCGGTGAACTTCGCCGGCAACCCGACTATTGCCATTCTTGGCTTGTCGATCGCCACCATGGGCGCGCTTACCGGTTTGCCGATGTTCTGGCCAATGCCGACTGCGCTGCTCAGTGCCGGAGCCGCCGTGGCAGGTCTGGCGATCATCAACTCGGTAGGCCAGATGGCGGGTTTTCTCAGCCCGTACCTGGTCGGGTTCATCAAGGACCAGACCGGCTCAACCGATGCCGCACTGTATTCGCTCGCGGCGTTGATCGTATTGGGTAGCCTGGTGGCCTTGCGTGTAACGCGAGCGGGTTCGCTGAGTACTGCACGGGCGAGTTGAGGCATTGGCGGGCTTGCCCACACCCACAGGTTTTCACGCCTGTGGGCGCGGGCAGCCTGCAAAGAGGCCCACCCAATCCACACCCTCCACCGATCGTCAGCTCAACGCATCCCCTTCCCGCCCCAGGCGTCAAATGGTTCCAAAGGCCCCTTTGGAGAAGCCCAATGACCCAGTACGCCGTGGCCCGCTTGGCCCAGCTCGACGAACACCGCCCCCTGCGCGTGCAGGCCGGTAGCGAAGAACTCATCCTCGTCCGCCAAGGGGAGCAGGTACACGCTTATCAAGGCAACTGCCCCCATGCCGGGGCCCCACTCGACGAAGGTGTAGTCTGCGGTGGCCTGCTGGTCTGCCCTTGGCACAAAGCTGCGTTCGCCGTTGACGACGGCGTGGTTTGTGAGCCGCCTGCACTCGCCGACCTGCGCCGCTACAAGGCGTGGATCAAGGGCGATGAAGTCTGGGTCGATGACCAGCCCCTGCCGGCAACCGAACCGCCCAGACACAGCGATGCCCGCTGTTTTGTGGTGGTCGGCGCCGGTGCCGCCGGCAGCGCCGCCGTCGCCACCCTGCTGGCTCATGGCTTCGCTGGGCGGCTGGTATGGATCGATCAGGAGCGCCAGCCGGCCTACGATCGCACAGCTCTGAGCAAATTCGTGATTGCCGGGCAGATGCCGCCCGATGAGGTTCCCGCGCTGCTCGAAGCCGACGCCCTGCGCAAGGGCCAGCTGGAGCGCAAGTACGGCAAGGTACGCACCCTGAACAGCCAGAAGCGCCAGGTCACCCTCGCCGATGGTCAGCAGATCGATTACGACGCCTGCCTGCTGGCAACCGGCGGTAAAGCACTGCGCCCAGACATTCCCGGTGCCGACCTGCCCGGGGTGTTCACCCTCCGCTCACTGGAAGATGCTGCACAGTTGCTCGATGCCGCCGAGCCTGGCCAACCAGTGGTCATCGTCGGCGACGGCTTCATCGGCCTGGAGGCAGCCTCGGCATTGCGCAAGTATGGCTTGCAGGTGCACGTGGTCTCGCGCCACGAAGTCCCTCTGGCCCGACAGTTGGGCGAGCGGATCGGGCGCTGCATTCGCGCGCTGCATGAACGAAAAGGCATCACCTTCCACGGCCCCACCGAGGTCGAGCGGATCGAAGGCCTGGACAAGGTCGAAGCGGTGCAACTGGCCAATGGTGAACGGCTGCAGACCCCCTTGGTGCTGCTCGGCACCGGGGTAAGGCCCGCCACCGCGTTCCTTCAAGGCGTGCCGCTTGGCGAAGACAAATCGGTGAGGGTCGACGCAGAAATGCGCGCAGCCGACGGTTTGTGGGCCGCAGGTGACATCGCCACGTTCCCGCTCACGGGGCGCCCGGTGCGCATCGAGCACTGGCGCCTGGCCCAGCAACACGGGGTGATCGCCGCCGCCAACATGCTTGGCGAACAACGCCGTTATGCCGATGTACCGTTCTTTTGGACCTACCAGCATGGCCGTACCTATGAAGTGCTAGGCCATGCCAGGGACTGGAACCGCATCGAATTCGTCGGTGAGCCGGAAAAAGGCGATTTCGTTGCCTTGCAGTGTGTGGATGAACGCGTCGAAGCCGTTATCGCCAAGGGTTACTCCGATGCCATGGCGACGCTGTCGCAACGCCTGAAGCGCCCATTGAGCCTGCAGGAGGCTTTGGCGCTCATTGGCTGAGGGGGTGCCTTTCAATGCTTCCCGGTTGTGTGTAAAACAGGTAGGTCAGCCGACTGCATAAGGACCCACGCGCATGATCTACCGCCCCCTCGGCCACAGTGGCCTGCAGGTTTCCGCCCTTACCCTGGGCAGCATGATGTTCGGCGAGCAGACCAGTACCGAGGATGCCCTGCGCATCATCGACAAGGCCTGGGACCAAGGCATCAACTTCATCGACACCGCCGACGTGTACAACGCCGGGCGCTCGGAAGAAATCGTCGGTGAAGCCGTGGCGCGCCATCGCCATGACTGGGTCGTCGCCAGCAAGGTCGGCTTCGGCCCGGCCGACGGCCTGCCTAACCGCAGCGGGTTGTCGCGCAAGCACATCTTCAATGCCGTGGATGCCACGCTGACCCGCATGGGTATGGACTACCTGGACATCTACTACCTGCACCGCGAAGACCACAAGGTTCCGCTGGAAGAGACCGTGCAGGCCATTGGCGACTTGTTGCGCCAAGGCAAGATCCGCTACTGGGGGGTGTCCAATTTCCGTGGCTGGCGCATTGCCGAGGTCTGCCATGTTGCCGAGCGCCTCGGTGTGCCCAGGCCGGTAGTCAGCCAGCCGCTGTACAACATCGTCAACCGCCAGGCCGAGCCCGAACAGCTCACGGCCGCCGCCGCCCATGGTCTGGGCGTCGTACCCTTCAGCCCGCTGGCCCGGGGCGTGCTCAGTGGCAAGTATGCGCCGGGCGCGGTGCCGGATGCCGGTAGCCGCGCAGGGCGGCAGGACAAACGCATCATGGAAGTGGAGTGGCGCCAGGAGTCGCTGGCGATTGCCCGGCAGATCCAGACCTATGTCCAGGCCAAAGGTGTGGGGATCGTCGAGTTTGCCATTGCCTGGGTATTGAACAACCAGCTGGTGAGTTCCGCAATCGTAGGGCCTCGCACCGAGGAACAGTGGGAGACCTATGGGGGGGCGCTGGCGGTGAAGATCACCGCAGAGGACGAGGCGTTCATTGACTCACTGGTGACGCCGGGGCATGCATCGACCCCAGGGTTCAATGATGTCGCGCATTATGTGAGTGGGCGGTTGGCACGCAGCTGAGCGTCTTCCTGTACTGGCCTCTTCGCGGGCAATGGGGGCCCAACGCCGGGCTCCCGATCCCCTTTTCACCGCGGCCCGATGCCTGGCTCATGACAGGACCTTGATGACCAGCAAATGCACCGGATAGAACAGGTAACCCCAGCGTCCCACCACGGGTACCCGCCATTCATCTTGCCGTAACAACAGCACCCCGAGCGGAATCGCCAGAGTTGCAGCAGTCAATGTCAGCACCGTGAACGGCGCCAACAGGTGCTCGCGCAACCAGCTATTGGTCAGATTGCCGCCCACAGCCAACAGGCAAGGCAACAACCCGGCAACCCCACCTTGCTTGCGCGCCATCAACCAGGCGCCCGGCAGCAACACCCCCGGCACCCCATACATCAGTTGCTCACGCAACAACCAACCCGCCAGCAGGCCGGCGGTGCCAAGCACGCGTGCCGATATCAAGGGGTGATGCACACCCCAGGCTACCACCAACCCCAATAACAAGGTCGGCATCACGCTGAATGTCTGCGAGCCACTGTCCAGCCAACGATACGCAGGCTCGGACAGCACCGCGAACATCAGCATCAGCCCCAGGTAGCGCAGGTTGCCACGGGTATACAGCGCCCCCGCACGGGCTCGCCCCACATTCACTGCAATCGCCAGGCAGAACAGCGGAAACGCCAGCCGCCCCAACACGAACAAGCTATCGGCCTCTGGCAACAGAAAACGCAAGTGATCGACGACCATGGTCATCATCGCCGTCCATTTGACCAGATCCAGCCCGGCCGAGCGCAAGCGCTAGCGCTCGCGCTCTACGGGGCTGACGCCCAGATAGCGTTCGGTCCACACTGCCAGAGGCAAGGGTGGTTGCTGTTCGATAATGCGTCGCCAGATCAACGCCAGGTCTGCACCACTGAACATCGAACCTGGGCCAGCGCCCTGGAACATCGAAGGCACATCGACAATCCAGCGCCCCTGGTTGTCACGGTGGGCCATGTTGAAACGGAAGGTGTAGTTGCCTGGAATACCCATACGCAGGTCGGTGACCACCAGCGCATCACCGATCTGGTCATATCGCAGCCAGTCATCGGTGAACCAGCGCAACCGCTGGTGCAGTGGGTCATCGCTCAGTGCTTGGGCAAGCTGCAGGTTACGTGACAAGCGCTGCATCTCTGGCGGTTGCCGGTCGAATGCACTGCTGATGCCTTCGTAGTAATCCCCTTCCGCAGTCTTGGCCAGCACCCGCCAGACCAGGCTGTTGAACGCGATCGGCACGGCGCGGACCTCGTTGGTAGCGATACCGCGCTGGTGCAGTGCCGCCTCGAAGCGCTGCTCGGCCGCCATGCGCCCGGCAAGGCCAAACCCTAGGTATGCGGTACTGAATACCAGCGCCAGGGTCAATAGGCGTTTAGCCCTGGCAGTCACGCCCTTGGCGATGGCATAGATGACCGCCAGCAGCAGTGGCACGGTATAGACCGGGTCGATGATAAACACCGCCGCCCAGCTTTGCGGGGTGCCTTGCAGTGGCCAGAAAAGCTGCGTGCCGTAGACCGTAAAGGCGTCCAGCAACGGGTGGGTAACCAGTACCAGCCAGAATGCGAGGAACAGCCTTGGCAAGGTATAGCCTTTGCCAGGCCAGCATTTGTTGACCAGACAGGCCAGCAGCAAGGCCAGCCCAGTTAACACGAACAGCGAGTGGGAAAAACCACGGTGGTAGGTCATCTGCGACACCGGGTCGGCATAGCGAATGATCACATCCAGGTCCGGCAGCGTGCCCAGTGCTGCACCATACAGCAGCGAGCGTCGGCCCTGGATGCGCCCGAGCACGGTCCCTTGCAGCGCCGCGCCAAGTACGGCTTGGGTGATGGAGTCCAAGGTGGGGATTCCTGAAAGAGTCGTTTCCGCACGCTACCCCCATACACCCCTGATGCGCAATTCTCCTGGATGGCTCAGAACAGCTGCCAGGTGTACACCAGCGTCAGGCGGTTCTCGTCGATATCACTGCGGTAGTTGGAGCGCGCCATGGCGTTCCTCACCCGAATCCCCAACCCTTTCAGTGCCCCGCTCTGCACCGCATAGCCGATATCCAGGTCACGCTCGCGGTCACGCCCCTCGTAACCCAGCCCGGTGTCGACATTGTTGCCGGTTATGTAGCGCACAGTCGCTGTCAGGCCCGGCACGCCCATGGCGGCGAAGTTGTAGTCGTAACGTACCTGGTACGAGCGTTCGTCGGTGTAGGCAAACTCATAGGTCGGCACCTCGTTGCCCAACGGCGAGATGTTGGCAAATACCCGTGGGAACGGGCTATCGCCATAAATGCCCTGGTAGCCGGCATGGAAGCTGTGCCCGCCATGCCGGGCAGTGAACAGCGAGAAGAACGCCTGGTTGTCGATGTTGCCCAGCAGCGCATCGCCTTGCTCACGCGCGGTGAAATAACCCAGGTTGGCACTGAGTACCCAGTCGCCGACGGGTTTGCTGTGCTTCAGGCCAACAAAGCCTTGTTGGTAGATGTCCTCCAGCTGACCGTACCAAAGGCTGACGCTGCTCTGGTTGGCATTGAACGCATAATCCCCACCCACATAGTTGAACGCGTCGCTTTCGGCCTGTCGCATCGGCACATGGCCGAGCATCGCGTTCATCTTGCCGTCGCCACCTTCGTTGCGCAGGTGGGTGCTTTTCAAGTGCCCGGCCTGCATAGTCAGCCCGTCGATTTCCGACGAGCTCAAACTCACGCCCTGATAGGTGGGTGGCAACAGGCGAATATCACTGAAGGTCAGCACCGGCAGGTTCGGTTGCAGTTCACCTGCACGCAGTTCGGTTTTTGATATCCGGGCCTTGAAGGTCGGCGCCAGGCGGCTGTACTCATCGGCAGCACGGCCGTCACCGTGCACCGGCAACAGGCCGGTGTTGGTGCGGTCTGGACTGCTGTCCAGCTTGATGCCCAGCAAGCCCAGGGCGTCCACGCCAAAGCCGACCTGGCCCGGGGTGTAGCCACTTTTGAAGTCGAGGATGAAACCCTGGGCCCACTCCTCGGCCTTGGACTGTTTGTTGGCCCCGACAATGTCGGAAAAATCGCGGCTGAAGTAGTAGTTACGGGCACTCAGGGTGGCCTTCGAGTCCTCGAAGAAGCCGCCTTCGGCAGCCAGCAGTGGCTGGCTGAGCAATGTCAGGCCCAGGGCAACGCAAGGGGTGTGGTTCATTCCGAAGCTCTCTTGATCTTGTTTTTATGGGTAAAGCGTTGGAAACACGGCAGTTCATGGAGTACGGCGCAGCACCTCCCGGGCACGTGGCTGGCGCAGCCTCAGCAGCGCGTGCGCCAGCAGGCCGAACAGCAGCCCCCAGAACGCTGCCGACAGGCCCAGAAAAGCCACCTCCGAAGCGGTGACCAGGAAGGTGAACAGCCCGGCGTCGCGCTCGGCCGGTTCTGCCAGGCTGCGGACCAGGGCTTCGCTGATGGCGCCATACAGGGCCAAACCGGCCAGGGCCGCGATCAGTACGGCGGGAAAGGCGGCGAACAGCGACATCAAGGTGGCCCCGGCAATGCCCAGTAGCAGGTACAACGCACTGCCAGCCACCGCAGCTACGTAGCGCCGTTGCGGGTTTTCATGGGCCTCATGGCCGGTGCACAGGCTGGCGGTAACCGCCGCCAGGTTCAGCCCGTGGCAACCGAACGGCGCCAGTAGCGCTCCGATCAGGGCACTGGCGCTGATCAGCGGGCTGGCCGGCGTGGGGTAGCCAGCGTTGCGCAGTACCGCCATACCCGGCATGAATTGCCCGGTCAGCGCCACCAGCACCATCGGCAGCGCCAGGCTGAATACCGCCGCCAGGCTGAACTGGGGGGTGATCCACTGAGGTGAGGCCAGTTCCAGCACCAGTGCCTCGCTGCGCAACGTACCGCTGGCCACGGTCACCAGCATGCCCACGCCCAGCACCGCAGCCACGGCATAGCGCGGCTGCACCCGACGCATCAGCACGTAGGTGACGAACATCGCCAGTACCAGCAGCGGTTGCACCGGCAAGGCGCGGAACACCTCGATGCCAAAGCTGAACAGGATCCCGGCCTGCATACCGGCAGCGATAGAACCCGGCAGGCGCGCGATGATGCGGTCGAAGGCCCCGCTGATGCCGATCAGCAGCAGGACCAGGTTGGCCACCAGGTAGGCGCCCACGGCCTGCGCCAGGCCCAGTTGCGGCAAGGCGGTGACCAACAGCGCCGACCCCGGGATCGACCAGGCGATCACTACCGGCACGCGGTAGCGCAGGCTGAGCAGCGCACCGAGCACCGCACTGCCCATGGACACGGCCCAGACCCAGGATGACAACTGCTGGTGCGACAGGCCGGCCGCTTCGGCGGCGTGGAAAATGATCACCAACGGGCCGGCGTAGGAGATCGTCGTGGCAATGCTGCCGGCGACGATGGCCGACACAGAGCAGTCCTTGATCAGCGTATTCATGTAGCTTCTCGCAAGCCAGCGGCCGGCCTTTGTGGCGGGCTCTTGTTTGGGTGTTGGCTGCTTCGCGGGCTTGCCCGCTCCCACAACGACTGCACAGGCTTCACCTGTGGGAGCGGGCATGCCCGCGAAACAGCCCACTCGGTGGATCAGGCCTCCTGCAAAGCCCGCGGCCGCCCGCTTCGCTGCTCATCAGCACCGCCCTGGGCCTGCTGCAACTGGAAGTCGAACTTCAGCTCGGCATGCCGACCCTCCGGCCCTTCGACGAACACCACCTCCCCGACCAGCCCATCCCGTGTGGCATAGGCAAAGTCATCCCACAGGTACTTGTCCCCCGACAGGTTTATCTGCGTGGTCAGATGCCGGTACCCTGGCGCCGAGATAAAGAAGTGCACATGCGCCGGGCGCTGGCCATGACGGCCCAGCAGGTCCAGGCATTCCTGGGTTGGCCCCTGCGGGTCGCAGCCATAGCCCGATGGCACGATGGAGCGCGCGCGGTAGCGCCCCTGGGCATCGGTAACGATGCGCCGACGCAGGTTGTACGCCGACTGGCTTCGGTCGAAGAACGAGTAGGTACCACGGGTATTGGCATGCCACAGGTCGACCGTGGCACCCGGCAGCGGGTGTCCGTGCGGGTCCAGCACCTGGCCTTCCAGGAACATCACCGTGGCCACGCCCTCCTCGCTGCCGTCGTCCATGCGCACTTCACCTTGGGCAATCGGTGCGCCAGCCACGTACAACGGGCCTTCGATGGTGCGTGGGGTGCCGCCAACGCGCCCTGCCTCCTGGTCCTTGGCATCCTGCAGCAGGTCGAGGAAGTGTTCGATGCCCAGCCCCGCCACCAGCAACCCGGCTTCGCCGCGACCGCCCAGGCGGTTGAGGTAGTCGACGGCGTGCCAGAACTCGTCTTCGCTGATGTCCAGGTCTTCGATCAGCCGCGCGGTATCCTGCAGCAGGCGCTGCACGATGCGTTTGAGGCGGGGGTTGCCGGCCGCATTACCAAAACCTGCGGCCTCCTCGAAGAACTGCTGTACCTCGGCAGTATGGGAAATGTTCACGGTCATGGGGGTTACCTCGTCTTGTTCTGTTCGGTTCAGGCCTGCGCCGCCAGGGCCTGGGCGTGGCGCCGACCACTGGCCAGGTGCACGGCCATGGCCAGCGCAGCGATGGCGCCAGGGATGGCAAAGGCGATGAAATTGAGTTGCAGTGGCAGGTTGATGCCCATCAGCGCACCGCCCAGCAGCGGGCCGACGATGGCGCCATTACGGCCAATGCCCGAGGCCCAGCCCAGGCCGGTAGAGCGCACCGACAGGCCGTACATCTGAGCGGCGCCGGCATACAGCAGAATCTGCGTACCAATGGTGGTGGCGCCGGCAATGAAGATCAGCAGGTACAGCACCGGCATCGGGCTGTTTACCCCCAGCAGGCTGATCGACAGTGCGGCGGCAATGAAGAACGCCACCTTCACCTTGACCAGGTTGTAGCGGTCGCCCAGCCAGCCGCCGAGGATCGCCCCGGCCAT
Source organism: Pseudomonas sp. GD03862 (assembly GCF_029840855.1). Lineage (NCBI taxonomy): Bacteria > Pseudomonadati > Pseudomonadota > Gammaproteobacteria > Pseudomonadales > Pseudomonadaceae > Pseudomonas > Pseudomonas sp. GD03862. The sequence goes on from NZ_JAOCDI010000001.1 coordinate 239,277, forward strand.
GCCGCCAAAGTTCAGTGCCAGCAGGAATGACAGGCTTGAGCCCAGGCTGTAGCCGGCGTTGGCCATCAGTTTTGGCAGCCAGGAACTCAGTGCGTAGACCATCAGCAGGCAGCAGAAGAACGCAACCCACAGCGCCAGGGTGCGAATCGCCAGGCCATTGCGGAACAGTTCCAGCACCGAAGCGCCGCTGCCTTTGCGGTCGGCCGCCTGAAGCACATCATCGGCCTGGACATCGCAGTCCGGGTCCAGCCGTTTGAGCAGTGTGCGTGCTTCCTCGATACGGCCTTGGCGCACCAGGAAGCCGATGGATTCAGGCAGGTAGTAAAGAATCACCGGTAACAGCAGCAGAGGCACCGCTGCGGCGAAGAACATCGACTCCCAGCCAAAACGCGGCAGCATGAAGATGCCGACACCTGCCGACAGCATGCCGCCCAGCGAATAGCCACTGAACATGATCGCCACCAGCGTGCTGCGCAGGCGCTTGGGCGCGTATTCGTTCATCAGCGCCACGGCGTTGGGCATCAGGCCGCCACAGCCCAGGCCGGCGATGAAGCGGTAGATGCCAAACTCGCTCGGGCTGCTGGCAAAGCCGTTGAGGATGGTCGCCCCCGAGAACAAGGCGAAACAGATGGCAATGCCCTTCTTGCGCCCGATGCGGTCGGCCAGGCTGCCGAAGGCCAGGGCGCCGAACATCATGCCGAACAGCGCATAGCTGCCCAATGCACCAGCCTGCAACGGGGTCAGGCCCCACTCTTTCATGATGACCGGCAGTACCACACCGTAGATGAACAGGTCATAGCCGTCGAAAATCAGCAGCAGGCCGCACCAGGCCATGACCATCCAGTGAAACGGGGTAAAGCGCGCATTGTCGATGATCGGGTGTACGTCAAGGGTTCGCATGGCATCTGTCGCTCTTGTTTTTGTTGTGGAAGAAAGCTTTTGCCTTGAGGTTGCGGTTCAGCCCAGGTCGCCGCCTCCTACCGGCAGGGTCACGCCGGTGATGTACGAGGCTTCGTCGGACGCAAGGAACAGAATGGCCCCCACCTGCTCGTCGATGCTGCCGTAGCGGTGCATCAGGCTGCTGTCGAGGGTCTGGTCGACGATCTGCTGGTACCAGTGCTTTTCCTGCTCGGTTTGCTCTGCACTGTTGCGCGGTACGCGCCGGGGCGGCGCTTCGGTGCCGCCGGGCGCAGTGGCGTTGACGCGGATGCCCCGGCCGGCGGTTTCGAAGGCCAGGCAGGCAGTGAGCGCGTTGACGCCCCCCTTGGCTGCGCCGTAAGGCACACGGTTGACGCCGCGGGTAGCGATGGAAGAGACATTGACGATGGCGCCACTGCCACGTTCGAGCATGTACGGCAGCGCGGCGTGGCAGCACCACAGGGTGGGGAACAGCGAGCGGCGCACCTCGGCCTCGATCTGCTCGACTTCATAGTGTTCGAAGGGCTTGGCCCAGATGGTGCCGCCTACGTTGTTGACCAGGATGTCCAGGCGGCCATGGGTTTCCACCGCACTGGCCATGACCCGGGCGCAATCGGCGTGTTGTTCCAGGTCGGCGGTGAGGGTGAGCATGCCCTCGCCAGCCAGTTCGTGGACCAGCTCGGAACGGTCTACCGCCACCACTTGCGCGCCTTCAGCCTTCAGCCGCCAGCACACGCCCCGGCCGATGCCTTGGGCGGCACCGGTGACCAGGGCGACCTTGCCTTGGAATCTGTTGTTCATATGCAAATCTCCAGTTCGCGAGAGACCCTGTGGCAGCAATTGTCTTGCTCAAAGCCGGAAAGGCTGCGCGATCACTGTGGGAGCGGGCATGCCCGCGAACACGGGCGAAGCCCGCGCCATCCACCGCGCTGCCTGCTTCGCGGGCTCGCCCGCTCCCACAGGGTCGGCGTATTGCTTTGAATCAGGGGGCGTCAGGCCGCAGCCGCAAACTTCTCGTAGTAGAAGTTGGCCGGGGTAATGCCCTGCTCACGCACGTACTGGCTGACCGCTTCCACCATGGGTGGCGGGCCGCACAGGTACACATCCACATCGCCGTCATTGAGGTGGCGTGGCTCGATGTGCTGGGTGACATAGCCCTTCTGCGGGTACTGGCTGTCCGGGTTGGCGACGCAGGCGCTGTAGGTGAAGTTGGGGATACGTGCCGCCAGCGCTTGCAGGCGGTCGAGTTCGACCAGATCAAAGTCGTTGGTCACGCCGTAGATCAGGTGCAACGGGTGCTCGCTGCCCTGCTCGGCGATCTTCTCCAGCATCGCGGTGAACGGTGCCAGCCCGGTACCACCGGCCAACAGCAACAGCGGGCGCTGGATCGGCCGCAGGTAGAAGCTGCCCAACGGCCCGGCCAGGCTCAGGCTGTCGCCGGCTTTGGCAAGGTTGGTCAGGAAGCTGCTCATCAGCCCACCCGGTACGTTGCGGATCAGGAAGCTGACTTCGCCGTCCTTCTGCAGCGAGCTGAACGAGTAGGCCCGGCTCTGCTCGCTGCCCGGCACCTTCAGGTTGACGTACTGCCCCGGGAGGAAGGCCAGACGGCTCAGGGCCTCACCCTTGATCGACAGGGCAATGGTGCTGACTGACAGCTGGCGCACATCGCTGATGGCGGCCTCGAAAGTGGCCTGCTCGGTCTTGCACAGCTGCGACGAAGCCGGGATGCGGATGACGCAGTCGCTTTCGGCACGCATCTGGCACGTCAGCACGTAGCCTTCGGCGATTTCGTCTTCGCTCAAGGCGTCTTCGATGAAGTTGTCGCCAAGGTCATAACGACCGGACTCAGCCTTGCACTTGCAGGTCCCGCAAGCGCCATCACGGCAATCCAGCGGAATGTTTATGCCTTGGCGGTATGCGGCGTCGGCCACGGTTTCCTGACCGGTGGCTTCAATGAAACGGGTAACCCCGTCTTCGAAATTCAGTGCGATCTGGTAGCTCATGTTGCACCTCGCGGGCGAGCCGGGCCACGGCGCGTCACAAGACGCACCGGGCAATGCTCGAAAAACCCTGTATCAGATGTGGTAGATGTCGATGACCTGGCGGACGTAGTCGTTCTTCAGCACCACCTTCTTGGCCTTGATCAGCGGCTGCTCGCCGCGCAGGTCGAGGGTGTAGAAGCTGGTGCCGAAGTAACTGTCGGTGGTCTTGTAGCGGAAGCTCAGGGTGTGCCAGTTGAAGCGCACCTGGCAGCTGCCCTCGCCCTGCTCGACGATCTCGATGTTGCTGATGTTGTGCGAGGTGCGGGTGTCGGGCACGGTCGCACTGGAGCGCTCGGTCTTGATGCGGAACACACGGTCTTCCAGGCCGCCACGGTTGCCGTACCAGATCAGCGAGATTTCGCTTTGTGGGTCTTCGGTGAGGGTGTCGTCATCGTCCCAGCTCGGCATCCAGAAGCTGGCATCGCTGGCATACAGTTCCAGCCACTGGTCCCACTGGGCATCGTCCAGGTAGCGCGCTTCGCGGTACAGGAAGTCGCGCACGGTGTCATACAGGCTCATTGCACGGCCTCCACGGGGATCAGCTGCTGTTCGTCCTTGAGGGCCTGGATCATGGTGTCCTGCCAGTACTTGTGCTGCAGCACGAACAGGCCTTCGTCCTCGGTGCGCACGCCCGACAGCAGGGGTTCGAGTTCAATCTCCTTGGCCGCCTCATCGGCGCCTTCTACCCAGTGTTTGGCGCCACGGGACATGTCGTTCCAGCCAGTGCCGCCGCCATAGCCAGTCTGGCACGAGCGGAATTCTTCCAGGTCGTCCGGGGTGGCCATGCCGCTGACGTTGAAGAAGTCTTCGTACTGGCGAATACGCTTGGCGCGGGCATCGGCGCTCTCGCCTTTCGGCGCGATGCAGTAGATGGTGATTTCGGTCTTGTTCACCGAAATCGGCCGGGCAACGCGGATCTGCGAGCTGAACTGGTCCATCAGGTACACGTTGGGGTACAGGCACAGGTTGCGCGAGTTTTCGATCATCCAGTCGGCGCGCGCCTGGCCGAAATCAGCGGCCAGCTGGTCGCGGCGCTCATAGGCCGGGCGGTCTTCCGGGTTGGCCCAACGGGTCCACAGCAGCAGGTGGCCGTGGTCGAAGGAATAGAAACCGCCGCCCTGCTTGGCCCAGGCGCCAGCACTCATGGTCTTGATCTCGTCACCCGCCTCGCGCTGCTTGCGCTGGTTCTGGGTGGCGGCGTAGTTCCAGTGCACGGAGCTCACGTGGTAGCCGTCAGCGCCATTTTCGGCGGTGAGCTTCCAGTTGCCTTCGTAGATATACGAGCTGGCACCGCGCAGCACTTCCAGGCCTTCAGGCGACTGATCGACGATCATGTCGATGATCTTCGCCGACTCGCCCAGGTGCTCGACCAGCGGCTTCACGTCGGCGTTCAGGCTACCGAACAAAAAGCCCCGGTACGACTCGAAGCGTGCCACCTTGGTCAGGTCGTGGGAGCCGTCGCAGTTGAAGCTGTCGGGGTAGCCGGCGTTGCTGGGGTCTTTCACCTTCAGCAGTTTGCCGCTGTTGTTGAACGTCCAGCCGTGGAACGGGCAGGTATAGCTGGAACGGTTTCCGCGCTTGTGCCGGCACAGCATGGCACCGCGGTGGCTGCAGGCGTTGAGGAAGGCATTGAGCTCACCGTCCTTGTTGCGCGCGATGAAAATCGGCTGGCGCCCCATGGTCAGGGTGAGGAAGTCATTCTTCTCGGGGATCTGGCTTTCGTGGGCCAGGTAGATCCAGTTGCCCTCGAAGATGTGTTTCATCTCCAGGTCGAACAGCCGTGGGTCGGTGAACATCTCCCGCTTGCAGCGGTAGATGCCCTTTTCACGGTCGTCCTCGAGCATGGCATTGAGGTAGTCGAATCCCAGGGACATGGCCAGGGTCTCCCTTGTTATTGTTTAGACCTGGTCAGGTTAGGGAGACGGCTGGCGGGGGGCTATCCGGATTGTGCAGAGTGTTATCCAGTTTTGCCGGGCGCTCGTATTTCTGGGGCCTGCCGTTTGGGGTCATGTAGCAAACTGCTAACATTCTTCATAGTAGTGTGCTCGCTTCCTGTGCCTTGCCGTTTGGGGTCATGCAGCCAGCTGATAGCATTCTTCATAAGCGTGTTCTGGCTTGTTGCGCCCTGCATTATTGTGTCGAGTGGCGCAACGACCGCGAACGCCTCCATTAAATTAGCCCCTCCGGGCAGAAGTTTAACATCTTGACCTAAGTATGGTCCGAGGCGGCTAGATAGCGTCACTGCTGTACCTTTCACTAATAATTTTTGAGCATTTTGACCAATGCGGTGAATTCATGATTGGCTGTATTTGATCCCCGTAACCGCGCCCAAGACCGTTGATAGTGCCTACCACTTTCTTACTTACAACATGATCAGCAAACCCTGCATGTGCTCGAACACTTGAAAGTTTTGGTAAGTTTAAGAGATGTTTCATAGTGTCCCGCTTTTCCGGGATTGTCTCCAGCCTAGTAGGCCTGGAAACCTTACGGAACTGACGGTGCCCGCTCGGGTCCGTATTATTAACGGGATCCCCACCACAATAAGCATAACAATTCAACCCTCCAGCCCCTATTGGGCTCAGGCTATCAGGACTGTGAAATCTCATCAGCACCGGATTGAACGCACGGTATCCATCTCCCAACAGGTAATGCCCGGTGAAAGACTCTTTTCTCTGCCCGTTGTAGCGCAATAGCGATGCTGACTGCACGTCTATATCTTGCCCGTAAACTGTGTATTGCAGCGGACGAGAGGAAAACAGACAGACAGATCCTTGGTTGTTGACGCCGTAGAACGCTGCCTGTCCATCATCACGCTGAGCCAGCGCCTGCCCTGCAGCCCGCACAAAAGCAGAAGTCCCTAAGCCGGTATGGTTGACCAGGACGAGGCCTTCGGGAGAGTAAAAATAGAACTGCTTCTGTTGAGTCGACATGGTTACCACCTTTACCCAGGGCAAGGTAAATGGTGAGACGAGTAAGAAACGAGCACAACTGGCAGAAATATCAGGTGGGCACGCCGACTGCCCTTAGCTCCGACGTTTGAATGTCTGTGAAGGCAGCTCCCCAAACTGCTGCCGATAAATTTCGGAAAACCGCCCCAGATGAAGAAAGCCGTAATCCAGAGCCAATTCCGTCACACTGCGCACGCCACACGTCGGGTCGCTCAGGCAGGCATGCACCCGTTCCAGTTTCCGCTGGCGCACGTAATGCTTGGGCGTGATGCCCAAGTGCTGGTCGAACAACGCATACAGCGAACGCAAACTCATGCAAGCCTGCTCCGCCAGCACTTCAGCCGACAATTCCAGTTTCAGGTTGCGTTCGATGTAATCAAGAATGCGCTCTAGCCCGGCCTGCGGGGCACTCAGGCTCTCGCGGCGGATATTGGTGCTCATCAGAGTCAGCAGCTTGCTGGCGACAATCTGGCTGTAATGGCCCTGCACTCTTGGCAGCGAATCGCTCACTTCCGCCTCGTGGCAAACCATGGCCAGCAGGTTGACGAAGCCATCCAGCTCCTCCAGCCGGTAATGATTGCGCAAGAACCGCACGCCCCCATCAGGCCGCTGCCAGCGCTGTTCATCGCAGATCGAGTCCAGCAGCCGGGTCGGCACCTTGAGGATGAACTTCTCGCAGTCTTCTGAGTAAGTCAGGTCAACCGGGTCGTCCGGGTTGATCAGCAGCAACTCGCCCGGCACCAGGTGCTGCTCGCGCTTGTGCCCGCGCCACAGGCAGTTGCCATTGAGCAAGACTTGCAGGTGGTAGATGGTTTCCAGCGCAGGCGACGTCACGCGAACACTGCCGCCATAGCTGATACGGCACAGGTCGAGCTCGGCGAACTTGCGATGGCTGAGGCTGGCCTGGGGGTGGGTAGTACGGGACAGACCGATGCAATGCTGGCCTACATGCTGGTTCACATAATCGGACACAGCGTAAGGGTCGGCGTGGTGAAACACGCTACTGCGCTCGCTCAGCAGGCGGCTTTCCATAGGCAAGGCACTCGGTATCGTTATTGTTCTGGTCGCCGCGCCCTACCGCCTTTTGGGCTGTGGTTGCGGTCATCACGGTCATTCTATCGGGCTGGCAGCGCGTCGCAGGGGCAGGCGACAGCCGGCGGATAGGGGACACTACAGCAAAAAGGCGGGGGTTGGGCAATGCAACGATGGGATTGGCTGGGCGGATAGCGGACAGGTCCGGCGTCACGCGTGTTCGTTTATCGAACAGTATCTTCCGGTACTCGCGTGGCCTGCACGTGACGGCGGACCAAGCGCTCCTGCAACGACCGTCATTCACTGCACCGGCAGGAAGTTCATCAGCAACAGGCTTTGCGCGTAATTCAAGCCAATGCGCCGATAACGCTCATCCAGCAACTCGGCCAGCAAGTCCAGCCGCGCGACGATCTTGCCGAACTCAACGGCAAAACTCAGGTTGCTGCCCTCCTCCGAGATTTCGTTCGAGAACAGCAGCAACACCCCATTGGCATCTTGCCGCTGGCTGAGCATCCATGTTGCCTTCTCGATATTGCGCGCGGCATTGTTGACGAACAGGGGGTCGATGGTATCGGTCATGTAGAACTCGGTACGCCCGCCATGCGCGGTGATCAGCATGCTGCCAATGGCGTAGATGAAGGCGCCGACCCGATCCCCGCGAAACTCGGGGCTCAGGGCGTAGCTCAATGCCGCCAGGTCACGGCGGTTGCCCAGTTGCGGCAGCGGCCGGCGCTGCTCGATGGCAATGCGGATCTGTCGCTCGGCAGTGGCGGCGTCCAGGTAGCCAGACATCTTCCACTGGCTGGGGTTGCGCAGGTACAGCTTGTTCATCAGCAGGTACAGGCTTTGCAGGTTGTCGCGCATCGACAGCGTGGCCAGGCGGTCGACGCTGGTCTGGAACAGCTCGCTGGGTTTGCCGTTGCCGAGCTGGTTGACCATGTCACGGCCCTGCTGCTGCGTACAGGCGCACAGGCATGCCAGGGCACCTGTCAGTAGCAGGCGGGGGAGGAAATTCGCGTAGCTTGCAACCATCGGCACCGGGTCGATATTCGGCGGCTGCGCTGGGAGTCAGCGCGGCCCTGGCCAAGCATAGAGCCCGAAAATGGGAAAAAGTGCGGTGGCTGGAGAGAATGGAAACCTGTGGCGGCCTCTTCGCGGGTAACCCGCTCCCACAAGAAGGGACTCGCCCGCGAATAGGCCAGGTGCGACGAACCCGGATCACATGGCGTGGCGCAACATCTCCAGCACCTGCGCATGCAGCGCAGGGTCGCCACAGGCCACCACGCACCCGCCATCCTGCGCCGAACTGCCATCCCACGCCGTGATCACGCCACCCGCCCCTTCGATGATCGGCATCAGCGCCTGTACGTCATACGGCTGAAGGCTCGCTTCGACAATCACGTCGACAAAGCCCGACGCCAGCATGCAGTAGGCATAGCAATCACCGCCATAACGCATCAACCGCGCCTTGCCGGCGACCGCTTCGAATGCCGCCTTGCGCTCGGCGGTGTCGAACATGTCCGGTGTGGTGCACATCAGCGTGGCGGCAGACAGGTCGGTGCAGGCACGTGTCTTCAGGGGCGTGCCACTGCGCCAGGCGCCTGCCGGGGTACCCACGAAACGTTCGCCGGTGAACGGTTGGTTCATCACCCCCACCACCGGTTGTGTGCCGTCGTTCAGGGCGATCAAGGTGCCCCACAATGGCAAGCCGGTAATGAAGGCGCGGGTGCCATCGATCGGGTCCAGCACCCAGGTCAACGGGCTGCTGCCCACTGCAATGCCGGCTTCTTCGCCAAGAATGCCGTGTTCGGGATAACGCGCTTGGATCAACTCACGCATGGCGTCTTCAGCGGCCTTGTCGGCCACGGTCACCGGGTCGTAAAGACGCCCGCCCTTGTCCTCGACATCCAGGCTGGCGCGGAAGTACGGCGCGATCGCTGCAGCGGCAGCATCGGCCAATTGCTCGGCAAAGGCGCGATACTCAACGATCTGTTCAGCACTCAGGGACATGGGACGGGCCTCGTGACAATGATGGGGCACGCATCATACCCGACACATCGCCCCGGTGTACGCTGCGGCGGTCTAGACTGAACATGATCAGGTCACCGGGGGGCTGCCACACGTGGAGGTGTGCGATGAGCCAGTTCAAACGTCTGTTCGTCATGCTCGGCCCGCAAATGCGTCATACGCCTGCGCTGCAACGCGCGGCGGCGTTGGCAGAGTCCAGCGGTGCCCTGCTGGATATCAATGTGTTCGTCGACGACGTCGACACCTTTGGCTTGATGAGCGATGGTCGTGAGCGTGAGCGGCTGCTCAGCGACAACCGCCAATGGCTGGCGGATGAGGCCGAACAGCTGAGCGATGCCGGCGTGGACGTGTCCACCGAGCTGTTGTTGACCCGCGACCCGCTGGGCAGCGTACTGGAACGGGTCGAACGGCTGGGCTGCGATCTGCTGGTCAAGGACGTACAGCACGAGCCCGTACTCAAACGCCTGCTGGTCACGCCGCTGGACTGGCAGTTGCTCAAGGACAGCCCGGTCGCCGTGCATCTGGTCAGCGACATTCGCCTGCCCCTGCCACGGCAGATCGCCGCCGCGGTGGACCTGAACAGCCATGGCGCTGGCGAGCACCTGGACGAGCAGGTCATCCACTGCGCCCATGACCTGGCCCTGCAGTGCAACGCCGAACTGCACCTGCTGCATGTGTGCGACGCGGCCAAGACCCACATCGCCGACTTCGGCGCCGGTACGGTCACCATGCCCGGCTTCGACAGCAGTGTGCGAACCGCGCAGCGGGCGGCGTTCAACCGCCTGGGCGACCATCACCAGATCCCGCTGGAGCGTCGGCACTTCCTCGAAGGGGCCGCGATCAGGGCCATTGCCCAGTTCGTCGGCCACAATCGGGTGGACGTGATCGTCATGGGCAGCCACCGGCATGACACCATGCAGACATTCCTCGGCGGGACAACGGCGCATGTGCTGGAACACCCGCTGTGCAATGTGTTGGCGATCAAGGCTGTTCGCTGAGCTTCAGCAGGCTGCCCCAGGGGCCAGGCAGGAATAACCTTGTACTGCGAAGAGGCACTTCCAGCCACGGAGAGCAGCTTATCACCTGTCGGCCCCTTCGCAGTGCCTGCAGGCACTGGTGCCACTGACGCTTCATCTTCCTTGGTTTCTGGTACACCAGTGCCACTCAAAATTAATGCATTTGATAATGATTCGTAGTATGTTCGCGGCATTTCCCGACCCAGCCCTTAGCGCCCTATTCAAGGACCGTACCGTCGATGCGCCGCACGTTCGTTTCGCTTTGTGTGCTTCATGCTGTCTCCCCGCTGGCCTTTGCCGAGCCTGAAACGCTCAGCGAACCTAACCAGATCGAACTCCAGGCCCTGAGCATCACCAGTACTGCCGACAGCGAACGCGCCGACGGCCCGGTCGAAGGCTACAAGGCCACCCGCTCGGCCAGTGCCACCCGCACCGACACGGCGCTGCACGAAACCCCGCAATCGGTCAGCGTGGTGCCCAAGGATGTGCTGGTAGACACGGGCGCCACGCGCCTGCAGGACGGCCTGGACTACGCCGGTGGTGTCGGCCGCGCCAACAACTTCGGCGGCCAGGGCCTGACAACCTTCACTGTGCGTGGCTTCACGACCGGCGAGTTCTATCGCAACGGCTTTCCGATCAACCGCGGCTACCCCAACGCCCCGGATGCCAACACCGTCGAGCGCCTGGAGGTCATCCGTGGCCCGGCCAGCAGCCTGTACGGCCGTGGCGACCCCGGCGGTACGTTCAACGTGGTCAGCAAGCAGCCGTTGCCGGAGTCCAAGGTCACCCTTGGCAGCCAGTTCGATGACCAGGGCATGCACCGTGCCACCCTCGATGCCACCGGACCGCTGAGCCAGGACGGCTCGCTGGCCTACCGCCTGAACGTACTGGGTGAAGGCGGCGACAGCTTCCGCGACGATGTCGAAAGCGAACGCTACGATGTCGCCCCGGTCATCAGCTGGCAGGTCAATGACGCCACGAAGATCACCTTCGAAGGCGATTTCATGCGCAACAACCACCCCCTCGATCGCGGCCTGACCCGCTACCCCACCCAGACCGGCAGCGCCTCGCGCGATACCTACATCTGGGAGAAAGGCAGCGACAACCTGCTGCATAACGACAACAACATGGCGCAGCTGCGTTTCGAGCACCTGCTCAATGACAATTGGTCGCTGGCTGGCGGGTTCCAGTTCCTCGATGGCTCACTCAAGGGCAACGCTGTCGAAGCCGACGGCGCACCGGCAGATGGACGCACGCTGCAGCGCAACTTCAACTACCGCAAGCTGGAGTGGACCGACCGCGACTGGCAGCTGAACCTGACCGGGCATTTTGACACCGGCAATTTCAGCCATACCTTGTTGACCGGGGTCGAATACGAAAACTACGACTACAACTCGATCATCCAGCGTTCCTCGGCAGCCTACCCGATCGACATCTACAACCCGGTACTGGGCCAGCCGCGTCCGGCCCTGAACCGCACCACCACCTGGGACAAGGAAAACCTGCAGACGTGGGCGTTCTTCATTCAGGACCAAGTGGCCCTGACCGAGCGTTTGAAGGCATTGGCAGGCGTGCGCTTCGAGCGTTTCGAGCATGACTATGACAACAAGCTGAACAATGCCGGCGATTTCAGCAAGGGCGAAAACGGCGTCACACCCCGCCTTGGCTTGATCTACGACCTGACCGATACCCTGGCGGTCTACGCCAACACCGCACGTTCGTTCAAACCCAATACGGGCACGCCGGCCAGTGGCGGTGGTTTCGACCCGGAGAAGGGCAAATCTTACGAGCTGGGTGTGAAATGGGAGTCACTCGACCGCCAGTTGAGTGTCGACGCGGCGATCTACCATATCGTCAAGGAGAACGTCCTGACGCGCGACCCGGTGAATACCAACTACAGCTTGGCCGCCGGGGAAGTGCGCAGCCGCGGGCTGGATATCAACATCGCCGGCAATATCACGCCTGAGTGGCGGGTAATCGGTGGCTACGCCTATGTCGATGCCGAAGTTACCAAGGACAACCGCCTGCCGACGGGTACGCGACTGGCCAACATCCCGCGCAACAGCTTCAGCCTGCTCAACACTTATGAGTTCCAGGACGGTTTTGCCAAAGGTGTTGGGTTAGGACTTGGGGTGAAGTATGTGGATGACCGCAATGGTCAGACCGAGGCGGTCACCTACAACATGGACCAGTACACCGTGGTTGACCTGCTGACGTTCTACAAGGTAAACGAACACGTGCGGTTGAACCTGGACGTGAAGAACGTGTTCAACAAGGGGTATGACGAGGGCGCGTTCAACAGCTACGTATACCCCGGCGCACCGCGTACGGTGCAGGCCGGCGTTTCCTATACCTTCTGAATTGCCGGGGCCGCGCAGTGGCCCCGTAATTTCAGAACGCTGTGCTGTAGAACAGCGAGTACGACTCTATGCCGTCGTTTGGCTGCTTTATCCCGGCGTTGGAGTAGTGCATGGCACGGATGCCTACCTTCTGTTCTCCCGGCAACTTCAGGCCAAAGCCGATACGGTCTTCAAAGTTGACCGCCGACCCCAGTCGTTGGTCGCCCACGTCGGTCTTTGAAAACGCGGCCAGGCCAATACCTGCCTCGATGTAAGGCGTGTAGGTAAAGCCGCTGAACTCATACGTGAACACCGGGCTGAACGACAGCGAATGCGCACCACTGGCATCGCCACCTTCCCAATAGGTGTAGGCCGCATCCCAGTAACCGCTCACATGGCCGGTGCTGCTTTCCAGCCATTTCTTGTCCCAGTCGAACGACATGCCGATACGGTAAGTCATGTCACCTTGGCCGGTGGCGCCCACGGCGCCTGATATCTGCGCAGCCTGGACCAGATCGGCCCCGGCAAAGGCCAGCACTGCTACGGCCAGCGAAGCTGCTAGACGGGTTTTCATCAACGACTCTCCTGATGGTCTACACGGCAAGCGGGGGCTTGGGCCCCTCGATGTTTTGCGCTGACCGGTGCATCCAGACCGGTCATACGAAGTAATACTTTTCTGATTATTGTCCAGATAATCAGAAAGTTGGAAGTGTATTGCCACTATTGGCTAAATCACTTGGTAAAGATGTGCCTGCCGGGCACAGGAATTCGCGAGGCGTGACCTGACCCCAGGCAGGAGTACAGGCGTACTCCTGCCCGACTTTTCATCAACGCCAGTTAAGGTTAACGGTCGTGGGCGCCTTGCCCGTGACGGCCGCCCACTGCTGCACCGCCTGGCCTTGGGCATTGCCAATGACCTTGTATTTGCCGGGAGGCAATTGCACATACAGCAGCGGCCCGGCATCGCTGACACTGAGTACGGGCTGGCCCTGGGCATTCTGGATATCGACGGTGGCCCCGCTCTGGAACTTGCCTTCCGGGCCGGTCGAAAGCTCTACGTGCAGGTCATAACCCGTGGTCTTGCGCAGGGCATTGGCCTCGTCCTGGCCGATACCGCCCTGCATGTAGCGCACGCCATTCTGCTCCTGCGGTTGCAACTGCACGGCCTGCATGTCGATGGGGGCATTGAGGTCGGCAGCGGCGGCCAGGGTCCATGGCAGGGCCAGGGTGATCAGCAAGGCAGCGCCGAGCGCATAGTGATGGTTACGCATGGTACGACCCTCCTTTCGAGGATGGCTTACCTATTATCTGATCCTCCCAGCGAAAGGGTGTTCGTGCTGATGCCTGGTCATGGCGGTGAAATTCACTTCAGAAAATCAGGTTATCTAGTGAAAACATCAGCTTGCGCGGCCTTCTTCAAGCAACTTCACGAACATGCTCAAACTGCGCGAGACCGTACCTCGTCGCCAGACCAGCCAGGTTTTCAGATAGCGGAAGTCCTCCGACATTGGCCAGGCGCTGACGGTGCTGCACCCGGGCATATTGTCGAGCATGCTGCGCGGCAGCATGGCCAGGCCGGCACCCGCACTGACGCAGGCCAACATACCGTGGTACGACTCCATTTCGTGAATCTTGCCCGGTACCCCCTGGTCCTGCACGAACCAGTTTTCGAAGTGATGGCGGTATGAACAGTTGGCGCGGAAGGCGTAGATGCTTTCACCGTTCACGTCCTGGGCGCGGGTCACCGGTGTATGGTTGAGCGGCGCAATGACCATCATCTCTTCCTCGAACACCGGTATGCCCTCCAGCGTCGGGTGCAGCACCGGGCCGTCGACGAACGCCGCCACCAGGCGGCCAGACAACACGCCTTCGAGCATGGTCCCGGAAGGCCCGGTGGACAGGTCAAGGTCAACCTTGGGGTAGCGTTGGTTGTAGGCGGCCAGCAACGCCGGAATGCGCACCGCCGCCGTGCTTTCCAGCGATCCGAGGGCAAAGGTGCCCTGCGGGTCTTCACCCGCCACGGTCAGCCGCGCCTCATGGACCAGGTCGAGGATGCGCCGGGTGTATTCGAGGAAGTTCCAACCCGCAGGCGACAGGCGCAGGCGGCTCTTTTCCCGAATGAACAGTTCTACACCCAGGTCCTCCTCCAGTTGCTTGATGCGCGTGGTCAGGTTCGACGGCACCCGATGGATGTGCTGCGCGGCGGCGCTGATGCTGCCCTGCTCTGCCACGGCCTTGAAGATCTCCAGTTGCACCAGGTCCACAGGCATTCTCCAAACGTGAATGTTTCGCTCATTATTATTCAGTTTTCATTAAAGCCATAGCCCACTAGTCTGGCCTCATTGATTAACAACAACGAGAGTGTCCCGCCATGAGCGCGATCAGCAGCCTGACCCACGCCATCTCCCTCGACCCGTACAGCGGCGAGCAGATTGGCGCCTACCCGTTCGACACCGACGCCGCACTGGAAGCGGCGCTGCAACGTGCCAAGGTTGGCTACCGCCAGTGGCGCCAGGTGTCGCTGGGTCAGCGCAGCGAGTACCTGCTGGCCCTGGCCGGCACCCTCGAAGCCAAGGCTGAAGCTTTCGCGCACATGATCAGCCGCGAAATTGGCAAGCCGATCGCCCAGGCTCGCGGTGAAGTCAGCAAGTGTGTAGGCCTTTGCCGCTGGTACGCCGAGCACGGCCCGGCCATGCTCGCCGCCGAGCCGACCCAGGTCGAAAAAGCCCGTATCGAATACCGCCCGCTAGGCCCGATCCTGGCCGTGATGCCGTGGAACTTCCCGGTCTGGCAGGTGCTGCGCGGTGCCGTGCCGGCGATTCTGGCGGGTAACACCTACGTGCTCAAGCATGCACCGAACGTGATGGGCAGCGCCTACCTGATGGCTGAGCTGTTCAAGGATGCCGGCCTGCCGGAAGGCGTGTTCGAAGTGCTGAACGTGACCCCGGATGGCGTCACCCGCGCCATCAACGATCCGCGCATCGCCGCCGTGACCCTGACCGGCAGCGTGCGTGCCGGCATGGCGATTGGTGCACAGGCCGGTGCCGCGCTGAAGAAGTGCGTGTTGGAGCTGGGTGGCTCCGATCCCTTCATCGTGCTGGCCGATGCCGACCTGGATGCTGCCGTCCAGGCCGCGGTGATAGGCCGCTACCAGAACACCGGCCAAGTGTGCGCCGCCGCCAAGCGCCTGATCGTGGAAGCCAGCATCGTCGACGCGTTCACCCACAAGTTCGTTGAAGCCACTCGCCAGCTGAAAGTCGGAAACCCGCTGGAGGACGACACCTATATCGGCCCGATGGCCCGCTATGACCTGCGCGACGAGTTGGATGGCCAGGTTCAGGCGACGTTGGCCGAAGGCGCCACGTTGCTGCTGGGCGGCAACAAGGTCGAAGGCGTGGCCAACTTCTACGCACCGACCGTGTTCGCCAATGTCACCCCGGACATGACCGCGTTCAAGCAGGAGCTGTTCGGCCCGGTAGCGGCGATCATCACTGCACGCGATGCCGACCATGCCGTGGAACTGGCCAACGACAGCGAGTTTGGCCTGGCCTCGACCATCTACACAGCCGACTACGCGCTGGCCGAACGCATGACCGCTGCACTGGATACCGGTGGCGTGTTCATCAATGGCTACTGCGCTTCGGACCCCCGCGTGGCGTTTGGTGGCGTGAAGAAGAGCGGTTTCGGCCGTGAGCTGTCGCACTTTGGCGTGCGCGAGTTCACCAATGCCCAGACCGTGTGGCTGGACCGTAACTGATTCATGACCCTGGGGCTGCTTTGCGGCCCCAGATGCTTCAATCCCGAACCTGGTCCTTGACCCAGTCCAGCATCCCCCCCGGCACGATCAGTTCATGCCGCGCCCGCGAACAGGCGGTATACAACCCCGCCAGCATACGCGCCCGTTCATTGCGGTTACCCGCCACTTGTGGCGCCACCATCAGCTCCGGCGACACCATCACCCGGGCAAACTCCATGTTCTTCACATCCCGTACTCGCCCCAGGAACAGCTTCGGCGCCTTGTCCCAGCGGTAACGGCTCTTGGCCTTGGCAAAGTGCTCCGGCGTGTAGCCTTTGCGCAGCATGTTGGCCACGGCGACGAACGCTTTGTCATCGCCCTTGTCCTGTTCCAGCGCCTGCCAGCTGGCATAGCGGAACAGCATCGGGTGGCGCGGCCGGGTGCCGTAGCGGTACAGTTCGATGCAGTCCTCGACGAACAGCTCAAAGTCCTTGCGGGCGCTTTTCAGCAACAAGAACGGCACCCCCTGATGCGTCAGGCGCTGGAACCAGCCAAACAGGCCCCATTCATCATCGACGATAAGCGCCGTGGGCTGTTCCGGCACCATCACCGTATCGAAGAAGCTGACCCGGGTGTAGTGCTCGGCGCTGCCACTGAAGGCCGCCTGGATCGTGGCCGGGTGCGCCTGGATCAACGGGTTGAGCACATTGTCCATTGCCGGCCCGGCGCGCAGTGAATGGTCGATGCAGCGTTGCCGGATGAAGCTGCCATGGTGCGGGCTGAGGCCGTTGAGGTTTTGCAGTTCGTCACCCAGGGTAATGATCGACTGCGGACTGCGATCGAGTACCGCCAGCATCGGTGCCGACAGCTCGTGGGCTTCGTCGACGATGACATGGGTATAACGGCTGTCGATGACATGCTCGGTCAGCGACAGCAGCTTGACCCGGTGGTAGTCACGCACCGGCAGCTGAATGTCCCGCGCCGACGGGCGAATCAGCTCTTGCCAGTACAGGCGTGCCTTTTCCAGCAGCACCTCCTGATCCAGCGGCGAGGTGCCAGGCCCGGCCCAGGGCAAGTGGTGCAGCTGAAGCTGGGTATCGGCACTGTGGCAGAACGTGCGCACGGCGCGGATGCACAAGGCAACCACATCACGCGCTGCGAGCGGGCCGATATCTGGGATGGACAGCCAGCGCACCACTTGCGCTTCCTGGGGGCGCCAGGACAGCTTGGTGCGGTACGGATCGCGCAATCGCCAGCCGTTGCTGGTGAGGTCACGGTTGAGCAGCTCGTCAGCCAGTTGGCCGAAGGTCAGCGCGGTATAGGCGGCAGCGTCCTTGACCCGCGCCTGCAGCGCGCGCAACTGGCCTTCAGTCAAGGCCAGCAGCAAGGTGCGCTGTGGCTCCAGCAGCCGGGCGAACTGGTGAATCAGGAAGGTCTTGCCGGTGCCGGCGAAACCTTGCACAGCCACCGACTCGTCGACGCCACTGAGGAATTCACGCAGCAGGCGGTTCTGCTGGTCGCTGAGCATCAAGTCACTGGCCAGCGACGGCAGGTACACTGGGTGCAGCGGCGTGGCCCGTTGGCGGTAGCGGTCGGCGAACTGGAAGTTCCACTGGCCTTCGTCGTCCAGCCATTCGTCCGCCTGGTACTCCACTTCGGCCGACAGCAGTGCAATGCCATTTTCGCCCAGCATGCCCAGGCCCATGGCGAACGCTTCGCGATCAAATTGCTGCGCTACCTGGGCCTGGAAGCGCCCGGGGGCGACACCTTCGACTTCGTTGGCGATGCGCACGATTTCGGCGAAACGACGCTCCTGCGCGTCGGCCGAGGCGGTGGCAGGCTGGCGTGGCAGGTTTTGCACGAACAGCACGGTAGCAGCATCGACAACACTGGCGGTGGTGAAGAACTCGGTAACGGCCGCGCTGGCGAGGCGGTCGGCCTGGTCGCTGGGCAAAGGCAGGTAGAACATCGGCACCTCGGGTGAAATCAGGGCGGCACGATAGCAACTTTTGGCGTGGAATGCTGGGTTCAGTGTTGCCTGGGCTGGCCGCTTCGCGGACTTACCCGCGCCCCAGGCAACCTGCGATTCACGAAACCATGCTGGTGCTGTGGGAGCGGGCGAGCCCGCGAAGAGGCCGGCAGCCCCGCCTCCACCTCAAACCCTGCAGCGCTTCAATGTTTCACTGGGAAACTCCTTGAACAACTGCCGGTAACTCTCTGAAAACCTTCCTAAATGCCAGAACGACCAGCGCATCGCCACCTCGGCCACGGTCACGCCGCCACCGCGCAACAGATCACGCCGCGCACCGTTGAGCCGGCGCAGGCGCAGCCAGTGCGCCGGCGGCATGCCGGTAAACGCCTTGAACGCCTGCTGCAACTGGCGCAGGGAAACCCCAGCCACGTCTGCCAGCTCAAGCAGGTTCAGCGTCTCTTCCGGGCAGTCGGCCGCCCATTCGCTGACCCGGTGCATGATCGCCCTTTCCTCGTCCCGCCGCCCCAGGGCCACGCCCTGTAAACGCTGGCTGGCGTTGTCGAGAATGAACAGGCAGTCCTCCAGCAGCTGCTCAGCCAGGGCCTGCCCTTGCAACGGGCAACCCTCCTCGCCCAACCGGGTCAAGGTGGCGCTGAGCCAGCTGCCGAACAGCGCATTCTGGCCGCTGCCCAGTGGCACCATGAACAACCCTTCCAGGCGCTGCGGGTCCAGCCCATGGCGGGCCAGGAAGGCCTGGTCGAACACGACCGCCACCTCCTGGTAGTTCTCCGGCGTGATCCAGATATTGCGGCTTTGTTCGTTCAGCAGGTACAGGCTGTTCTCGCTGCGGTCGAAGCAAAACGCCAGCGAGCCGCTTGGCGCGCGGAAAAACTGCTCCACCCGGGTGTTCAGGCGCTCTTCGTACACCTCCACACCCTCCAGCCCCAGACACCGCAGCTCACCGCTGAAGTACCCGGGCGACATCTGCCGGTACTGCTGCTGCCAGCCAGGGGTGGCGCGCACTTGCTCGGTGACGTCAGTGGTGTGGAAAGCCTGGACCTTCAACGCATTGGCGGTTGTCACACATCGTCCTGTATGCACTCTTTTGGTGCATTCGATACTGAAGAAAGTGGATAGATCGCCCCGGGGGGCTGCGCCCAAGATAGTCTCCAGCGCGTCACCTGGGAAGCGTAACGCCTTCGCAACTGTTCAACGGTTTTCGCAAGCGCCCACGCTCCCCCACTAAAACCCAACCAAGAGGTCTGTATGAACGCCCCCTTCGATCAGCTGTCCACCTGGCTGAAAGAACACCGGATCACCGAAGTCGAATGCGTGATCAGCGACTTGACCGGCATCGCCCGCGGCAAGATTGCGCCTACCGCCAAGTTCCTCCATGAGCGAGGCATGCGCCTGCCAGAAAGCGTGCTGCTGCAGACGGTCACCGGCGACTACGTCGACGATGACATCTATTACAACCTGCTCGACGCCGCCGACATCGACATGGTCTGCCGCCCTGACCCCACTGCCGTTTACCAGATCCCGTGGGCGATCGAGCCAACCGCGATCGTGATCCACGACACCTTCGACAAGCAAGGCAACCCTATCGAGCTTTCGCCACGCAACGTGCTGAAGAAGGTGCTCAAGCTGTACGCCGACAAGGGCTGGCAGCCAATCGTCGCACCCGAGATGGAGTTCTACCTGACCAAGCGCTGCGAAGACCCGGACTTGCCACTGCAGGTGCCACTGGGGCGTTCAGGCCGTGCTGAAAGTGGCCGTCAGTCGTTCTCGATCGACGCCGCCAACGAATTCGACCCGCTGTTCGAAGACGTCTACGACTGGTGCGAGATCCAGGGCCTGGACCTGGATACGCTGATCCACGAAGACGGCCCGGCGCAGATGGAGATCAACTTCCGCCACGGCGACGCGCTGGACCTGGCCGACCAGATCACCGTGTTCAAGCGCACCATGCGCGAGGCCGCGCTCAAGCACAACGTGGCCGCCACGTTCATGGCCAAGCCGATCACCGATGAACCCGGCAGTGCCATGCACCTGCACCAGAGCGTGGTCGACATCGCCACTGGCAAACCGATCTTCGCCAACGAAGACGGCAGCATGAGCCAGCTGTTTTTGCATCACATCGGCGGCTTGCAGAAGTACATCCCCAAGCTGCTGCCGATGTTCGCGCCCAACGTCAACTCGTTCCGCCGCTTCCTGCCGGATACCTCGGCACCGGTCAACGTCGAGTGGGGCGAAGAAAACCGCACGGCCGGCCTGCGCGTGCCCACCTCCAGCCCTGAGGCGATGCGGGTGGAAAACCGCCTGCCGGGCGCCGATGCCAACCCGTACCTGGCCATCGCTGCCAGCCTGCTGTGCGGCTACCTGGGCATGGTCGAGCAGATCGACCCTAGCGCACCGGTGCAGGGCCGCGCCTATGAACGCCGCAACCTGCGCCTGCCGATCACCATCGAGGATGCGCTGCAGCACATGGAAGACTGCGAAACCGTGCAGCAGTACCTGGGCAAGCAGTTCGTCCAGGGCTACGTGGCGGTCAAGCGCGCCGAGCACGAGAACTACAAGCGCGTCATCAGCTCGTGGGAGCGTGAATTCCTGATGCTGAGTGTCTGATCCACCGCGGGGGTGCTTTGCACCCCATGCACAGGCAAGCCTGCTCCGAACTCGAAGAACAAGACCAACGAGGTGTTCCCATGCGTCATCTGCAAGCCCTGATCCCCGCTGCATTCACCCTGCTGTTCGCCACCACCACCCAGGCCGCGCCCACGGTCAGTGTGTACAACTGGACCGACTACATCGGTGACACCACCCTGGCCGACTTCCAGGCCAGCAGCGGAATCAAGGTGGTCTATGACGTGTTCGACTCCAACGAAACCCTTGAAGGCAAGCTGTTGGCCGGGCGTACGGGTTATGACGTGGTGGTACCGTCCAACCACTTCCTCGCCCGCCAGGCCCAGGCCGGCGCCTTCCTGCCGTTGGACCGCAGCAAGCTGCCGAACTGGCAGCACCTGGACCCCAAACTGCTCAAGCAACTTGAACAGAACGACCCCGGCAACCAGTACGCCGTGCCTTACCTGTGGGGCACCAATGGCATCGGCTACAACGTCGACAAGGTCAAGGCGGCACTGGGTGTGGACCACATCGACTCGTGGGCGGTGCTGTTCGAGCCCGAAAACCTGAAAAAGCTCAAGCAGTGCGGCGTGGCATTCATGGACTCGCCCGACGAGCTGTTCCCGGCCGTGCTCAACTACCTGGGCATGGACCCGCGCAGCGAAAAACCGGGCGACTACGCCAAGGCCGAGGCCCGCCTGCTCGAACTGCGCCCCTACATCACCTACTTCCACTCCTCCAAGTACGTCTCTGACCTGGCGAACGGTGATGTCTGCATCGCGTTCGGCTACTCCGGCGACGTGTTCCAGGCTGCCAACCGCGCCGTAGAGGCGAAAAACGGCGTGAAGGTCGCCTACAGCATTCCCAAGGAAGGCAGCAACCTGTGGTTCGACCTGCTGGCCATCCCCAAGGACGCCAACAACCCCGAGCAGGCCCTGGCGTTCATTAACTACCTGCTCGACCCCAAAGTGATCGCCAAGGTCAGCGCCACGGTCGGCTATGCCAACGCCAACCCGGACGCCAAGGCCTACATGGATGCATCGCTGGTGAACAACCCCGAGATCTACCCACCCCAGGAGGTGCTGGACAAGCTGTACATCTCCAGCACCCCGAGCCCGAAAATCATGCGCGTCATGACCCGCTCCTGGAGCAAGATCAAGTCCAACCGCTGAGTCGAGAACGCTCATGTCTTTCAATACCCAACACACTGCCTCGTACTACGCCGCCACAGCGCGCGACGCGGCACCCTACCCCAGCCTGGACAGCGAACTGACGGCCGACGTATGCGTCATCGGCGGCGGCCTGACCGGGGTCAATACCGCCCTGGAGCTGGCCGAGCGCGGCCTCTCGGTGGTACTGCTGGAAGCCCGACGCATCGGCTGGGGCGCCAGTGGGCGCAATGGCGGCCAGCTGATTCGCGGTATCGGCCATGATGTCAGCGGCTTTGCCCGGCATGTCGGCCAGGACGGTGTGCGCTACCTGAAGCAGGCCGGCATCGACTCAGTGGAACTGGTGGCCGAGCGCATCGCCCGCTACGGCATTGCCTGCGATCTGCGCTGGGGCTTCTGCGAACTGGCCAACACCACGGCGCAGTTCGCCGCCTTCAAGGAGGAACAGGACGACCTGGCCGCCCTGGGCTATCGCCATGAAACACGCCTGGTCGGTGCCGGGCAGTTGAACGAGATCGTCGCCAGCGATCAGTACGCTGGCGGCCTGGTCGACATGGGCTCGGGCCACCTGCACCCGCTGGATCTGGTGCAGGGCGAAGCACGCGCGGCCCACAGCCTGGGCGTGCGCATTTTCGAACAAAGCCCGGTGCTGCGTATTGAGCACGGGCCCAGGTTGACGCTGCACACGGCGCGCGGCAAGGTCCGCGCAAGCAGCCTGGTGCTGGGCTGCAACGCTCACCTGGATGAACTGGAACCGCGCCTGAGCGGCAAGGTGCTCCCGGCCGGCAGCTATGTGGTGGCCACCGAACCCTTGCCCGAAGCACTGGCCAGCAGCCTGATCCCGCAGAACATGGCGCTGTGCGACCAGAAGGTCGGCCTGGACTACTACCGCCTCACCGCAGACCGCCGCCTGCTGTTCGGCGGCGCCTGCCACTATTCCGGGCGCGACCCTAAAGACATCGGCGCGTACATGCGGCCGAAGGTATTGAAGGTGTTCCCGCAACTGGCCAACGTGCGCATCGACTACCAGTGGGGTGGCATGATCGGTATCACCGCCAACCGTTTCCCCCAGGTCGGGCGCCTGAACCAGCACCCTAACGTGTATTACGCCCAGGGCTATTCCGGCCACGGGCTGAACGTGACGCACTGGACGGCGAAATTGCTGGCCGAAAGCATCGCCCTCGGCCACAGCCACGGCCTGGATGTGTTCAGCGCCGTGCCGCACCTGACCTTCCCCGGCGGCAAGGCCCTGCGCTCCCCCCTGCTGGCACTGGGCATGTTGTGGTACCGCTTGCGTGAGGCCCTGGGTTGAGTGGGCAGCAACGTTTGCAGCGCCCCTCAGGGCGAGCCACGCACTGTGTTCTTTTCAAAGAGGATTGCCCCGTCCACTGGCCAACTGCCTCGCACCTGCTAGCGTTGTTGAGGCCGACCTCTCATGGATGCCTTTTCATCATGAAATCATTGCCTCGCATTACCCTGTTGTGCGCCGCGCTGCTTGCCGTGGCCGCCTGCTCCAGCAACCGCGTGGACCCCAAGGATTACTCCGGCTTCCTCAAAGACTACAGCCGGCTGCAAGAGGCCAAGAGCCCGTCGGGTGACCCGGTGATGCGCTGGATCGACCCCAAGGTCAATATCAATCAATACAGCCAGGTGTTCGTCGAGCCAAGCCAGTTCTACCCCAAGCCGCAGCCCACAGCTGTTATCTCGCAGCAGACGCTGCAGGAAATCACCCGCTACTTCAACGAGGCCCTGCGCCGCGAAATGGGCAGCGTGATGCCTTTGGCCAAGGGGCCTGGCCCGGGCGTGATCGTGGTGCGCCCGGCGATCACGGCAGTGTCCACCAGTAACGAGGGCCTCAGGCCTTACGAGGTGATCCCTATCGCGCTTATCGCGGCGGGAGTGAATACCGCCATGGGTGGCCGTGACCAGGACGTGGATGTCGGTGTGGAGGCAGCGTTCCTGGACGGTGCCAGCCAGAAGGTACTGGCCCAGGTGGTCCGCAAGGGCGCGGGCCAGGAGCTGGAGAACGATACCCAGAAGCTGACCTTGAATGACGTCAAGCCGGTGCTCGATGGTTGGGCCAAGGACATGCGTGCGAGCTTCCTGGCAGCGAAGCAGAAAGGCCGCTGAGTCAGCGCTGACCCAACAGGTCAGCGCAACCTGGTTAAGGAGCGGCCCATCGAGACACAAGGCCGCTCCAGTTGACCGCGTTAAACATCAGCACTCGACAAAAGCGACCGCCAAACCGCCGCGCGAGGTTTCCTTGTAATTGGCATGCATGTCCGCGCCAGTATCACGCATGGTGCGGATCACCCGATCGAGCGAGATGAAGTGCTCGCCATCCCCCCGCAGCGCCATCTGCACGGCGTTGATCGCCTTGACCGCAGCAATCGCATTGCGCTCGATGCACGGCACCTGCACCAGGCCACCCACCGGGTCGCAGGTCAGCCCAAGATTGTGCTCCAGGGCAATCTCGGCGGCGTTTTCAAGCTGGGGCGGCGTAGCACCCAGTACCTGCGCCAGGCCGGCAGCAGCCATCGAACAGGCCGAGCCCACCTCCCCCTGACAACCCACCTCGGCACCGGAGATCGAGGCGTTCTTTTTGCACAGGATGCCAACCGCCGCTGCGCCAAGCAGGAAGTCCACCACATCAGCATCGCAGGCATTGGGGTTGAACTTCATGTAGTAGTGCAACACCGCCGGGATAATGCCGGCTGCCCCGTTGGTGGGCGCGGTAACCATACGCCCACCGGCAGCATTTTCTTCATTGACCGCCAAGGCGAACAGGTTGACCCACTCCATGGCGCCAAGGGTCGAGCCGATCACGTTGGGCTTGCCCAGCTCCTGTAGGCTGCGATGCAACCGCGCGGCGCGGCGCTTGACGTGCAAACCGCCCGGCAGGATGCCCTCGTTGCGCAGGCCGTTCGCCACGCACTCACGCATGGCCTCCCAGATGCGCAACAAGCCTTCGCGCACCTCGGCCTCCGGGCGCCAGGCGCATTCGTTGGCCATCATCAGTTGCGCCACGCTCAGGTTGTGGGCCTTGCACAACGCCAGCAGTTGGGCACCACTGTCGAACTCATAAGGCAGCATCACGGCATTCGTTTCGCTTGCCGGCGCATCGATCTCGGCTTGCTCGACGATGAAGCCGCCGCCCACCGAAAAATAGGTCTGGCTCAACAGGCTGCGCTGCCCGTCCATGGCTTCCAGGCTCATGGCATTGGGGTGATAAGGCAGGCTCTCGTCGAGCAGCAGCATGTCACGGCCGTAGTCGAAGGCCAGCGGATGGCTACCGTCGAGCATCAGGCAGTGCTCTTGCAGGACCTGGCCGATGCGCGATTCGATCGTGGACGGGTCGATACGGTCCGGCCACTGGCCCATCAAGCCTAGCAGGCACGCGCGGTCGGTGGCATGGCCAACCCCGGTGGCCGACAGCGAGCCATACAGCCGCACTTGCACGCGCGTTACCTGGGCCAGCAGCCCCTGCTCACGCAAGGCCTGGGCAAAGGTAGCCGCCGCGCGCATCGGGCCGACGGTATGGGAACTGGACGGCCCGATGCCAATTTTGAAAAGGTCGAAAACACTGATAGCCATGCTAATGCCTGACCCTGCCCTGATATGCATCCAGGGTAGGGTTGTCTGAAGAAATTGAGCGTTATTGCGATTTTGCGCGATACTGCCGCGCTGGCTCACGGATGACCAACGAAACTTCCTAAGCAAGCCTTTAGTGGTACTAAACGATGCGACGACAACTCAATGGTCAGATGTTCGTCTGGCTGCATGTATTTGCCTGCGCAGCCCGGCACTTGTCCTTCACCCGCTGTGCCGAAGAGCTGCATATCACCCCGGGCGCGGTCAGCCAGCAGATGCGCCAACTGGAAGAGCGCCTGGGCTACCGGCTGTTCCTGCGCCGGGCGCGCGGCGTGGAGCTGAGCGCCGAGGGGCAACGCCTGGCCCAGACGGTGGCCGAGGCCTACGGCAGTATCGAAGCCGAGCTGCTGCGGCTGGACGCGGGGGAAATCCGCGGCACATTGCGTGTGCGTTCGATCCCCTCGTTCCTGGCCAAATGGCTCACGCCGCGCTTGCCGCGTTTTCAACAGCGCTACCCGGATATCGAACTGCGCCTGGTCGCCGAAGACAGTGCCCAGGCGCTGACCCCGGGTGATTTCGATTTGGCCATTGACCTGAACGATGGTAGCTACCCAGGCATGCTTTCGACGCCACTGCTGGACGAGCAGATCTTCCCGGTGTGCTCACCTGCCCTGCTACGCGGGCGCCCGCCGCTGCACGGCCCCGCTGACCTGGCGCACTACCCGCTGCTGCATGACATCACCGCCTGGCGTGGCAGTTCGGAATATGCCGAGTGGGAGTTCTACCTGGAAGGCATCGGCGCCGCCGGCCTGGATGTGCGGCGCGGGCACACCTTCAACCGCAACCACCTGACCATCGAGGCGGCGATTGCCGGTATCGGCGTGGCGATTGCCCGCCGCACGCTGCTCAATGATGAACTGGAACGCGGGGCACTGATCGTGCCGTTTGGTGTACCGATCGCCAACCACAAGCGTTATGTGGTGCATTACCCGCCAGGCGGCTTGAACCAGCCAGGTGCGCGGGCGGTGCATGACTGGCTGGTGGAAGAAGCGCGGGGGTTCAGGGCGTTGCATCCGTTGAACAAGGAATAGCCACTTGGGTGCGCTTGAGCAGGAGCGCTGCGCTCAATAAGCCTGCTTACCGGTGAAGGCATTAAGCGTGCGCACCAGGATCACGAAGTCCAGCCACAACGACCAGTTGTTGATGTACTCGATGTCCGAGTCGACCCGCTGGATCATTTGCTCGATATCCTTGGTCTCCCCCCTGAAGCCGCGCACCTGCGCCAAACCTGTCATGCCTGGCTTGATATTGTGGCGGGCAAAGTAGTCAACGATATCCTGCGAATACAAGGTGTCATGTTGCAGGGCATGCGGCCGCGGCCCTACCAGGGACATTTCCCCGGTCAGCACATTGAACAGTTGTGGCAGTTCATCAAGGCTTGTACGCCGGATAAAGGCGCCGACCCGGGTCAACCGTGGGTCGTTCTTCTGCGCCTGCTGGACCACACCTGCTTCCGGTTGGTGAACATGCATGCTGCGAAACTTCCAGATGCGGAACGATTCTCCTGTCCAGCCGGTACGTTCCTGGCGGAAGAACACCGGCCCGCGGCTGTCGATCTTGATGGCCAGCGCAACAGCCAGCAATACGGGGGATGCAAACAGCAAAATCAACGCGGCCAGCACCCGGTCTTCAAGGTTTTTCAAGAACAGGCTCATGCCCGTCAAGGGTGTCTCCGACAAGGTCAGCACCGGAATGCCGGCAATTTCCCGCACGCTGTGGTTGATCAGGCGCAACGAGAAGATATCCGGCACCCAGTTCACCGCAATGCACTTGTCGAGCAACTTGAAATACACGTCGTTGATGACCTCGGAGCCACCCAGTGGCGTCACCAGATACACCGTACGAATGCCGTGTTGGGCCACCAGCTCGTCGAGGTCGCCAATATGCCCCAGCACCGGCAGGCGCTGCTTGCCCTCGGCACTCTCCAGCCCCTGCCCATCGCCTTTGTCGAGCAGCACGCAACCCAGCACCCGCTCGCCAAACCACGGGTTGTTGCTGATTTTCTGATACAGGAAGTTGGCCAGGTCACCGTTGCCGATGATCAGGGCATTGTCCAGGCGCGCATGCGCGCTAAAGCGCTTTTGCAGTTCGCGCACGGCAAAATGCAAGAATAACTGGGCGACATAACCAATGACGAACAGTTGCACCACCAATAGCCGTGAATAGGTTTCGCTCTGTTTGGTCAGGAACGCCATGACGACCAGGAAGCAAAACGTTGCCGACCAGGCCTTGAACAGGCGGAACGCCTTGATCGAAAGCCCGACGTTGGTGCGGTAGATCGCGTAATGATCATAAATGACTGCCAGTGCGCCAATCAGCAGCAGCAGCATGATCACGTAATCGGATGTGATATAGCCGAACTGGTCGTAGATCAGGTACCAGGCAATACCGGTGACGGCAATACCATCGAGGCCGGCCTGGATGGCGTTACTGACACTGCTTCTTCTCTGGAGTAAGGAACGACTGCTTCTGGGTTCGAAAACCATTTCAGACCTCATCAAGATGAGCGTAGCAAGTGCCTTCCATCAAACAGCAAGCCTTGAAAACAGACTTAAGCAAAAACCGTGCAGCAGGCGCGTGGCGCCCTCAAGCGATTGATATCACTGTAGCAGCCACCCGGCGCTGGCGTACCCGGGATCACCGCTTTTGCGATTTTTGGCCGATTCATAGGGCCCGCCTGGCCGAAACCGCCGCCCGCCGGTACAACAGGGTGCGCAACAGGAATAGCGGATTGCCCACCACATAACGCATGAACAGGCGCTTGGGCTCGCGCAGCAGGCGGTACAGCCACTCGCCCCCCAAACGCCGCAGCCATTCGGGGGCACGGCTGACCTTGCCGCCGAGAAAGTCCAGGATCGCCCCACCGCACACGATCAGGCATGGCCCGCCAGTGGCTGCCAACGCCGCTGCCACCGCTTCCTGCTTGGGCATGCCCATGCCCAGCACGATCAGCTCGGGTTGCTGGACGCGGGCCAACTGCAGATAGGTTTGCAGGCTGGCGAAGCCATCGTGAACCGACACTGGCACGATGCCGAATTCGGCTTTACAGCGCTGCACAGCCTGGTCCAGGTAGGGTTGCCGGGTGCCCCAGAAGGCGACCTTGCGCCCTCGGTAAGCAGCCATGAGCCTGGGAATGAAGTCTGTGCCGTTCATGTTGAGCCCGGGTTCCAGGCCCAGGCAGCGATACAGGATCGCCATGCCGGCACCATCGCGCAGCAGCACATCTGCGGCCGACAGCGCCTGGCTGTAGCCACCATCGCGCACCACCAGGTTCATCGCATGGGCGTTGACGAAGCCCAGCACGGTGGCCGTATCCGGTGTGGCCAGGCGATCGAGCAGGTGCTGCACGGCGGCGTCATCAGCGATCACTGCCAGCTGGTCGATCACACGCTTCCAGCGATTCTGCCACTGAGCCATCAGTCGTCATCCCGTTTTGAACGCACCCATTCAACCTGGCGCTTGATCAGGAAACTCAGGTACAAGGGAATTTTCCTGGCCGCGTAAAACGGCGCGTACAGCAACACCGAGAACGGTATCACTTCACGGCAGAAGCGCGCCCAGGCCAACACCACTGCAAAGGCCAGCAAGGCCAAACCGGCAAAGGCGAGCCACGCGGGTGCCGCCAGGCCGAACAGCAGGTACGCCAGCCAGGTCACCAGGTTAAGCCCGAGCAAGGTCAGTACCAGCAACGCCAGGGGCGGCACCAGCAAGTCCAGGGTCAAGGCCGCCAGGCTAGCGTTGCGCTGGGTGATGGCAGCCATCGCCCGCTTGGGTGCGTCGGCAAGCATCAAGCCCAGATGGCCATGCTCCCAGCGAGTGCGTTGGCTGTTGAGGCCCTGCTGGCTAAGTGGGAACTGGCTAGTGACCAGTGCCTCGGGGCAGAAAGCAGGAGGTTTGCCCTGCTGGCAAAGGTCCAGGCCCAGCTTCACATCCTCGACCAGATGACCATTGGCCAGGTTGATCAGGCTCAGATCGTGCCAGCCGAACGCCATGCCCGCGCCCATCAGTTGGCATGGCAGGCCCAGACGCGCCCAGCCGCGTGGCCGCACCAGGTTCTTGACCCGCCAGGCAAACTCGGCAACCTGCACTCTCAACCCGGCACCTGCCGGTGCACGCATCAGGTACAGCGACTGTACCGGGCGGGCAAGTGCGTGACAGCGGCGCGCCAGGCAATCGATCGCCCCCTCGCCCACCTGGCAGTCGGCATCCACCACGATGACCACCTCGGGCGGCCGCTGAGCCAGGTGGCGCACGCCGAAATCCAATGCGTAACCTTTGCCGCGCAAGCGCGTATCGTGGCGCTCTACCACTTCGGCACCGGACGCGCGTGCCAACCGGGCCGTGTCATCCGAACAGTTGTCTGCCACGACCAGCAAGCGGTCGCCGTCCAGCAGTTGCGGCGTAACGCTGGCCAGCATCGCACGAATGACCAGCGCCTCATCGTGGGCGGGCACCAACACCGCCACTCGCGGGCGCTCACCAATGCCCTTGGGCCTGGACCGCGCCGGCAGGCAAGCCAGCAACACTTGCAGCGACAGCACCGACACCGGTACCAGGACGACGATCGCCAACAGGCCCAGTAACCAACCCAATACACTTATCATGCGTATGCCTTGAAATAGTCGGCCAGCCTGGCCGCCTCGGTATCGATGTCATGCCGTTGCACGACACGCTGGTAGGCCATCTCGCCCATGCGCTGCAGTACCTCGGCCGGTTGCGCCAGGCAGTCGGCCATGGCTGTTGCCAGCTCGTCCACGGCACCGGCTGGGAACAGCCAGCCGTTCTCGCCAGGCCGGACCAGCTCGGGGATACCCGCTACATAGGTGGTGAGCACGGGCCGGCGCAAGGCCATGGCCTCCATGATGACCACGGGCAAGCCCTCGGCGAAGCTGGGTAGCACCAGCGCACGGGCGGCCAGGATTTCCTCGCGTACCTGCGCACTGCTGATCCAACCGGTGATACGCACTTGCTGCTGCAAGCCGTGCCGGGCAATCAAGGCCTCGATCTGCTCGCGCATTTCACCGTCACCCGCCAGCACCAGCTCGAAGGCGATCGACTGGGCAGCGAGACAGCGCGCCGCTTCCAGCAACAGCAGCTGGCCCTTCTGTTCGCACAGGCGCCCGATACACACCAGCCGTGGCGCCGACGGCACAGCGACCGGCGCCACCTCATGAAAGCCACGCTCCAGGCCGCAGTGCACCACCTTCACCTTGCCCCAGTGCTCGTGCGCCACCCAACGGTACAGCTGGCTGCGCCCGTACGAGCTCACCGCCGCGACAAAGGCGGCGCGGCGCACCTTCTCACCCATGTGCAAGAACTGTGGCTTGTCGAATTCTTCAGGGCCGTGCACGGTAAAGCTGTATGCCGGCCCGCCCAGGGCGTTGGCCAGCATGACCACTTCAGTAGAGTTGGTGCCGAAATGCGCGTGCACATGTGTCGCCTCCCCTGCCTGCAACCACTGCAGCACCTGGCAGGCCTCGGCCAGGTAGACCAGGTGGTAGGGCCAGGCACGGTCGGCCCGCAAGCCGAGGCGCATGGCCAGCCACAGCGCCTGGAAAAACCGCCGCGGCTGCGTACGCAGTACCTGCCACGTCGGTGCCAACAACCCCTTGAGCCCACCTTGCAATACGTAGCGGGTCTTGCCCCGTTCGGTTGTGTCCTCGGCATCCTGCACTTCGGCGTCCCACCCACGCAGGGCTATACGTTGCACCTCGACCCCTTGGCGCTCCAGCGCCAGAATTTCGCGACGGATGAAACTGTGGCTGACTTTCGGGTACTGATTGATGAAGTAAGCAATGCGCATACGAATCCAGATCCAAACCCGCTTGATGACCAACCTTCCCTGGCAACCTTCACTTCAGGCTGTCGACTACGGGCGGTCCGTCTACTGCCGATGCACTCACAGCAAATGCATCCCCCTGTTTTCCTTGTAGTCCAAGGTTGTGATTGCTGCTTGGCAATGCTGCCTGCAAACGGGTGAAAACATCGTCGAGCAATGCCTGGCGGCGGCGGTACATCGCCCGTTTCTTGGCCGGGATGTCAGTTTCCGCCCGTTGCGCCGGCGCTAATGGCAGGCTGAAAAAATCCTCACGGTCAGACGCTGTGGCACCGTGTTCTTGCCAGATCACGTCGTAGTTGGCCGCCAGGTCCTGGCCCTTGTCGCTGCCAAAATAGGGATGGCGATGGTGCCGGCAGGCGTCGCTGACGGCATACAGCTGTGTCACACCCAAGGTTCTGCCCAGGCATTTCAACGCTTCGAGCAACAGGCTGCGTGGCCGCAGCCCTTCGAAGTCCTTGGTCAGGTCACGGTAGATGGCCAGCGAGGTTTCGCTGTCGATACCTTTGTGGATGCCCTGCACCGCACCAATGAACAGGCAGGTCTCACCCTGGCTGCGGCCCAGGGTGAAGGCCAGGGATGCCACACGCAGGTCGGCCTGGAACAGGTTCAACACCAGCTCGCCTTCACGCTTGAACCAGATTGGCCGGTCCAGTACCAGGCAACAGCCCGGCGAGTGGCTGGACAGGTCACACAGCCTCAGGCTTTCGTCGCGCCCCAGCAACAGCAACGCCGGGAACTGCCCAGCCATCAATTCAAAGTGCGAAGCCACCACCTCCAGACGCTGCGGGGCCTCCCAGCATTGGCTGATGTAAGGCCATTGCACGACACCGATACAATCCACCCCCAGCCGCTGCAGACCATGCGGGCCCAGCGCCGCCGTCATGCGCTGCATGAACCCGTTCAGCTCAGGCCACTGCCTGGCGATCTGCCGTGCCAACTTGTACTTGTTGTGCATCGCCCGCAACGAGTAACCCGGTTGCAAGGTAAACACGCTTTTGACGAGGGTGCCGAGCATCATGGGTTTCTCTCACTTGTACTCGATCAAAGCCGATTTGCCAGCCGCAAGGCGGTGGCGCAGGAACTTCAGTTGGCCGAGCATTTCCGGGAACTTGCCCAACACCAGGAACACAGCCTGAAGCCAGTTCTCGCGCGTCCACTTGCCGCCGCGGCGCGCCAGGCGCACGGCCTGCAGTGGGTAGATCAACAGCAAGAGCAGGCCCCAGCCGCCTAGCAGCAGGCAGGCCAGCGCGATCACCAAAGGTATGCCCAGGCCCCACAACCAGGCCCGACGTGACTCACGCAGCCAATGCCGCTCGGGTGGCTGGCCATGCAGGTAGGCGCCCTCAGCATAGGCATGCCCAGCGCGCAGGCTACGCCGCCACCATTGGCTGAAACGCGTCATGCCGGCATCGTGCAGGGTCATCTCGGCAGCCAGTCGCCAGACTTTCCAGCCGCGGGCCCGCAAACGCACGCACAGTTCCGGCTCTTCTCCAGCGATCAGGTCAGGACGGAAGCCACCCACGGCAGCAAAGGCGTCTGCCCGCATCAGCGCATCGCCGCCACAGGCCTTGGCCTCACCGACCGGGGTATCCCACTCCAGGTCGCACAGCAAGTTGTACACCGAACGCTGCGGGAAGCGCTCACGCCGTCGACCACACACCACTGCCACGGCGGGGTGCTGCTCAAGAAAAGCCTGCGCCGTGGCCAGCCAGGTGGCATTCACCTCGCAGTCGCCATCGACGAACTGTACCAGTTGCATCGATGGCAACAGGCGCTGCAAGGCGGCAAAGCCTTCATTTCGGGCGCGTGCGGCGGTGAACGGGATACTCATGTCCAGCGCCAGCACGTCCACGCCAAGGTCGGCGGCCAACTGCAGCGAACCATCGGTGGATCCCGAGTCGACGTACATGACCTTGTCCGCCCCCTGCGCCAGCGAAACAAGGCAGCGCTCGAGACGCTGGCCTTCATTGCGGCCGATCACCACCACGCCGATCACCGTTGCCATAGGCCTCACTCGACCGATGCCGTGGCGGCCGGTTGCCGGGCCTTGATGATGGCCGGCACCCCCACTGCCAGTGAATTGTCAGGCACATCTACCAGCACGACGGCATTGGCGCCGATGATCACGTTGTTGCCGATGCGAATACTGCCCAGCACCTTGGCCCCGGTGCCAATGTCGACGTTGTTGCCGAACACCGGGGCAATCGGCTCGTCGACATTCTTCAGGCCCACCACCACGCCGTTGCGGATACGGCAGTCATCGCCGAAGCGGGCATAGCCGCTGACAACGATGCCGCCAAAATGATCGATGACGAAGTTGCGCCCGATCACCACCTCGCACGGCAGTTCGATACCGGTGATGATCTGGACGAATTTGAACAGCACCTTGTAGATGAGCGAGCACAGTTTGCGCAGCAGTGCCGGGCGCAGCGTATAACGCCAGCGGCCAAAGCGGTACACCAGCAATACCCAGAAACCCTGGGCGCCCCAGTCCCCGCCATGGGCCCGCAGGTCGGCGCGAATATTATCGAACATGGCTCCACCTACCTTGTCGGTTGGCTGGCGTACCGGGTCTTGAACAGCAAAGACCAGGTTGCCCGGCAATGACGCCAGCAGGCCTGAATGGCGCCCCAGCCGCGTCGTTTCAACAGCGCCTTGAGTGCCAGCACCAGGTCGCCCAGCGTGACCAGCAGCATGTGCAGGGCAAGCCCCGCCACCCCATGATGCTTGCGGAAGTACAGCAACTCGCTTTCGATCTGATAGGACGAGATCTGCCGGCTGGCGGCCTCCAGCTCCGCCACCGACTTGGAGCTTTCGCCACCGATGTGCACCACCGTGGTATGCGGGTAGAACACCACTTTCCAGCCCGCTTCCTTCACCCGCTTGCAGTGGTCCACCTCCTCGTAATAAAGGAAGTAGCGCGGGTCGAACAAACCCACCTTGTCGAGTACTTCGCGGCGCACCAGGTAGAAGCAGCCGGGCAACCAGTCACACTCGCGCACCGAAGCGTGGTCCCAGTTCATGTCGTCGACCATCTTCACGCCTGGGAAGAACCGCCCCAACCCGGTGCGCCCGACGAACACATTGAGCGGCGTGGGGAAGTAGCGACAACTGGGCTGCAGGTCGCCATCGCGACCCTCCAGGCGCACCCCCAGTACGCCGCACTCCGGGTGGGCGTCCATGTAGTCGAGCGTTTTTTGCAGCGAGTCGGCGGCAACGAAGGCATCGGTATTGAGCAGCAAGGCGTACTTGCCCTTGAGGTGCGCCAACAACTGGTTGTTGGCCCGGCCGAAACCCACGTTCTGCTTGTTGCTCAGCAGCAGTGCCTCGGGGCACACCTGGGCCATGCGCTGCACCGAGTCATCGCGCGAGGCATTGTCGACCACCAGGTAACTGGCCAGGCGCTCGCTGTCGGCCCGGCGCAGCGCATCGAACATCGGCTGCAACAGTCCAGCGGTATTGAAGTTGACCACCATGACATCCACAGGTTTGCTAGCCATTTCAGCTGTCCCCGAAGAAATACTGACGTCTTTGCGCCATCAGTAACGGTTCCACTTCCGGGTCGTAGGCACCGTTGCGCTGCTTCACCAGATCGATCCATGGGTAGGCTTCGCAACGTGCCTCGACCCGCTTGATCAACTGTTCGGTGGTACAAATGAACTCGGCAGGGTTGCCACCATAGACGGTGCCTGGCGGCACGTCCTTGGTCACCACCGCCCCTGCCGCCACGATGGATTCGGGCCCGATGGTCACGCGCGGCATCACGATCGCACCATGGCCGATGAAGCAGTTGTCCTTGATGTCGATGAAACCGACCGAATCCAGGTGCTTGCCAAAGCGATGCTCGATCAGCAATACCACCCCGTCATGACCGATCAACGTGCAGTCGGACAAGCCTACGCTGTTACCGATACGTACCAGCGACGGGTCGAGAAACTTGCAGCCTGTATTGACGTAGAAATTGCTGCCGACCGAATGAAAGTTGCCCCACCGGGCCAGATAGGCCCCCCATTCAAGACCAGATGGGTTGCAGAACCTCCTGTAGAATTTGCCACCTCGCCCGGTTGCATGGGCGTAGCGCGCCACTGCCTTGCGTATCAATCCTTTCATACTGCCTGGCCTCGCGATCTGAACAATCTGGAGTCTCCTGAGGCGTTCCGGTCTCGTTCTTCTAGGTGCTGACCGCATCGCACTCACCCGTGTACAACCTTCATCACGCCGCGGCGCCGCTGGCCGCTTTCATCTTGTTATCGAGGTGGTCGGCCAGCCGCAAGGCAAATTGCAACAGCGGCATGGTCGGGTTGGAGGCGCCGCCCTTGGCAAAAATGCTGCTGCCGGCGACATACAGGTTTTCGGTACCGAACACCTTGCAATTGGCATCGACCACACCAAACTGCGGCGAGGCGGCCATGCGCGTGGTGCCCATGTGATGGGCATGGGGTGCCATTCTCAGCGGTATCGAGGTGTCGTAAACGAAATCGTTGAGCTTGACGAACCCCAGGTCCATGTCGGCGAACTGCTTGGCCAGTTCGCTGCCAATGCACTTGATGGTGTGCCGGTCTTCGGCGCTAAGCACCCAATTGACATTGACCTTGGCCACGCCCAGCGCATCCTTCTTGTCCAGCAGCGAAATGCGGCTGTGCAGGTTGGGAAACTGCTCGATCATGGTGCCGATCACGCCGTCACCAGGGCAGCTGAACTTGGCGACGAAGGCGACCTTGCTGGCAAACCCCATGTCGCAGGCCAGGCTCTCGAGAAAATACTTCACCTCGGCAGTGCGGCCATAAGTTTGCACATCGGCCAGCAAGGAGGCGGTGACATTGCCTTTACCGGCCTTGTACTCGTCGACGAAAGCATCGGTGGTGTAGTACTGGCGCGGCTCTGGGTCCTGCCCGGACTTGAGGATGAAAGTGCCCATTTCGATATTCAGGTGTTCCATGAAACACCCGCCGACCAGCCCTTCCTTGCTCACCACGCCTGCGGCCACCAGGGTCTCGCTGTTCAGCAACTGCCGGGCATTCTCGATGGCCCCTGTGGCCAGAATGAAATTTCCAGCCACCAGGCGTTGACGATTGCACTCATAGTCAGACAAAACCACCGCAGCCAGGTGGCCGGAAGCCTTGTCGAACTCCAGGTCAACGCAATTACAGTTGATGAACACATCCAGGCCTGGGGTCTGCTCCAGTGCTGTAGCGTACTTCTGCGCAAAACGTGTCGGCGTGCTGAGCAGAAAACGGTCCGCCTCGAAGTCACCGCCATTGAGACCGGCATTCATCGCGCGAAAATCCGAGCCAGGCGCCAGATCGACGATCTCCATGGCTGCCGGCAGAAAGCCTTCGATCTCCGAGTAGGGAATTGGCCAGCCCGGCAAGACGCCTGGCGGGGCGACGGCAAAATCCGAAGGGGTGAATGGTCGGCACCGGCCAGCCCAGTGATTGGAGGTGCCACCCAGGTAGCGCAGGCGGGTTTCCTCGGCATACAGTTCCAGGCCGGTGGATGAGCACGCGTACAAGTCTTGCGAGTGCGGCGCATATTCGCGCCCCCCGCCTTCGGCGATCATTACGCTCCAGCCGGCGGCTGCCAGGCGCAAGCCCAGGGTTATACCCGCCGGGCCGGCCCCGATGATGCAGAAATCATAGTGATCGCGCAGCACCTTCTGCTGCTCAAAGTCCTTGATCATGCTGACGCGTTCCGGAAGTAGCGGGACGGCAATACCCAACCGTTGATTACCACGAACCCGGGCTTTTCGACCGTCTTGCCCGCAACGGCCGCCGAGGCGCCGAACACCGCGCCCCCCGCGCCGAGCAAGACACAGCTCTGGAGAAAGCCTCTACGACCCAATTGCGCAGTACAAAAAGTGAGCTTCCCCATGTTCCCGTGACCTGTAGCCATGAAAGTTACACCCGGCAAACTGCGCTACAGCCAGTTGAAAAAGGCCGTCAACAGTGCCCCGCACAGCGCCCCGACCAGCAACATCGGCAGTACCACCAGTTCACGTTTGAGGCTGAAGATATCCAGTTTGCAGTTCACATACACAACCAGCACCAGCGTTGGCACAGCATGCAGGGCAACCCCCCAGATAGCCCACTCCACCCCGCCAATCGCCAGTAACAGCGGCAACAGCCCCCATAACGAGACCAGGCGGATGATGTTGTCCATGGCCTGGTACTTGGTCAGGCCCAAGGCAATCCACACCTGATGAGCCAAGGTATAGCGCAATACGATGAACGATAGCGAGAGAATCGCCAGCATCGGCCCGGCTTCGCGGTAGCGATCGTCATACATCCAGCCGATCAGCAGCGGGCTGGCGGTCAGGAAACCGCCACAAATGAACAGCACCAGCAGGTCGACCAGCAGCCGAAAGCGGAAATACAGCGCTTTCAGGCGCGGCTTGTCGTCGGCCCGGGCCGCTTCGCTGAAAGCAGGCAGCGCCACCGCGCCGACAATTTTCATGAGCGCGGTCTGCACCGCACCCAGGATCAGCACGGCGATCGAATACACACCCAGTTGCGCCGCCGACATGCTGGCACCAAACCACATGCGGTCGCCGTACATCGCCAGCACGCCGACCATCGACGACAACAGGATCCAGCGGCCAAACACGATCAGCTCGGTCAGCGCCGAACGGTCCCAGCGCAGGTGGTTGTTGGGCCCCTCCAGGGCGGTATGCCCCAGCACGGTCCAGACGACCGCCGAAACCAGGCCTGATAACACCAGCGCCCAGATCGAATGGGTCAGCAAGCCCAGCACCAGCATCACCACCAGGCCGGCCACCTGCGAGGCAAGGTCGACCAGTACCACGCGC
Organism: Pseudomonas sp. GD03862; assembly: GCF_029840855.1. Lineage (NCBI taxonomy): Bacteria > Pseudomonadati > Pseudomonadota > Gammaproteobacteria > Pseudomonadales > Pseudomonadaceae > Pseudomonas > Pseudomonas sp. GD03862. Next base: position 277,394 of record NZ_JAOCDI010000001.1, read on the forward strand.
TTTTGTTGGAAAGTGCGTACCGCCACATCTATCTTGGTGGACTGGAAACCCCAGATGGCCGCCGACAGGCCGGTGACCGCCAGCACCATCGGCAGGACGGGCGCGGCATAGGTCGAGTCGGCCGGCCACAGCTCAGCCAGTTGGGCCAACCAAGCTCCCAGGGCCAGCAGCAGGGTAAGGGCAAACAGCAGGAAACCGCGGATGATCTGCACGGTCCAGGCGGTGTTGAGAAAGTCCGGATCGTCTCCGCGGTGGCTCTGGATGATGTTCTGGCGCAGGCCGACATCGGAAAGCAAATGCAGCAGTATCGAAACAGTGGTGGCGATGACCATCACCCCGAACATTTCCGGCAGCAGCAAGCGGGCCATGATCAGATTGCCGCCCAGGCGCATCGCCTGTGAAGCCACCTGCGAGACCAGGTTCCAAGACCCGGCCCTCAGGGCCCGCTTGCGCAGGCTCGCGGCGGCTGACACATCAATCGACGGCATGACTTCAATCTCTGACTGATTGGCTAAAAGTCACTATAGTTTCAATTAGCCACGATGCTAGCCGTTGCCCACCAAGGGAAAGGTGTACATAGCCGATGCCTGAACATTTTCGTGCGTTGATCGTCATCCTGTTTCTGGCGAGCGTGGTCTTCCTGATGGCCCGGCGGCCTGCCACCGACCTGATTCCGCTCAGCGACTACAAGCGCCGGCGCAATCTGTGGTTCCTGCTGACCCTGCTGGCTTTTTTCTCCCACAGCTTCTGGCTGTACCTGGGGGTGGGCGCGGTCGTCCTGTTGCTGGCCGGGCGCCGCGAGCACAACCCCATGGCGCTGTTCTACATGCTGCTGTTCCTGATCCCGCCAGCGTCGGTGCAGGTGCCCGGGTTTGGCGTGGTCAATTACCTGGTCGACCTGAACCATATTCGCCTGCTGACCCTGTGCGTGCTGCTGCCGGCCGCGCTGCACCTGCGCCGCCAAAGTGACACTTTGCGCTTTGGCCGCACCTGGGCCGATAAACTGCTGGCGGCCGGCCTGCTGCTGATGAGCGTGCTCTATTTGCGCGAAACCACCCTTACCGACACGCTGCGCCAGGCGCTGTACCTGTATGTCGACGTTCTCCTGCCGTATTACGTGGCCAGCCGTGGCCTGCGCCAGATCAGCGACTTCAAGGACACCCTGCTGGCCTTCGTGCTCGCCTCCTTCGTCATGGCGCTGATCGCTGTGGCCGAGTATGTGCGCCACTGGCTGTTGTACAGCGCCCTGGTCGACGCCATGGGCGTGCCATGGAGCATGTCCGGCTACCTGAGCCGGGGTGGTGCACTGCGGGCAAGCGTCACCACCGGCCAGGCGATTGCACTGGGTTACGTGATGAGCGTGGCCATCGGCCTGTTCCTGTTCGTGCAGGGCTATGTGCAACGCCCGCTGCACAGGGCCATGGGCGCCCTGCTGCTGGCCGCCGGGCTGTTCGCGCCATTGTCGCGTGGCCCGTGGATCGGCGCGGTGGTCATCGTGGTGGTGTTCATCGCCCTGGGCAAAGGCGCCGTCAAGCGCCTGGCGCTGCTGGGTGCGGCAGGCATGCTGGCGTTGCCCTTGCTAACCGTCGTGCCTGGGGGCGAAAAGGTGCTGGACCTGCTGCCGTTCATCGGTAACCTCGAGAAAGAGAACATCACCTACCGCGAGCGGCTGATGGACAACTCGTGGATCGTCATCCAGCGCAACCCGTTGTTCGGCTCCTTCGACTTCCGCAACACACCCGAAATGCAGGCGATGATCCAGGGCGACGGCATCATCGACATCGTCAACACCTACATCAACCTGGCATTGCGGGTCGGCCTGGTCGGGCTAGGCCTGTTCCTGGCGTTCTTTGCCGTCGTGCTGCGGGGTATCCGCAAGGCCATGCTCAGCTTTGCCGACAAGGACGACGAGCGACGACAGCTCGGCCGGGTGTTGCTGGCAACGCTGATCGGCATTCTGGTCATCATCTTCACGGTCAGCAGCATCACCTTCATCCCGGTGGTGTACTGGTCTATCGCTGGCCTGGGCGTGGCCTACATCCAGATGGTTCGCCGGCTGCACAATAGCCCGGCCGTGGAACTGGCAGAACCCGACCTACAACCCAGGTAATGTTCATGAATAGGCTGTCCCTGCGTCATTACGTGCGCCTTTCGGCCATTGCCGGCCTGGCCCTGCTGCCGCTGGCCAGCTGGGCTTCAGACTGGCAGGTCAGTGTCGATGAGCAAAATGGCTTGCCTACCGTGACACACGGCGGTGGCCCGGTCATGAAGGCCAAATTCGATTTCTGGGCTGCCAACTGGAGCTGGACCGGTTTCTATACCGACTTCAAGGTCAATGGCCCTTACCACTACACGCTGCGGGGCAAGAACAAGGAACTGGACTTCGACCTGCAGGCTGACATCCGTAAGGAACAGGCGCAAACCCTGAGCTGGGCCTTCGACCTCGACGCCCACAGCCGCCAGAGCGGTGTCATGGGTGGCGGCCTGGTGTTCCAGTTCGACCCGGCGCAAATCGCCGGCGGCATGGGGGCCCCGCAATTGTTGCCCGACAACCGCGGCTGGACGTGGGGCAAGGCTGACCAGGGGCGACGCATCGAAATGCGCTTCGACCCGCCACTGGCCAAGGTCTATTTCGAGCGTGGCAACCCGTCCGAGCTGCGTGCATTCCTCTACAAGGACCCGATCAGCGCCGGCCGCCAGCAGCTCAAGGCCGTGCTCAACGTGACCGGCGACATCGAACTCGGCCCGACACCCAGCGAGCGCTTCGGCCTGGCAGACCCCGCCAAGTGGCCTGATGACCAGCTGGACTGGCGCACCTCGCCGGTGGACCTGTCGTTCCTCAACGCAGCGGAAAAACCCGCCGGCAAGCGTGGCTTCGTCAAGGCGGTCGGCGACCAGTTGATGTTCGCCGACAACACCCCGGTACGCTTCTGGGGCACCAACCTGTCGGCCTACTCGCTGTTCAAGAGCCCCGACGACGAAATCCGCCAACAAGCCAAACGCCTTTCGGCACTGGGTTTCAACCTGGTGCGCCTGCATCACCACGACTCGCCCTGGGTCAGCCCCAACGTCTTTGGCGACGGCACCTTGGTGCGCGATACCCAGCAGCTCAGCGCCGAATCGCTGCGCAAGCTCGACCTGTGGATCAAGTCACTCAAGGACGAAGGCATCTACATCTGGCTGGACATGCATGTGCAGCGTGCGTTTACCGCCAACGACCACATCGAAGACTTCAAGGAGCTGCCCGAGCAGGACGGTCGCGTCGACCTGAAGGGTTACGCCTACGTGAATGACAGTATCCGGCAAGCGATGAAACGCTTCGCCGAGCAGTACCTGACCCATGTGAACGAGTACACGGGCCTGGCCTACAAGGACGACCCGGCCATCGCCGCCGTGCTGATCACCAACGAGAATGACCTGACCCAGCATTACGGCAACGCCCTGATGCCGAACAAGGATGTACCCCGCCACAGCGCGCGCTACATGACGGCGGCCAAGGCCTTTGCCAAACAGTTTGACCTGCCCGCCGACCTGACCTGGCGTGCCTGGGAGCATGGGCCGTCGAAGCTGTTGCTCAACGAGCTGGAACAACGCTTCAATGCCGACATGATCGCCCACTTGCGCAGCGTGGGCGTGAAAGTCCCCATTGCTACCACCAGCACCTGGGGCGGCAATGGGCTTAGCGCACTGCCGGCACTGAGCGTTGGTGATGTCATCGACGCCCACAGCTACGGCGACACAGGCCAACTGGAGAAGAACCCGCTGACCAGCGACGGCATGATCGACTGGATTGCTGCCGCCCAGGTCGTCGGCAAACCGCTGACCGTCACCGAGTGGAACGCCGAGCCCTTCCCGCTGCCTGACCGTCACTCGCTACCAATTTACATCGCCGGCACCGCCAGCCACCAAGGCTGGGACGCCATGCTGCAATACGCCTACAGCCAACAGGCGTTCAACCCGGGTTGGCGCACGGCGGACAACTGGCACGCGTACAACGACCCGGCGATGATCGCCACTCTGCCCGCCGCTGCCCTGCTCTATCGCCGTGCGGACGTAAGACCAGCCACCACTCGCTACGTGTTCGCACCGACACCTGCCACCCTTTACAACCAGGAAATCACCCCGCGTAACTCACCGCTGCTGCGCACGGCCATGGAAAAGGGCCAGTTGCAGATCGCCCTGCCACACACGCCGGAATTGCCTTGGCTGAAACCCGCGCCCATCCCGGCAGACGCGCAGGTGCTGCACGACCCGGGGCAAGCGCTGCTGGCCGCCGATGCCACCGAGTCGGTGACCGACACAGGCGAACTCAGGCGCAACTGGCAACAAGGCATCTACACCATCGACACGCCACTGACCCAGGCCGCCAGCGGCTGGCTGGGCGGCCGCCCGATCAACCTGGGTGCCATTCAGATACAAACGAAAACGCCTTACGCCAGCGTCGTGGTCCAGAGCCTGGACGGCAAGCCACTGGGCCAGTCGCGCGAGCTTCTGCTGTCACTGGGCACCCGTGCCATGCCCAAGGCCGATGACAAGACGCCGTTCAATGTCGAGCCCCTTGAAGGCAGCCTGGACATCAAGGCACCCGCCGGCCTGAAACTGTTCGCCCGCGATGCACGGGAGCAGCTGAAGCCGCTGCCGGTGGCCTACAAGGATGGGCAATACACCATTACCTTCGACGGCACCTACATGTCCAACTGGCTATTCTTGAAATAGAGCATATGGCCATCTACGCTCAGGTCACCTGTAGCTGATCATCCCACCTGCACGTGTCAGGGAGTGTTCACTGCGTCTGTAAACAGCAGATTCCAGGAGGTGGGGATGAAATATCTGGTTGTGGGTGGTGCGGGCTACATTGGCTCGCACATGGTCAAGCACCTGCTCGCCGCCGGCCATGAAGTGCTGGTGGCGGACCTGGTCTCACCTGGCCCCGGTATCCAGTGGGCCAAGCTCGACATCGCCGACGAAGCCGCACTGGATGTGCTGTTTGGCGTGTGCCGCTTCGATGCGGTGTTCCACTTCGCCTCGTTCATTCAAGTGGGCGAGTCGGTCAGTGCCCCCGGCAAGTACTACCAGAACAATGTCGCAGCCACCCTTTCCCTGCTGCAGGCCATGGTCAATGCCGGCATCAGGCACCTGGTGTTTTCTTCAAGTGCCGCCGTATACGGCAACCCGCAGTACGTGCCGATCGATGAAGCGCACACCAAGGGGCCGATCAACCCGTACGGGTTGAGCAAATGGATGGTCGAGCAGATTCTTGAGGACTTCGACCGGGCCTATGGTTTGAAGTCGGTAAGCCTGCGTTATTTCAATGCAGCGGGCGCTGACCCGGAAGGCCAGCTAGGCGAGCGTCACGAGCCGGAAACCCATCTGATCCCGTTGATCCTGCAGACTGCATCTGGCCGGCGCGAGGCGGTGACAGTGTTTGGTCGCGACTACGACACGCCGGATGGCACCTGCATACGCGACTACGTGCATGTGGCAGACCTGGCGGCGGCCCATGCACTGGCAGTGGATTATCTACTGGACGGTGGCGAGCGTGCCGCGTTCAACCTGGGCAATGGCCTGGGCTTTTCGGTGCAGCAAGTGATCGATACGGCCCGGGCCGTGACCGGGCGACAGATCACTGCCCTTGACGCACCGCGCCGCGCCGGCGACCCGCCACGGCTGGTGGCGGATTCGAGCAAAGCCATGCAGGTGCTGGGCTGGCGCCCGGCATTCGCTTCGCTTGAGCAGATTGTGCGGCATGCGTGGCAGTGGGAGTTGCAGTATCCCTGGAGGCGCTAAGTTGGCCTCTTAGCCTTCAGGCGCAGCACAAGGCTGCGCCTACAGGCGTATGGCCAGGGGGCTCAGTAATAGGTGCGTGGCTGTTCGTCAGCCTTGTTCAACACTGTCCCGATCAGGTTCACCGTGGCCAGGTGATGCAGGCAATCCTCGATTTCCTTCTTGTTGTTCATTCCGTTGGCCACCACCAGCAACACGCAGTCGAACTTGGGCAACACGGTGATCGCATCGTCCGAGCTGAGCAGCGGTGGCAAATCGAAAATGCAGATGCGCGATTCGTAGCGGTTGCGCAAATCGCCAATCAGGTTGTTCACCTTGGGCGAGGACAGCATCTCGGTCGACAGGGGCACGGGTACCCGCGTTGGCAGCACCACGAAGCGCGGCAAGGTGGGGTTGACCAGGCAGTCCTGCAACTCGGCCTTGTCCGTCAGAAACTCGTTCAGTGCCTGCTCCATGGGCAGGCCCAGGTAACTGCCGACCTTGGGCCGGCGCAGGTCGAAGTCCACCAGTAACGCAGTTTTGGTGGTGTGGTGGGCAATACTCATGGCCAGGTTGATCGCCAGCATGGTCTTGCCCGCTTCTGGCGTTGGCGAGGTGATGGCCAAGGTACGCCAGCCGTTCTCGTCCATGGCCCTGAGCACCTGCGTACGCAAAAGGTCGATCGGCCCGTTCATGTTGGAGTTCTTGTTGTACGCCACGATGCGGTTACGCTCCAGGTGGTCTGCACGCAGCGGTACCACCTTGGTGTTCACGTAATCGAACTGACCCGGCACTTCGGCCAGCGCCGTACCGGGGGCGGGAGACAGTGCCTGGGGAGTACCTGGGGTGACCTGATGAATATTGTTGCCAACAGCCGGCTTGATCCTGTCCATCACTGCTTTCCCTATACAAACCGAGACATGACTTTGTACAACAGCACATCCAGTGGCATGTAGAACACGTGCACCAGCCCTATCATGATAGCTGCCAGCGCCAGTGCCGCCAGGATCAGTCGATTGCGCCAGCGCTTGCGTCGGGCCACGTCGGCCCGGGTATCGATATAGGGCAGTGCCACCAGCACTCGTTTGCCCAGCAGACTTTCCAGGGCGCCCACGCCACGCACGCGCTGATTGAGCATTTCCAGCAGCATCACCAGCGCACCGCCACCGGCCGGTGCCAGCACCAGGCCCAGCGCAGCGATTTTCTTGCGGTTAGGCTTGATCGGCTTCTCAGGCAACAGGGGAGGCTCCAGCAGCACAAAGCGTTCAGCCTTGTTCTCCTGCTCCAGGCTTTCGGTAATCTTTGCGCCCATTTCCTTGGCACGAATCTCTTCGTATTTCTTGCGCGCGTTGTCGTGGTCACGCATCAAGGTCACCAGGCCACGCTCGACCTGCGGCGCCTCGAGGATCTCGGCTTCGTAGCCTTCCATTTTCCGGGTCAGCTCACGCTTTTGCTCTGCCAGCGAGGCAATACGCACCTGGGCGGCGCTCATCTTGGCGCGGACACGGGCCGCGTCGAGGCTGACCGTGGACACTGCCGCAGTGCGCCCCCCACTGGCTTCGAGCGCCTGGATCTTGCGCTTGACCGCCACGACATCCGGGTGGGCGTCCTTGTAGCGGGTCAGCAGCTGCGCGTATTCGGCTTTCAGGCTTGGCAGGTCTTCGGGCAGGTCGGCACGGGTTGACCGGGTGCCTTCGGCAACCTTGGTGGCAAGGCCGGCATTGGCCGCAGACAGCTCCAGTTCCAGGTAGCGCAGCTCTTCCTGGGCAGCCTTGTAGTCACGGTCGACCTCACGGAATTCCAGCTCCGCCCGCGACAGCATGTTCATGCGCAGGGTCTGGTGCTCGGGCAAGGCATTGGCGTGGGCCTGCTTGAAATCGGCCAGCTGGTTTTCCAGGCTGGCCAGCTCGGCACCCAGCTTGTTGGCTTCCTGGGTTAGGAATTCGGTGGTTTCGTTGGCCCGCTCGGTGCGCTGCTTGAGGTTTTCGTTGAGGAACAGCGTCACCAGTTCATCGGCGACTTCCTTGGCCACTTGTGCCTGCTTGTGCTCGAACGAGACATTGAACGCCACGGTCGCTTCACCACGGCCGCGCACGTAGGTGGTCAGGGTTTCGACCACGATCGCGTTGCGCATCTGGTCGATCTTGTCGCTTTCGCTGAAGCGCTTGTCGGGGAAGAGGTCGTACTTGGCGATGATGCGCAGCAGGTTGTCGCGGGTCATCACCCGTTGACGGATCACCTCGATGCGCTCATCGGCAAAACTGGTGTTGTTGGTCGACACCAGCTCAGGCGAAATCTGCTGCGACTCCACCAGAATGGTGCCGGTCGACTGGTAGATCGGCGGCACCATCAACGCGACGGCCACGGTCGCGGCGAGAATGACTGCGGCACTCACCCCTAACACCAGGGCCCTGTCCTTGATAATGGCGATGTAATCTCTGAGGGAGAGCTCGTAGTCAGACTTCATAGGGCCACCTGCCTGAAGTTCAGATGTCGGGGTACCTGTACGTCAACGTCAAACCAACGATCGTAGCGGTCGCATCCGGTACATGGTCCTGCTGCCGTTCCTTGTACATCAGCGACAGGCGCAGGTCCCAGTAAGGCGAAAACTGGCGGCTGGCCCATACGCTGTAAGTCTGCAGCGTGTTGGGCGACTGCCCTTTGCTGTCTTGCCACGCGGCGTCGGCGCCCACCCGGGACAACTCGGTCAGCGCATAGCTCCACACACCACGCACCTGGTCCAGTTCGGCGAAGCCACCTTCGGCGCTCGCCACCGTGCTGCGCTCGGCGGTAAGACTGGCATCGGCACGCGGGCCGGTGTACAGCAACGCAACCCCACCCTCCCCGCGCCGGCCACCGTCGTCGCCTGACACTTGGTTGACGCCAACATGGGCATCGGCGCTCAAGCCTTCGGCAAGCTGGTATTTGATGCCGACTGCCGGGCTGTAGCTGTTGGAAGCGGTCGCGGTAAGGTCCTCTTCGGGCTCATAGCGCCGGGCACCAAAACGGGTATACAGGTCAGCCCGCTCACTCCAGGCGTAAGTCCAGGTAAAGACGTTCGCCAGTTCGTCGTAGCCCGTCAGCGTGCTGATGTCGTAACGGGCACGGCTGTAGGTGGTTTCGTTGCTCAAGGTACTGCGCTCGGTCACCGCCTGGCTCCAGTTGCCAGTCAAGGTGTAAAGCTTCTGTGTACCGTCGGTAGTAATCACCCCGGTATCCAGTACTGTGCCCGACAGCGTCGAGCTTTCGTTGTAGCGCCCCACCAGGCCGAACCGCCCCCGCTCGGTGGTGCGCTGCCAACCCAGGCTGATATCAGGGTCTTCACGGTCATCGACGATATCCGTATCGGACGAGCGCAGCACATGCATGCCAAGCCCCAACCTCAATTCGTCACGGTCGAAAGTACCAATCAGGGTGTAATCCGGCGCGATGATCGTGCGCGTTATGCCCTTTTCCCCCGAGGTCAACAGCAATGGGTTGCTGTCGTATTCGACGGATGTCGGTACCACCACCGTAGACTGCCAATTTGCCGCCAGTACCGCGTCCGTGAACGGCAAGACCAGGATTGCCGTTGCAATGCGAGTTGTTCTAAGAAGAGGCATTAAATGTTCTTATTAAAGGCAAGATCAAGGAACGACCAGCGTATCGCCAGCCTGAAGTTGGATGTTGGTGGACATGTCCCGCCCAGACACCAGGTCCTTATATCGCACGGGCAGGATCTTTTGGGAAGCACCGGTGCCGCGGACCACCTTGATTTCGCTTTCATCTGCAAACTTGTCCAGGCCACCCGACATGCTCAGCGCCTGCAATACCGCCGTGGGGCCTGCCATTTGCACGGGCCCGGGTTTGATTACTTTACCCTGTACATAGACCATGTTGCCGGCAATGCTTTTGACGACAACGCTGACGTTAGGGTCGGGGAGGTATTTTTCGAGTTTGGCAGCGACCTGCTTTTCGACTGCCGTCACGTCCAGCCCGGCGACATCGATGCGCCCGGCCAGGGGGAAGGTGATACTGCCATCGGGAAGTACGGTGGCTTCTTGACGCAGGCTGTCTTCCTGCCACACCGATACCATCACCACATCGCCGGGGCTGAGCAGGTAGGCAGCACTGCTCTGGTCGGCGTTACCGGCGCCAGACCACACCGTCAGCATGCAGAAAGCGGCAAACATTGAACGCACCATGAGGGTCCCTCCGGCCAAATGGCCCGACAAAGAGCACTGAATGAGAACAACACACCAACTCTCGCTCCGCTTCACGGCGCACTGCTGCCGCGATGGCCTCGACCTTCCTGGAGGCCCTTGCCTTGACGCTGCAGACGTGGCTGCAACGCCTTGTAAATGTTGGTCCTACGGGCTACTGGGAATATAGCAACGGTTGGAGAATTCACAAGCCATGCCTGTGGCTTCGCGGCAAGGAGCAGTCACTTCAGGTACAAGGCAGCCGGTTCAGATCTTTCTGCGGTTGGCAACGGCAACAAAACCGACCACAGCAAAGGCAAAGAACCAGCCAGCAGTTGAAACAGGAATGATACTGTTCTGATTTATATACGAATCTGCCGCGCGGGCAGCACCACTTAGCATCACCAGCAAGAACATCGATTTGATTATCAGAGTCGTGCGCATACTCCCCTCCTAAAAACAGGAAAATCAATGAGTTATTAGAGCGGTGCTGCGGGTGTTGTTACATGTTTGATTTGAGCTTATGGGCACAATGACACTACGTCAATGATCCGACACCATAATAAAATTCAATGGGCGATGGGCGCATTCGTCAAAAAAACGGCATGCAGATTATGCAAGGGAGGGATGATGCGATGAACATGGCGTTTCACAGCTGATAACACGTGGGGGCATGATTGCCCCCTGCGCTTTCATTCGTCTGCGTGGTGAACCACAACCAGTAACTGCGCCGGTGTCGCACCTACCGAGCGCAGCCGGTGCGGTGTCTGGGCATTGAAATGCAGGGCGTCGCCCTGCTCCAGCAACACCCGCTCACTCATGAAATCCACTTCCACCTGGCCTGCGTGAACAAACAGGAACTCTTCGCCCTGGTGTTCCTTGAACGTGGGGTCGCTGAACTCGGACGGCGGCTGAATCAGAAACGGCAGCAGGCTGCGCTGGCCGACCTGACTGGTGAGGGCCGCGTACCCCGGCCCTTGCCCATCGCCAACCAGGGCCTGGCGCTCGGTACGGCGCACCAGGCTGTAGCGGCTCTGCCCGGCCTGCTCTTCGGCGAACAGCTCTTCGACATTGACGTTCAGCGCCCTCGCCAGTTTCAGCGCCGCAGCGATCGAGGGCGTGTTGAGGCCGCGCTCGACCTTGGACAGGTAGCTTTTGGTCATGCCAGTCTTTTCGGCCAGCATTTCCAGGGTCATCCCCAGTTTCTTACGCAGCAGTTTCAATCGGATAGACATGTGACGCGGGTTTCCCAGGCTGAGGCAGCCATGATACGCGTCTGAAAGCTGACGCCAAGCCTGCAGAGGCCTTGAATCAAGGCATCACTGGCGGTAAGGCAAAGCTTCGCGCTATAGGGGTGGCGAGTTGGCCACCCCTAACAGGCCCCTTCGCAGCACAAAGCTGTGCCTACAAGGGGCAGTCTGTAGCGGGCAATCAGAATGTCATTTCCTTCACATCATCCGGCACGATCAGCTTGCCAGCGGTTTTCTCGATGATTTCCTCGACGCTGACCCCGGGTGCGGTCTCGCGCAGGATGAAGGCGCCGTCTTCGATTTCCAGGTAGGCCAGGTCGGTCAGCACCTTGCGGATGCAGCCCGCACCGGTCAGCGGCAGGCTGCACTTTGGCAGCAACTTGGACTCGCCGTCCTTGGAGGCGTGGGTCATGGTGACGATGATGTTGTCGGCGCCGGCCACCAGGTCCATGGCCCCGCCCATGCCCTTGACCAGCTTGCCCGGAATCATCCACGAGGCGATGTTGCCCTGCACGTCCACCTCGAAAGCCCCCAGTACGGTCAGGTCGACGTGGCCGCCACGGATCATGGCGAACGATTGTGCCGAATCGAAAATCGAGGCGCCGCGGCGGGCGGTGACAGTTTGCTTGCCGGCGTTGATCATGTCGGCATCGAGGGTGCTTTCGGTGGGGAATTCGCCCATGCCGAGCAGGCCGTTTTCCGATTGCAGCATCACATCCATGTCGGCGGGTACATAGTTGGCCACCAAGGTGGGGATGCCGATGCCCAGATTGACGTAGTAACCGTCCTTCAGTTCACGGGCAACGCGTTGCGCCATCTGTTCGCGGGTCAGTGCCATGGTCAGGATCTCTTTATTGTTCGGGTGGATGGCGCTCAGGCCTTGACGGTGCGCTTTTCGATACGCTTTTCGAAGGTGCCGACGATGACACGGTCCACGTAGATGCCCGGGGTGTGGATTTCGCTTGGCAGCAGCACGCCGGGCTCGACGATTTCTTCCACTTCGACCACGGTGATCTTGCCGGCGGTGGCCGCCAGCGGGTTGAAGTTTTGCGCAGTGTTGCGGTACACCACGTTGCCGTAGTGGTCGGCCTTCCAGCCCTTGACGATGGCGAAGTCACCGGTGATGGATTCTTCCAGGATGTACTTGCGGCCCTTGAACTCGCGGACTTCCTTGCCATCTGCAACCGGGGTGCCATAGCCGGTGGCGGTGTAGAACGCCGGAATGCCGGCACCACCTGCGCGCATTTTTTCGGCGAGGGTGCCCTGTGGGGTCAGCTCCACTTCCAGCTCGCCACTGAGCAACTGGCGTTCGAACTCGGCGTTTTCGCCCACGTAGGAGGCGATCATCTTGCGAATCTGCCGGTCTTCCAGCAGCACGCCCAGACCAAAACCGTCCACGCCGCAGTTGTTGGAAACCACGGTCAGGCCCTTGACGCCGCGCCGCTTGATTTCGCTGATAAGGTTTTCCGGGATGCCGCACAGGCCGAAACCACCGGCCAGTACCGTCATGTTGTCGGTCAGGCCTTCGAGGGCCTGTTCATAGGTTGCAACGCGCTTGTCCAGTCCGGCCATGCTGATCCGCCTTTTGTAGTTGTTTAACCGACGAGGCTGTCGGTGAGCGTGTGCAGACATCTTCACCGCAAGCGACTGATTTGTTAATTTTGTTTTCGTCATCGATTGATAATTTTTACAAAACAAACGATAGGCCCGACATGAACGTCAAACAACTGCGCGCCTTTGTCGCCGTGGCCAAGTACCAGAGCTTCGCCCAGGCCGGTGAACACCTGCACGTTTCGCAACCGGCACTGAGCCTGACCATCAAGGCGCTGGAAGAAAACCTCGGCGGCGCCCTGCTCAGCCGCACCACGCGCAGCGTCAGCCTGACTGCCGAAGGCGAAGTGCTGCTGCCACTGGCACGCCGCCTGCTGGCCGACTGGGACGACACCGAAGAGATGCTGCGCCAGCGCTTTACCCTGCAATTGGGCCGTGTGTCGGTGGCAGCCATGCCGGCTTTTGCCGGCAACCTGTTGCCCCACTCGCTCAAGGTGTTTCGCCAGCGCTACCCCAAGGTCAACGTCACGGTGCACGACGTGATCAACGAACAGGTACAGGAACTGGTACGCCATCGCCGCGTCGAACTGGGCATCGGTTTCGAGCCGGATAACATCGATGGGCTGGACTTCCACCCGTTGTACATGGACCGCTTCGTTGCCGTAGTGGCCGCCGACTCGCCCTTGGCGCTGCTGCCCCAGGTCAGCTGGGCACAGCTGATGGCCGAAGATTTCGTGGCCCTGCAGCGCCCTTCGGCGGTGCGCCTGCTGATGGAGCAGAATGTGGCGGCCCGCCACGGCAAGCTGGCAGTCGCGTTCGAAAGCCACCAGCTGACGACCATCGGCCGCATGGTGGCCAGCGGCCTGGGGGTCAGTGCCGTGCCGGCGCTGTGCATCAACCAGATGCAGGAGCTGGGTGCCCGCTGCGTAACCTTGGTCGAGCCCACAGTCGAGCGGCGCATCGGCGTGATTGCCCTCAGCGAGCACAAGCTTTCCACTGCAGCGCAAGCATTGCTTGAGGTGCTTCTTTCCAATACCCGGATCCCGGAGGTGACATGCGTTATGTAAGTCTGGCAGGCACGAGCGTTCCAGCCATCGGCCAAGGCACCTGGTACATGGGCGAAGACCCAGGTCGCAAGGCTGCCGAAGTCGCGGCGCTGCAACAGGGCATCGAGCTGGGCCTGAACCTGATCGACACCGCCGAGATGTATGCCGAAGGGGGGGCAGAAGAGGTCGTTGGCCAAGCCATTGCCGGGCGCCGCGACCGGGTATTTCTGGTCAGCAAGGTCTACCCGCACAATGCCAGCCTGCGCGGCATGGCGGCTGCCTGCGAACGCAGCCTCACCCGGCTGGGCACCGATTGCATCGACCTGTACCTGCTGCACTGGCGTGGTCAGCACCCGCTGGAGGAAGCCGTCGAAGGCTTCGAGCGCTTGCGCGAGCAAGGCAAGATCAAGCGTTGGGGCGTGTCCAACTTCGACGTCGACGACCTGCGCGAACTGCACAACCCTGATTGTGCCACCAACCAGGTGTTGTATAACCCGGCCCAGCGTGGCATCGAATTCGACTTGCTACCGTGGTGCGAAAAACGTGGCTTGCCGACCATGGCCTACTGCCCGCTGGCTCAGGCCGGGCGCTTGTTGCAGCACCCGGTACTGGCGGAAATCGCCGAGCGCCATGGCGCCACACCGGCCCAGGTCTGCCTGGCCTGGGTGACCCGCGATGACGGCGTGATCGCCATCCCCAAGGCGGTGGCGCCCGAGCACGTGCGGCTCAATGCGGCGGCGGGAGCGCTGACCTTGACCGGTGAAGACCTGCGGGCGATCGACCGGGCGTTCCCTGCACCGACGCGCAAGCAGCGGTTGGCGATGGTGTAACCGGCGAGCGCAAGCTGGACCAGCAGGCGACCTCTGTGGGAGCCTGCATGCCCGCGAACACCGGCAAGACCGGTGCCCTGCAACGCGGTGGCTGCTTCGCGGGCTCGCCCGCTCCCACAGGTAGCCGCGCAAGTACCGAGCGTTGAGCACGCCTTGAGCAACTGCGTCACCACCGCCCGCGGCTGCCGTTCGCCAAGCGCAATCTGGCCCAGGACGCGACCTTTGTGGGGCATGCCCGCGAACACCGGCAAGGCCGGTGCCATGCAACGCAGTGGCTGCTTCGCGGGCTCGCCCGCTCCCACAAGGAACCGCGCAAGTACCGAGCGTTGAGCAAGCGTTGAGCAACTGCGCCACCCGCCGCTGCCGTTCGCCAAGCGCAATCTGGCCCAGGACGCGACTTTGTGGGAGCGGGCATGCCCGCGAACACCGGCAAGGCCGGTGCCATGCAACGCGGTGGCTGCTTCGCGGGCTCGCCCGCACAGGAAACCGTGCAAGTACCGAGCGTTGGGGTTTCAGTGGAAATCCCGACTGCGCACATCCAGCCCTTGCAACAGCGGACTCACATCCTCCAACCGCCGCGCAATCAGGTGCCGCACCCCATTCTCCTGCTCCAACCGCCCACTGACCTTGAGCAACTGCGAACCCACCAGCGCCCGCCGCTGCCGTTCGGCCAGCGCACGCCACACCACCACGTTGACCATGCCATGTTCGTCTTCCAGAGTAACGAAGGTCACACCGCTGGCGGTTTGAGGCCGTTGCCGGCCCACCACCAGCCCGGCCACGGCAATGTTGTCGCCATGCTCCACACCCTGCAATTCACTGGAGCTGCGACACCCCAGCGCCCTCAGGCGAGCGCGCAACAGGGTCAACGGATGTGGGCCAAGCGTAGTGCCGAGGGTTTGATAATCGGCCATCAGGTCCTCGCCCACGGTTGGCACGGGCAATTGCACCGGTTCTTCAGGCAAGGCCTGCACATCGGCGAACAACGGCAGCTGCGGCTGCACCGCCGCCACCTGCCAGCGCGCCTGATGCCGATCACTGGCCAAGGCGCGCAGCGCACCGCCATCAGCCAGGCGGGCACGGGCCCGTGCGTCCAGGCCGGCGCGCAGGCACAGGTCTTCGACGTTGCGCCACGGCCGCTGCGCCCTCGCCTGCTGCACGCGCCTGGCATCGGCTTCGGCCAGGCCACGCACCAGTCGCAGGCCCATGCGAATAGCCAGGGTGCCTTCAGCATCAGGCTCCAGGGTGCAGTCCCAGTCGCTGTGGCAGACATCAACCGGCCGTACCTCGATACCTTGGCGGCGAGCCTCTTGCAGCAGCTGATCAGGGCTGTAGAAGCCCATCGGCCAACTGTTGACCAACGCACAGGTGAAAATCGCCGGCTCATGGCACTTCAGCCAACTGCTGGCATAGCACAGCAAGGCAAAGCTGGCCGCATGCGACTCAGGGAAGCCATAGCTGCCAAACCCCTTGATCTGCTCGAAGATGCGCTCGGCAAACGCCAGCGTGTAACCATTGCGCAGCATGCCCTGCACCAGCCGTTCGCGGTGCGGTTCCAGGCCGCCGTGGCGCTTCCAGGCTGCCATGCTGCGGCGCAACTGGTCGGCCTCGCCCGGGGTATAGTCGGCCGCGACCATCGCCAGCTCCATCACCTGCTCCTGGAACAGCGGCACGCCCAAGGTACGTTCGAACACTTCCTTCAGTTGCGGCGACGGATACGTCACCGGCTCCTGCTTCAGGCGCCGGCGCAGGTACGGGTGGACCATGTCGCCCTGGATCGGCCCGGGGCGGACAATGGCTACCTCAATGACCAGGTCGTAGAACTTTTGGGGCCGCAGCCGCGGCAACATGGCCATCTGCGCGCGCGACTCGATCTGGAACACACCCATGGTCTCGGCGCGGCTGATCATGGCGTAGGTGGCCGGGTCTTCGCTGGGGATGGTCGCCAGGGTCAGGTGCCGGCCACGATGGTGCTGCAGCAGGTCGAAGCAGCGACGCAAGGCGCTGAGCATGCCCAACGCCAGCACGTCGACCTTGAGCAGGCCGACCATGTCCAGGTCGTCCTTGTCCCACTGGATCACCGTGCGCTCCGGCATCGCGGCATTCTCCACCGGCACCAGCTGGTCGAGCGGTTGCTGGGAGATGACAAAACCGCCCGGGTGCTGTGACAGGTGCCGAGGGAAGCCGATCAGTTCGCCGGCCAGCACCAGCACCCGCCGCAGCGAAGGGCTGCCCGCTTCGAAACCGGCTTCGGCCAGGCGCTGGTCATCGGGTATGCGATCGCTCCAGCGGCCACAACATTTGGCCAGGGCATCCACCTGATCGGCAGGTAGCCCCAGCACCCGCGCCACATCCCGCACCGCACCGGCGGCATGGTAGGTGTTGACTACCGCAGTGAGCGCCGCCCGGTGCCGGCCATAGCGACGGAACACATACTGGATCACCTCCTCGCGCCGGTCGTGCTCGAAGTCCACGTCGATGTCCGGCGGCTCGTTGCGCTCGCGCGACAGGAAGCGCTCGAACAGCAGGTGGTGTTTCATGGGGTCAAGCTCGGTGATGCCTAGCACGAAGCACACCACCGAGTTGGCTGCCGACCCCCGGCCCTGGCATAGAATGCGCTGGCTGCGGGCGAAGGCGACAATGTCGTGCACCGTCAGGAAGTAGCTTTCGTAGCCCAGCTCTTCGATCAGCCCCAGTTCCTTGGCAAGCACATCCCGCACCTTGCCACTCGGCCCGTCTGGCCAGCGCAGCGGCATGCCTTGCTCGCACAATTCGCGCAGCCAGCTTGCCGGGGTATGCCCCTCGGGCACCAGTTCGCGTGGGTACTGGTAGTTCAGTTCGCTCAGGTCAAACTGGCAGCGCCGGGCAATGACCAGGGTCTCGGCCAGCAGGTCAAGCGGATACAGCTCGGCCAGTTGCGCCTGGCTGCGCAGGTGCCGTTCGCCATTGGCAAACAGAAAGCGCCCGGCCTCGCTCACCTGGCAATGCTGGCGGATGGCCGTCATGCAGTCCTGCAAGGCACGGCGACCACGCACGTGCATGTGCACGTCGCCACAGGCCACGGTGCGAATGCCTACATCAGCCGCCAGTGCCCGCAGCCGTTGCAGGCGCACGGCATCGTCACTGCCCCGATGCAGGTGCACGGCCAGCCACAGGCGCTCTGCGAACACACTGCGCAGCCACGCGCCGGTAGCGGTATCACCACTGTCAGCGGCCACCCACAAGGCCAGCAGGCCTTGGTGGTGCAGCAGCAAGTCATCACGAAACAGCTGGTACGCACCCTTCTCTGCCCGCCGCCGGGCACGGGTGATCAGGGCGCACAGGTTCTGGTAACCCGTCAGGTTTTCGACCAGCAGCACCAGCTTGGGCCCGTCGCACAATTGCACCTCGCTGCCAACGATCAGCCGCAACTGGTGCACCTTGGCTGCCTGCCAGGCGCGCACGATACCGGCCAACGTACATTCGTCAGTGATTGCCAAGGCCTGGTAGCCCTGCTCGCGCGCACGCCGGAACAGCTCGTCGGCGCTCGATGCACCGCGCTGGAAGCTGAAGTTGGAAAGGCAATGCAGCTCGGCATAGCCCGGGGTGTTCATGCGAACCAACCCTGCAACCAAAGCGGGCCGGCCTGGCTCAGGTCGCGGTAGGCCCAGCCGCGCAGGCCGTCACGGGTTTCGATGCGGTAGTAGTCGCGACGCACATCGCCGCCATCCCACCAACCTGATTCGATGCGTTCGGCATAGCCCTGCACCTGGTAGGCGGCGTCATCCAGCGCGATCGGTGCCGACAACAGCCACCCTGGGCGGCTGCCCGGTGCAACGGGCATGTTGCCTTGGGCCCCCTGCTCCGCCAACTGCCAGGCGCATTCGGGGCGGTGATCGGCGGCTGCGCCAAGCCCCTTGACGGCCTCATCCCCCAGGCGGGCGCGCAACCGCTCGCGCAATTGCGCCCAGGGTTGCGCCTGTTGCGCCCGCGGGTCGAACAACGCCTGATGCTGTGGCACGAAGGGTGGCAAGTCTTCGGCAACCAGCCGCAGGTTGCGCACCGGTGCGGGTATGCGCAGCGGCTCAAGGCGCGCACGGGCCAGCTCGAACAGCATCGCAGCATCGCGTTCGGCCGCCAGCAGGCCCACCTTGAGCAGGGTATCCGGCCCCTCGGCGTGCTCCAGATGCAGACAGAAGCGCTGCACGCCACAGTCTCGCCCGGCCAGAAATGCAGCAAGGTCGTTGAGCATGCGCCGCAGCGGGAACAATAGCGCCTGGTGCGACTCGACGTCGAAATTGAGTTCCAGCCGGGTTTCGAAACGGTCCGGCGGCTGGTAGAAGTCCAGCCCCAGGTTGCGCAGGCCGAGCAACTGATCGAGGTGTAGCTGTACCTGGGCCGCAAAGCGCCTGGCCAAGGTATCGCGCGGCAAGGCCAATACCTGGCCCAACTGGTGCAAGCCCATGCGGGCAAACGCTTC
Organism: Pseudomonas sp. GD03862; assembly: GCF_029840855.1. Classification (NCBI taxonomy): domain Bacteria; kingdom Pseudomonadati; phylum Pseudomonadota; class Gammaproteobacteria; order Pseudomonadales; family Pseudomonadaceae; genus Pseudomonas; species Pseudomonas sp. GD03862. The sequence goes on from NZ_JAOCDI010000001.1 coordinate 296,474, forward strand.
GGCCGCCTCTGCCGGCAGGCCGACGCGCGTGATGGGCATGCCAAGCAGCGCCGCTCGGGTGGCGTCGACATCGCCCACGGCCAGGCCATCGTGGCCATTGGCGAGCATGCGAGCAGCCACCGGGTTGCTGGCCAGGACAATGCGTTGGCGCAGGCCGAGTTCTGCCAATTCCTGACGCAGACGCGCCTCGAACAAAGGCCAGGGCCCAAACAGTTGCAGGCTGGAGCCCACTTCCAGCAGCAGCGCCCGGGGGTAATGCAGGCTGACCTGGGCACTGAAGCGGTAGGCCCAGGCCGCCAGCAGCTGTTGCACCTGATCGATGCGTTTGGGGTCGGCTTCGACACAGGTGAAGCCATCGGCCAGGGCACGCGCTGCGGTCAGGGTTTGCCCGGCCCGCAGGCCCAGTGCAGCGGCCGCCGGGTTGACTGCCTGCAACACGCGACGCTGGGTCGGCCCGCCAATCAGCACCAAAGGCGTGTCAGGGTCGTCACGCTCACGCAGGACGGTGTCCAGCGCAAGCTGCGGGAGCAGGATGCAGGCCCAGAGCATGGTGCATCAGCCCCGCCCCGGGCAGGGAATAGGCAGCGCTGGAGGCATGCCACCCCGGCTTTTCAGCACGCGCCATTGCGCCGGGCGTGTGTCGACTGCAATGCGCAGCGCTGCGGGTGAAGGGTTGTGCGACGCCTGCTGCGGCCTGCAGGCGAACGCCAGTGCCTGCCCGGTTTCGGCCGCTACCTGCAAGCGCCGCAGGGCGCGGTCATCGCCACGTTCCGGCCAGCACAGCACCGCCGCGCAACTGCCCGAGCGCAGGCACTGTTCGGCAGCCCACAGGGCATCGGCAGGCTCGGCATCCACCTGTACCAGCCAGCGCAGGTCCACCCCCGCTGCCTGCCAGGCCGGTGCAAAAGGGATGAAGGGTGGAGCCACCAGCACCACTCTGCTGGCTTCTGCACTCAGCCGGGCCAGGGTTGGCCACAGCAACTGCAATTCGCCACAGCCGGGGTTGGCCAGCAACAGCTCGCTCAGTGCTGCCGCCGGCCAGCCACCTTCCGGCAAACGTTCGTCGAGGGCAGGATGGCCGGTGGGCTGCAGCCCGAGTGGCCGCGCCTGGGCCTGCCGGCCGCGCCATACCCGGCGCTGTTCCAGCAGCCTGTCGAGGTCGACCACGGCGCCCATCAGTCGCGCCTCAGCAAGCCGCAGAACACGCCTTCGATGAAAAAGTCCTGTTCGGGCTGCACATCGATCGGCGCATAGGCCGGGTTGCGTGGCAACAGCCGGTAAGTGCCGCCTTGGCGTTGCAGGCGCTTGATGGTCACTTCGCCGTCCAGGCGCGCAACCACGATTTGCCCGTCGCGGGCGTCGGCCTGTTGCAGGATGCCGACCAGGTCACCGTCAAAGATGCCGTCGTCGATCATCGAGTCGCCCCGCACCTTCAGCAGGTAGTCGGGGGTACGGCGGAACAGGCTGGGGTCGAGCAGCAACTGCTCGTGGATGTCCAGGTCCGGGCCGATGGGGGCACCCGCCGCCACCTGGCCCAGCACGGGTATTTCGAGGATTTCCGGCCGGCGCAGCGGTTCGGCCAGGCGTATGCCCCGCGCCTGGTTTGGCGTGACATCGATGTAACCGGCCTGGCACAGGGCGGTGATGTGCTTGCGCGCAACGCTGCGCGAGGCAAAACCGAAGCGCGTGGCGATATCGGCCAGGCTCGGCGGCTGGCCATGCTCGGCAATGCGCTCACGGATAAATTCGAAAATGGCGCGGCGTTTGGGGGTAAGAGTATCCATGGAGCACATTTGTACTCTTTTCGGAGCACGCTGAACAGCCCCCTTCGTCGTCAGCTTTGGTTATGATCCCCTGGCTTGTGTTTTTTCATCTGGATATCCCATGCTGACCGCCCTGCTGTTCGACCTTGACGGTACCCTCACCGACACTGACACCCTGCACCTGCAGGCCTTTCGCCAACTGCTGCGTGAACACGACGGCCGCGAGCTGAGCCAGGCGCAGTTCGACGCCCAGGTCAGCGGCCGCGCCAACGGCGAGCTGTTCGCCGAGCTGTTCAGCGGCGCCAGCGTCGAACAGTGCCAGGCGTTGGCCGACCGCAAGGAAGCGCTGTTTCGCGCGATGTCGCCGTCACTTGAACCGATGCCAGGCCTGTTGCGCCTGCTGGAGCATGCCCAGGCCCATGGCATCGGCATGTGCGTGGTGACCAACGCACCGCGGCTGAACGCCGAGCACATGCTGAACGCCATGGGCCTGGGCCAGCACTTTGAACATGTGCTGGTGGCCGAAGAACTGGCACGGCCCAAACCGGACCCGCTGCCCTACCTCACCGGCCTGCAGCGGCTGGGTGTCGAGGCCGGGCAAGCGCTGGCCTTCGAGGACTCATTGCCGGGGACGGCCGCGGCCAGTGGCGCGGGGATCTTTACCGTGGGCGTGGCCACGACGCAGACCCCGGAGCGGTTGCTGGCGGCGGGCGCCAGGCTGGTTGTCGACGATTTCAATGATGCGGCGTTGTGGGCGTTGATCGAGCGTATGGCTTCAGATAAGGGGTGTGTTCCCGAAGGCTAGGGAGCGGGAGCCGAACTTGCTGGCGCTGCAGCCGGGGTGCCGGATGTACAGCCTGGAACGCTAAGCCGTGACGCCGCATTTCGCCCCTGCAGCCATACCGCCAAAGCCGCCAACCCTGCGGGTAGCAACAACGAAGCGAACACCTGGGCAAAACTCCAGCCCAGCGCCAGCATCTGTGCCCCGGCAAAGGCACTGAGAATCGCACCCAGGCGCCCGATGCCACTCATCCAACTGGCCCCGGTCGCCCGTGCTTCAGTCGGGTAAAAAGCCGCCGCCAGTGCATTCATCCCAACACTTGCCCCATTAAGGCCAAAGCCTACAGCGCTCGCAACCGCGCACAACCAGGCGAAGTCCGCAGCGACCTGACCAATTGCAAAAATCACCGCACCACTGAACAGGAAGGTCAGTACCAGCACGCGCTGCGCCGGGTAACGATCCATGGCCCAACCCACCGAAATTGCGCCCAACGGGCCGCCAATCTGGAAACAGGCCGTGACGATGGCCGCTTCGGCCACCGAGAACCCGCCCCCCTCCTTCACCAGCGTCGGCAACCAGCCGCTGAACAGATAGACCAGGAACAGCGCCAGCACGTACCCGCCCCAGAGCATGCAGGTACCAAAGCGATACCGCGCAGAGAGGATAGTGCCGATTGCACCGCCTGCGGCCTGGGCTTTACCGGGCAAGACAAAGGTCGTGTCGGCGTTGACATGCTCAGGTGCCAGGCGACGGACAATGGCCAGAATGCGCTTGCGGTCCGCCCCCTTGCTGACCAGGAACGTCACCGATTCCGGCAGGCGCCAATACAGCAACGGCAGAACCATTAGCGGCAACACCCCACCCAATGCCAAGACACTGCGCCAGCCCAGGTTCGGAATCATCCAGGCGCTGACGAAACCACCTGCCGCCGCGCCCAGGGAGAACCCGCAGAATGCCAGGGTAATGAGCAGCGAGCGGCTGCGTGCCGGGGCATACTCGCTGACCAGGGTGCTGGCATTGGGCATGGCTGCGCCCAGGCCCAGGCCGGTCAGAAAGCGCAACGCGACCAGGGCTTCCAGGTTGGGTGAAAAGGCCGAGGCCAGTGTCCAGAGGCCGAACAGCAGCACGCTGCACAGCAGCACCGCCTTGCGCCCGTAGCGGTCCGCCAAGGGGCCGGCAATCAATGCGCCGAGTGCCAGGCCGATCAACGCGGCGCTCAATACCGGGCCCAGACTTTGCGCATCCAGGCCCCAGTCGCTTTTCAATTGCGGGGCAATGAAGCCGATGATGGCGACGTCCAGGCCGTCCAGGGCGATGATGAGAAAGCCAAGGAACACCACCCATTTCTGGTAGCGGCCGATGGGTTGCTGGTCGATCAGTTGGCGCACGTCGAGTGTGTTGTTCATAGGTATCACCTGTTGTTGTTTTTATGACGGTGTTTGTCGCAGCCCTAGTGGAAAAGGCTGGGTAAGCGCACAGGCCTTATGATGCGTGTTTCCTGAGCCACCACCAGGTCGCGGGTGGCATGCAGGTACGCGGCAAAGTCCGGGTCGGCATCCCGCGCTGCGCTGCGCTTCTCGAAGTCATCGAGGCTGTCATAGCCCCACAAGTGCACCACCTGGTTCAACGGCCCGATGCTGCTGGTGTAAAACGCCAGGGGTGCACCGAGGTGGCGCAGCAGGATCGGCATCGCCAGCTGGTCGAACGCCTCGAGAAAGGCCGCCATGCCGCGCGGGCGAATGGTGTAGATGCGGTGGTCGACCACAGGCTTGTCCATCACGCCACCTCCCGTGCGTTGCCCGCCGCCAGCCCCTGCTCGACACCCGCCAGATGGCGCCCGGTGATGTAGGCAAAGGTCATGATCGGCCCCAGGGTGATGCCCGCCCCGGGGTAGTTGCCGCCCATGATGCTGGCGCGGTCGTTACCCACCGCATACAGGCCGTCGATGACTTGCCCGTCGGCCGCCAACACTTCACCGGTCACACGGGTGCGCAGCCCGTCGAAAGTGCCCAGATCGCCCATGATGACTTTCACGGCAAAGTACGGTCCCTCGCCAACCGGCGCTACGCACGGGTTGGGTTGTTGCTGCGGGTCGGCCAGGTAGCGATTGAAGCTGGTGCTGCCGCGGCCGAACTGACGGTCTTCACCGTGGACGGCGCCAAGGTTGTACTCGCGCACAGTCTGCTCCAGCCCTTGCGCATCGATACCGGCCTTGCCGGCCAACTCCGCCAGGGTCTGGCCCTTGAGCAGGTAACCGTTGCGCAGCAATGGCCCCAGCGGCATCGGCGCAGGCTTGGCAAAGCCCAGCCCGTATTTGGCCAGGGTGCGGCGGTCGCACACCAGCCACATGGCGGTTTCTGCCTGGTCGGAACACGCCTCGATCAGCGCTGCGCCTACGTCGTGGTAGGCATTCGACTCGTTGGTGAATCGCTGCCCTGAACGCAGCACGCCGATCACACCCGGTTTGTAGCGGTCGAGCAAATGCGGAAAGGCAATATGCCGCCCACCACCCACCGGCACCTTCGACACCGGCATCCAGGCTGCAGGTGCCTGCAGGCAGATATCGACCTTTGCTCCCAGCGCCTCGGCCATGCGCGCACCATCGCCGGTGTTGCCCGCTGGCACCGGTGAAAAATGCTCGCCGCCACGCCGTACATGCGGGTAGGCCTGGCGCAGCCGTTGCAGGTCATGGGAGAAACCGCCACAGGCCAGCACCACACCGCGCCGGGCCTCAATGCGCTGCTCGCTGCCGGCCTGCCCGGTCACCGCCCCCACTACTCGCGCCCCTTCGCGCAGCAACTGCCGCGCCGGGGTGCCTGTGAGAATCGGAATGCCCAGGTCCAGTGCCGAGCGTACCAGCCGTGCCGCCAGGGCATTGCCACTGGTGACCTGGGTGCCGCGTCGGTACAAGGCCAGCTCCTTCAAATGGGTCAGCAGGCGTTTGGCCACGTAGGCGAACGAGGTCAACGAACGGGTGACATTGAAGAAGTGCTTGAGGTCGGCATTCGACGAGTTGAACATCATGCCGATGAAGGTGATGGTCTTCAGCGGCGGGCGCAGCCGCGCCATGTCGGGCCCCAGACCACGGATGTCGTAAGGTGCGGCCAGTATCGAGCGGCCCACATCGACGCCGCCTTCCACCTGCGGGTGATAATCGGGGTACAGCGTGGGCACGAACTTGACTGCCGTCTCGCGCTCGAAAAACTCAACCATCTGCGGCGCGTAGCGCAAGAATGCCTCCACCCCGGCCGCATCGAAGCAGGCACCGGTTTCGTTGCGCAGGTAGGTCATGGCCGCTGCTTGGCTGTCATTGCCCCCGTGCCGGGTGCCCGGCACCCACAATACGCCGCCGGAAAACGCCGTGGTGCCGCCGAAGCACTCCTCCTTTTCGATGACGATCACATCCAGGCCAAGCTTTTTCGCCGTGATGGCTGTCGCCAGGCCGCCAGCACCCGCACCGATGACCAGTACATCGCAGCTACGCGTATTCATTGGCCTGCCCCCTCGAAGCCAGGGCGCGGGATCAATGCCATGGGCATGCTTTCCAGTCCGCCATCCACGGTCAGCTCGGCGCCGTTGATATAGTCGGCGCGGCGGCTGGCCAGAAACAGCACGGCTTCGGCGATGTCTTGCGGTTCACCGATGCGCTGGTTGGCGGTCATGGCGCTACGCCGGCGCTCCACCTGTGGGTCGGCATAGAACGCCGCCGACAATGGCGTGCGGATCAAACCCGGGCATACGGCGTTGCTGCGCACACCGCGTGGCCCCCATTCCACGGCGATCTGCCGCGACAACATGCTGACGCCTGCCTTCGCCGCGCTGTAGGCACCACTGTTGGGTTGCGGGTAATGTGCTGCAATCGAGGCCACATGCACGATACGGCCCTGGCCGCAGTCCAGCATGGAACGGCCAAAGGCCTGGGCACACAAGAGGTAGCCACTGAGGTTGACCGCCAGCACCTGGTTCCATTGTTCCAGGCTTAGCGTGTCCAGCGCGCCGGGGCGCAGCACGCTGGCATTGTTGACCAGTACATCGCAGCGCCCATGCAGCGCCTGTACCTGGGCCGCAGCCTGCTCCACGCTGGCCGGGTCGGCAATGTCGCAGGCCAGGGCACTGACTTCGCCTGCACTGTGTTCACCCAGGGTGGCCGCCAGTTCGCGGCATTTGTCCAGGTCGCGGTCAAGCAGCACCACGTGGGCCTGCTGCTCCACCAAGGCTGCGGCCAACGCTGCACCAATGCCGCCGGCCGCGCCGGTCACCACGCATACGGCCGACTCCAGGCCTAGCCACTGAGAAAGGATCTTGTTGTTGTGCATGCTGTTCTCCAGAGCGTTGCTTGTTCTGGGCAACAGGCTATGGCCGGCAGGCCCACCGGCAGAATGGACAAAACCTGCAACCAGCCCCACATTTCCGTCAATTTGCCCACTGCGCCCTGAAGCCTGCGTGTAGCTATGGCACAGTAGCGGGCAGTGAACAGAACAATTACAACACCATGAACAAGATCCCCAATTACGCCCTGTACGGTGAAACCGCGCAGCCGGTGTGGCACGAAGCCTTGCATGTGGAGCAGATATCCCAGCGCTCTGGCGCGCACAACTGGGAGATTGCCGCACACCGTCACGAAGGCTTGCTGCAGCTGTTGTACCTGCAAAGCGGTGGCGGCGAGGTGCTGTTCGACAGTGACCGGTTTCAGGTTCATGCGCCCTGCGTGGTGTACGTCCCGGCGCAGGTGGTGCATGGTTTTCATTGGGCCAGCCAGGTAGAAGGCCAGGTAATCACGGCTGCGCAGCACCCGCTGGATAGCATCGCTCAGGTGCTGGCACCCAGCGTGCTGGTGCAACTGCGCAAACCACAGGTGATTGCCCTGCCCCACTGGGCCGCCGATGAAGACCCGTTGTTGCCCCTGTTTCGGGCCCTGCGCGAGGAATACCACAATCGCGCCCGCGAGCATGTGGCCAGCAGCATGGCGCTATTGCTGGCACTGATGATCCATGTCCTGCGCCATGAGCCGCACATACCCGCAGGTGAGCAGCGCCCAGTATCAAGACGCAGCCAGCAACTGACTGCTTTTCGCGAGCTGGTAGACATGCACTATCGCGCGCACTGGCCACTGGCAGAATACGCCGCCGAGTTGGGCATGACCCTGGTGACGTTGGGGCGGTTGTGCCAGGAACACCTGGGCATGACGCCGATGAATGTGATCCATGCCCGACTGGTGCTGGAGGCCAAGCGCATGCTCGGGCATTCGAGCCTGAGCGTGAAAGAGATCGCTCATGAACTGGGGTTTGCCGATGTGGGGTATTTCAGCCGGTTCTTTCGCAAGCAGGCGGGGGTGAGCCCTAGCGGATTTCGGGACGGCCAGTAACGCCCCGCAGGCTCTGTGGGCATTACTGGCAATGCACGCGTCTGTGGCTTGCCCGCGAAGAAACCCGTGCAGGAAACATCAAACAGCCAAGGCCCGCTGCACTTCCCCCACAGTGGTCGCCAAACTGCTCAGGTGCAGGCTCGACACCCGCTCCACCGGCGCCTGATCCAGCGGCCATTGCAAGGCAATGCTGCCGACCAGGCGCCCTTCGGCATGTACCGGCAAGGCAATGGCGCGGATCAGGAACGGCAGGCGCACCGGGTATTCCCAGTAGCCTTCGGTGCGCTGACCAAAGCCCTTGTGCGCTTGCTCTTCGATATCGCGTAACAACCCGTCGTCACCCAGCCGCTCATGGGCCGCCAGGCGCTGCACTTCGTCCACCGCCAGCTCCCCCAGGCACGCCCGCCCCATCGCCGAATGAAACAGGCTGGCATGCTGCCCAACGATCTGACTGGTGAGCGGATAGCGCTTGCGCAGCACCTGGGGAATGGCGCTTTCCATCACCTCCAGCCGCTGGCCGTCGAAACACGACAGGTCAGCGACCAGCCCGGTGCGCTCACTCAGTTCCAGCAGCATGGGCGCTGCGCTTTCCACCAGGCGCCGCTTGAAACGCAACTGGCGGTCACCGAACAGGCGTCGCGCGCACAGCCGGTAGCGCCGGTCGGCAAGGCCGCGGTACACCCAGCCTTGCGCCTGCAAGGTGGCGATCATGCGCGACACCGTGGCCTTGGGCAGCGCCGTCAGGTAGTGCAGTTCTTCCAGGCCCAACGCCTGGTGTTCGCCCAGCAGGTCGACAATGGCCAGCGCCCGCTCCACCGAACGCACGCCGCCGCTGTCTGCCGTGATGCCCATGGGTATGACCTCCTTGTAGCGGGATGGTCAGGATAGCCAGCAAGATCCGCGCCTGCCCATGCTTTCATGGCGCAAGCAGGCGTTGTGGCGGGCAGCGCACCACCCAGCGGGTGAGCTGTTCGTGGGCATACGCCAGCTGCAGCACGCCATGGTCGGCCTGCGCCGGGCCTATGATTTGCAGGCCCATGGGCAACCCGGCGGCATTGAACCCCACCGGCACGCTGATGCTCGGCAAACCGGCCAGGGTCGGCCCGATCACCACTTCCATCCAGCGGTGGTAGGTGTCCATTGCCCGCCCCCCGACCACCGTCGGCCATGGCTGGCGTGCATCGAAAGGGAACACCTGGGCCGAGGGCAACAGCAGAAAGTCGTAACGCTCGAACAGCTTGCCCATGGCGCGGTACCAGTCGCTGCGGTCCAACGAAGCCTGGTACAGCGCCGCCGCACTTAGCTGCAAGCCACCTTCCACCTCCCACTGTGCTTCGGGCTTGAGCAATGCGCGCTTGCCAGGGTCGGCATAGACTGCGCCGAGGTTGCCATGCACCAGGAAGTGGCGGTGGGTCAGCCAGCATTGCCACAAGCGCGCCAGGTCGAATGCCGGCTGGCAGGCCTCGACCCGGCAGCCCAGCTCGGCAAAGTCGGCCAGCGCCGACTCGCACAGGCTCATTACCCCGTCATCCATCGGCAGATAGCCGTTGTAGTCGCCCAGCCAGCCCACCCGTACACCGCGAAAATCGCGCGGCAAGCCAACGGCAAAATCGCGCCGGCCTTCGCTTAGCGACAGCGGCGCCCGGGCATCAACACCCGCCTGTATCGACAGCAGCCGCGCCACGTCGACCACACTGCGGCCCATCGGCCCTTCTGTGGCCAACTGCTGCACGAACAGCTCGGGCGCCGGCCCATGCGGCACGCGGCCCTGCGATGGGCGCAGGCCGAACAGGTTATTGAACGCCGCCGGGTTGCGCAGCGAGCCCATCATGTCGCTGCCGTCGGCCACCGGCAGCAAGCGCATGGCCAGCGCCGCTGCAGCCCCACCGCTGCTGCCACCCGCCACCCGCGACGGGTCGTAGGCGTTGGTGGTGGTGCCAAACAAGGGGTTGTAGCTTTGCGAGCCCAGGCCAAACTCGGGCACATTGCTCTTGCCCATGATCAATGCCCCACTCGCCCGCACCCGCGCCACGCTGATCGCATCCTGCTCGGGTACCTGCTCGGCAAACAGCGGCGAGCCGAGCGTGGTACGCAGCCCGGCCGTGGCGGCGAGGTCCTTGATTGCCTGCGGCATGCCATGCATCCAGCCGCGCGAGTGGCCACGGGCCAGTTCGCGGTCACGCGTCTCGGCCTCGGCCAGCAGCACTTCGGCCGGGCGCAGCGAGACCAGTGCATTGACCTGCCGATTGAAGCGCTCGACATGCCCCAGGTAAGCCTGCATCACCTCCCGGCATGACAACTGGCGGGCATGGATGGCCTGGGACAGTGCCTCGGCATCGAGGGCAACAATGGGGTCGATGGCTAGCGGCTTCACGGTTTTACTCCAAGGTTGAAGGCGGCAGGCTTGACTGCCCGCGGTGCTTCTTTCAGGCAATAGGTGCCCAGCAATGTCAGCAGGCAGGCAAACAGCACGTAGAACGCCGGCGCCACTGGGGTGCCGAGCACCTGGGTGAGCCAGGTCACGATCAACGGGGCAAAGCCACCGAACACCATCACCGCCACGTTGTAGGCCACCGACACGCCGGTGGAACGCACCTGGACCGGGAATTGTTCGGCCAGGGCAGTAGGTGCCGGGCCGAAGAAGCCACCGATGGCCGTGCACAACAGCAGTTGCATGACCAACAGGCGCTCCAGGGAAGGCGCAGCGGCCACCCACACATACAGTGGGTAAACCATCACGAAGAACGCCAGGGTGAAGGCCATCAGCACCGGGCGCCGCCCCAGCCGGTCAGACAGCGCCCCGGATAACGGAATCACGAGGGTCATCAGCCCCACGGCGAGCATCTGCACCAGCAGCACCTGGTCCAGCGGCAGGCCTAGGCTTTTGTGGGCGAAGGTCGGCATGTTCACCAGCACCACGTAGAACGATACCGTCGCGCCGCAGGCCAACCCCATCGACACCAGCAGGCTGCGCCGGTGTTCACGCAGCACCTGCCACAGGCCGGGCGACTGGCCCTTGGCATGGCGACGCGCCTCGACAAACGCCTCAGGCTCCTCCATATGCTTGCGAATCCACAGCCCGACCGGCCCGATCAGCAGGCCCAGCACGAACGGGATGCGCCAGCCCCAGCTGTCCAGCGCCTCAGGCGAGCACAGGTGGGTAACCAACGCCACCATTGCCGCCCCGGAAAACACCGCCAGGCACTGCCCTACCAATTGCCACGAACCATACAGGCCCTTGCGGTGGGCAGGCGCGCTTTCCACCAGAAATGCCGTGGCGCTGGCATATTCACCACCGGTGGCAAAGCCCTGCAGCATGCGCGCCACCACGATCAGCAGCGGCGCAGCCATGCCGATGGCCAGGTAGTCGGGCGCGAAGGCGATCATGGCGATGGACACGGTCATCAGGCGGATGATCATCTGCATGGCCGCCTTGCGGCCCTTGCGGTCGGAATACATGCCCAGCAGCACGCCGCCCACCGGGCGCATGAAAAACCCGACGCCGAAGGTGGCAAGGGCCATCAGCAGCGAGGCGTACGCGTCGTCGGACGGGAAGAACTGCCGGGCGATGATGCTGGCCAGAAAGCCATACACGATAAAGTCATACCATTCCAGGGCGTTGCCAATAACGGCGGCCACCACTTGCCGGGTACGCGACACGCCGGTGCTCGAAGTCTGCATAGGGAACACTCCACACAATGATTGGGTGATCGCCCAGGCGCAGTCGCGCCCGGGTTCCAGCGGCAGTGGTCAAAAAGGGACAATCAGGCAGGTGCCAACCAGCGCTCTGCCAGCGCGCCCCAATAGGCGGCGCCGGTCAGCAGGATGTCGTCGTTGAAGTCGTAGGCCGGGTTGTGCACCATCGGCCGCGATACACCATTGCCGATGAACAGGTAGGCCCCCGGGCAGCGCTGCAGCATCCAGGCGAAGTCTTCGCTGCCCATCAGCTTGCGGGTGTTGCCATCCACAGCCTGGGCGCCCAGCAACTCGACCCCTACTTGGGTGGCAAAGGCGTTTTCAGCGGCATGGTTGACCAGCACCGGGTAGGCCGGGCGGTGCTCGATGCTGGCGCGGCAGCCAAAGCTCTCGGCCTGACTGACGATGATTGCCCGCACCCGCTCAAGGGCCTGCGCCCGCACCTCGGCGTTCAGTGCGCGCAGGCTAAGGCGCAACAGCGCCTGTTGCGGAATCACGTTGGCCGCTTCGCCGGCCTGCAACGCGCCGACGGTGACCACTGCCGCCTCCTGCGCATCGATATTGCGCGCCACCACGGTTTGCAGCGCCATCACCACACTGGCGGCCGCCACCAGCGGGTCGACGGTCAGGTGCGGCATCGAGCCATGACCACCCACCCCGTCCAGGGTCACCGTCAGCAGGTCTTGCGAAGCCATCATCGGCCCTTCACGAAACCCCAGGTGCCCGGCCGGCAGCCCTGGCATGTTGTGCATGCCGAATAGCGCATCACATGGGAATCGCTCCAACAGGCCGTCGGCCAGCATCGCCTCGGCACCGCCCTGGCCCTCCTCGGCCGGCTGGAAGATCAGTGTCAGCGTGCCGTCGAACTGCCGGGTTGCCGCCAGGTAGCGCGCGGCGCCAAGCAGCATGGTAGTGTGCCCGTCATGACCACAGGCGTGCATGCAGCCTGGGTGCTGGCTGCTGTATGCCGCACCCGTTGCTTCGTGGATGGGCAGCGCGTCCATGTCGGCGCGCAGGCCCAGCCGGCGGGGGCTGCTGCCATTGCGCAGCACGCCGACCACGCCGGTCTTGCCGATACCGGTGTGCACTTCATAGCCCCATGCCTCCAGCAGTCGGGCGACCAATGCCGAGGTGCGGCTTTCTTCAAAGCCCAGTTCCGGGTGAGCGTGGATATCGTGACGGATCGCGTGCAGGTCGCTGGCCACGTCGGCGAGCCAGGCCTGGATATGCTGATGTCGGGACATGTGGAGTCTCCTCGCGCGGGTGGTTTCCCGTTCTTGTTGTTCGCCTTCAGGTCACGACAGGTGAGACAGGTCGTGCTTGGCTCACAGATAAGCGCGAGTGACGCGGGATCACAAACGAATGTGGTTCCGCCCAGCGGAACCAGTCGGGGGGAAAAGCGGAATGGGTGTGGAGTTGGAGTCGTAGGTAAAGCTGTACGTGGCGTTGTTTTCGTTGAATAGTGCGGTCAGGCGAATGGCCTTATCGTACTCGTAGCGAACCCGCTGGCCCTTGGCATCCTGGCGGCTGCTCGGCAGGCCACGGGCCGTGCGCATCAGGCGAGTGGTCTGGCCCTTGCCGTCGGTGTGGCTGAGCACCTGACCGTAGACGTTGTGGAAACACTAGCGGCTGTCGATTTCGCCCGAGAAGCGAAGCATCCCTTTAAAAAGCGAATGAACAAAGTCGGCACCCGCTTCTGCTTCAATGATGTTAAAGATCGTTCGCTGGGAACCAAAGGCCCCTGCCAAAAAATCACTATTCCCGCATCTAAAAATAAGCGCCAGATGCATCAACACAACAGAAACTAAAACTTAAAATTCATGCACCCCACATTCACCCGCATATGCCAAACAAGCAAAAAACACTAAAATCACTACACACGCATCAAAACTACTTTTCAAATATCAATCGTCTTCAAAGAGCTCCTTGACGTCTTCATCTCCCATCTGCTCGTATGGAGGCAACCCTGTAGAATCGTCTTCCGATATTTTTTGCTCATTCTCATTAACATCTATGCTTTTCAAGTCATATGGAGCAGTTCCGAACACAAATCTCAGCCCGTCCACTTTTTCATCATTTTCCCCTTTCGCATTACCAACCACACACCACTCCCCCTCCCCCATTTCCAATAACGAAAAAGTATCCAATATAGCCGGGAATTTTTTAATTTTATTTATGACAGATAGACCTTCACTGGGCGAAGCAGCTGTTTCAGAGTAAATTTCAGATACATAACCTAACTCAATCTTCTTTATCAGTCTCGCAAACCCATATAATTTCTCATCAATCTTGAAGGCAACAACATCACCTGCAGAGTACTTGACAGCTTTATTTTTGCGCACTAGAACATCCTCATGATTAGCTGAATTGGTTTGCAGTTCGTGAAACAAGCCGGAACCATTAACTTTGAGAGATAATTCAATCATATACCGTACCTCATCAATCGTCGGCCGCCGCCCTAAAGATTCGAGATATATTTCCTGCAGCTCCTCCAACAGATTCCCAATCCGATCCAAGGGAATATCGCCAATAATCAATTCAGTTTGGTTCGGTGCATTCCACCACCCCATCGTTAAAACTCCTCAGCAGGCTATGGAGCTCGACATTGATTTTTTTCCGCCGAGATTTGATGTTTTTTCATTGAAGCTATTTTCAAAGTACTGCTGACGAGTTGCGGATCTCATTTTACTCTGATGGTCGTACGAATTAATCTTATTACCTCTATTGGTGTCAGATATAGCCTCACCTACAACACCAGTTTTGGTGCCGTGATGCTCGATGTAAGCTTGTTCGTAGCCTCGCGCCTGCCCGTAGGTGACATTACGATCAAGGACCTTCATCTTTCCACCATTCAGTCTGCCACTAGCAACATGCTCACCGCGGCGCTTGGTTACGTTATCGGTGATTCCAATGTAGTAAGGATCTTTAGCCCCTTTATCAAAAAGTGCGTAAACAAAATAGCCGGGTGCAGTTTCTGCCACCCATCCTAAAGGGTCGACCCAAGCAACAGGACTGGGGGCATAGAAGTAGAGATTAAATCCACCGTCGATTCCAATTGGGTCCTGAGAAATATACCTCCCACCTGTAGAGTCATAATAACGGAAGGTATTGTAGTGCAAAGTCGATTCTTCATCCAAGTACTGGCCCTGGAACCGAAGGTTCTGCTCGACCTCACCGATAACCAGTTGCTCTAACGCTCCCCACGAACGATATGTCGCCTGCCAAACGATTTTGCCGTCACTGTCCGTCAGCTCCAGCGGCGTACCAATCTGGTCAGTATGGAAGTAATAGACCTTCTGCCCTTCCCCTTCAACCTGATCAACCCGCGCCAACGGCGCATAGCTACCGGCTCGTACAGGTACAAGATGCTCTGCCCAGGCGTTTCCTCCCGCAGCATCCTCAGCCCCTGCCAGAGGAAGCGTTTCTGCTCGACCTCGCCATTGATTTCAGCCCGCTTGGCTATTCGCCTCCCCAAGCTGTCGTAACGATACTCGCCTTGGCTTTCCAGCTTGCCATTGACCAACGTCTCCGCCCGCACCAGCCGGTTCTCGCAGTCATAGCTGAAGTGCTGCAGCTTGCTGTGCCCCGAGCGCTTCTCGACCAGATTGCCCCACGGGTCGTAGCGGTACTCCTGATCGCGCCACTGTTTGATCCGGTTGTCCTTGACCTTGTCGAACTGCCGCGCATTGAAGTCCAGGCGGTTGGCTGCCGGGTCGTAGCGGAATTCCTCGCTGCCGATCAACGAGCCGGTATCGCGACTGCGCAATTGGCCGTTGGCTTCGTACTCGTACTTGATCTCGCCACGCAGCTTGTCCAGCGTACGCACCAGTTCACCCGCC